>NZ_JBVJKN010000008.1:0-268037 GCF_055585225.1 Streptomyces sp. NPDC053673 | reverse complement strand
GCCCCCTGCGCGACATCGTCCGGCACCGTCACCTCGCAGCGGGCCACGCCCGGCACCGGATCGTGCGTCCACCGCGGGATCGCGGTGAAACCACCCGCGAGAAGAACATCGCGCCAAAACTCCCGGCCCGCGTCGACATGCATGTCCATCGGACTCTCCCCTCCACTCACCGCTCTGATACTGCGGGTTGACGGGGGACATCTCGCAATTCCGTGGCTGGGTTTCCACCCCACCGGGCTTGCCGGGGAACTTCCTCGCCCTTCATGAGGAAGGAGTCGCAGGCGAGTACGACGCCGTCGCCCATCGTCACGCCGTAATGGACGAGGGCCTGGACACCGAGAGTGCAGCCGGCACCGATCGTGCTGTACTCGGACTTGAATGTGCCGTCCTCCTGCGAGTGGCACTGGATCTTGCTCGACAGATTCAGCGTGCAGTCGTCCCCGATGGTGGTGAGCGTCCTTTCCGACAAGGTGCAGCCGTCGTCGAAGACGCGCTTGCCCAACCGGGTTCCCAACATTCGCCAGATCAAGCTTTTGAACGGGGTGCCGTTGAATACGACGAAGAACTCGTCGGGGACCTTCCAGAGGCGCTCGTGCCACCAGAAGTACGGCTCGTATATGGAGCACAACTGCGGCTTCAACGGACGGAATCTCGTCATGAGTCGCTCCACCAGGACGAAGTAGAGCGCGGTGAATGCAAGGGCGGCCGCCAGATACAAAGAAATCATCAGCTGTCCGAATGCCCCGTACCTGTCGACGGTCGCGAGGCCCAGCAGCGTGATGGCGAATACGTGTACCCAGCGCACGAACAGGACGAAGACCATCGTGCGGATGTTGTAGCGGTTCTTCGCGGCGAGGCCGCGGCGTAGCGCGTCTCCGCTCCTGAGATGGTCGAACCGGGCGTCCCGCTCCACCGACCGGGGAATCTCGAAGCATGGCGACCCGAGCAGGCCCACCCCTTCGTGAACCTCGCCGTCGAGCGGAACCAGCACCTTCGTACCCAGAAGGCAGTTGTCGCCCGTCCTGCCCCCCGAGGGATAGGCGATGTCGTTCCCGAGGAAATTGTGCGGCCCGATCGACGCCCGGGACACGCGGAAGGATGTGCTCGAGTAATCGGCATTCAGGATGGAGAGTCCGTCGGCCACCATCGTTCCACTGCCGACAGTGCTCAGATACGGCGTCTCGTGCTGCACCCTCGAGCCGAAGTTGGACCCGGTCTGCTCGACCTTGGAGAGGTCGTATCCGAGGCCGCGCAAATAGTTGACGATATAGGAGCTGTCACCGAAGAGCCATATGAAGAACCTTATGTTCGTCATTCGTGCGACCATCCGGTGCAGCGAGTAACGCACGCCGTACAGCGGATAGACCGTGTCTGGCTTGATCACCAGGTTCAGCAGGCGCGGAACGGTGAACAACACGACGATGCCCGCGATGGCGAAGCCGAAGAAAACAATGAGGGAAAGGACCAGCGCGTCCATGTAGAACGCGGGCGACGTGAGTTGCACCGTGCCGGGCGCCAGCGCCCTGCCCACCGCCGGAACCTGGGTCAGCAGCATGTACGCGCCCCCGATGGTCAGGGGTATGTACAGGAAGAGCAGCTGGAGCAGCGTCACCAGGCCGTAGCCGGTCCGGCGCAGTGTGCCGCACCGCGCGGGCGCGACCCTCACGTAGTCGACGTCCGTGCGCTCGGCCGGGGAACCGTGCCACCGCTCGCCGTCCGGGACCATCTGGCCGCTGTACAGCGCGGATGCATGGCCCAACTGTGCTCCGTCGCCCATCGACGAACCGATGTCGAGCACGGCCTTCTCGCCGACGAATGCATTCCGGCCGATCGTGACCCGGCCGGTCTGGATGTGCCCCGCGAGCGCCCGGTAGCAGAGGAAGTGCGCCTCTTTCCGGATCACCGTACCGGCGCCGATCGTGAGCAGATCGGTGCAGACCGGATTGGTACGGGAGAGGACCGTGACACCCTTGCCGATGTGTGCGCCGAGGGCCCGCAGATACAGCACGTACAGCGGATTCCCGACGAAGAAGATCATCGGGTTCGCGTGGGTCAGCACCTTGACGGTCCAGAAGCGCAGATAGGCCAGACCCCAGACCGGGAATTCACGTGGTTTCCACCGGCCGATAAGAATCCATTTGGCAACGATCGGGAAGGTGCACAGGCCGACGAACCCGACAGCGCCGAAGACGACCGCCCGCACGTAGGTGTCGACCAGGCCTGAACCGGCGGAGATCCACTCATAGCCCCGGGCAGTGACAAACCCGGCTACGAAGCAATACCCGAGAAAAATCAGCAACTGCAGCGTTCCGCAGAGCACGTAATGCAGAGTGCTTCCCGGTACTACCTCCTCGACCGGCGCCGGAGCTGATGTCTCGGCAGGAGAGGGCTCGACGTCCCCGAGGGCCGCCGCAAGGCTTCGCACCGTCGGGTACTGGTAGATGTCCTTCATCGACACCGATGGCAGGTCCGCCCGCTTTCTGACCCGCGCACAGAATTGGGCCATCACCAGCGAGTTCGCACCCAGGTCATCGAAGAAATGGCTGTCGACCGACACTTGTTCGACGCATACGACGCCGGCCAGTACCTCGGCAAAATTTCGCTCGGTGCCGGTCGTGGAGTCGGCGTATCTGCGTTTGGTCATTGCAGAATCATCCGGCTCAGGCGTCAAGACCTCGACAGAATCTTCCACCATGCGATTTCCTTGTGGGAACTTCGACCCACCATGGGTCGGTGCGGCCGGCACCCGGTGTTCCTCGCGCTGCCGCGACGGGCGGAGCACGCAATCCGGAAGCCACGAGGTCGTGAGCTCTGGTCTGTTCACAAAACCACGTCCCCCAGTCTCCGTCGTCCACCGCACTGTTGCCACTCGAACTCGCTCGCGCCGGTACGGAAGTAGCCGTCCACACCGCCAGGGGCACTTGGGCCGGATACCCCGGCGGAGGATGTCATGGGCCGCGGCCGCCCAGCCGTTCGTGGGCGTGTCCGCAAACCGCGGATGACCAGCAGACCGATCACTCCCATCAAAGGTTTTTTGCCGCCATCAACGCGGAGTATCAAGGCGAGGCGATCCACCGCCGGACGCTGAACACCTTCGGCTCGGCGCCCGAGCCTTCCTCAGGGAAGCCCCTGATCGCATCTATGACGTATTCGGCGCAGGCGCCCAGTTGGACGGGAAATCTCCCTCAAGACTTCGTAAACTCGCCCACGGCGGCTCGATATGCCAGGTGACAGGCCTCTTTTGTATCGACTGACAGGTCCCCCGATTGGACGCACTGAAGTCGTATGGCGGTGTATGCGCGGTATCGCAACGAGGGCGTTGAGCCCTCGTGCAGGCGCAGCAGTTTCCACGCGGCTGCCGAATACGCCACCGAAAAGGCGCAGGCGAGGCGCTGACCGGGTGGAGCCGGGCCTCCCCGTGTACGTGTTCCCCGTATGGGGTATACGGGGCGCGCCGGGGCGCAAGTGCATACCGTCTGCGATATGTCGCATACACATGATGGGCATGCGGCACAAAAGGGACCTCGGGTATCAGAGGCCGAGGGTGATGGCGAGACGGGTGAGTTCCGCGGTGCTGTGGATGCCGAGCTTGGCGCGGATGCGGCGGAGGTAGGCGTCGACGGTGTGCTTGGAGAGTCCCATGTGGCGGGCCGTCTGCAGGTAGGTGCGCCCGGCGGCGATGTGCCGCAGCGTTTCCTGCTCGCGCGGAGCCAGCGCGGGTGCGGGGGCTTCGGCGTGCGGCGTGGCGAGTGCGAGGCTCATGGGATTCCCTCCGGCGGATCGGCCCGGTCATCACTGCTCACACCCTCGGAAGCAGGGGGCATATGCCCGAATGCTGCGTTTTGCCCTCTTTCAAAAGGCTGCCGGGAGGACTTCATGACGGTGTCCGCCGACTGTCACAGGCGTGTCACACGCCACACCGTCACGTGCGGTCACGGCACGACCACAGAGAAGTGTCATGCGGTTGCGATGAAGATCCGCCGCCCTTCCTGGTGACCCACGCGTCCTGCCCCCTCATCCGCGATCGCGACGGAACTCTCCCCCGGGTGCGCAGACGCCCGCGCCCCGCGCCAGCGGGCCGCGGCAAATTCCCAGGTGCCGCGCTCACTTGCCCCGAGCCCAGTGAACAACTCCTTGATGCAGGGCGGGCCTTGTTGAGCGACCGCGCCGTAGTCGGGGGAGATTTTCAGGCCACGTCCCGAGCCGCTCGGCCAGGAAGGCGATGATCTCGTTCCGGGCCTGCATGGTGGGGTGGCCGTCCTGGTCGACGAGGTGTGCCGTGACGACGCTGTGGGCGCAACCGACGACGTCACGGAAGAAGGGCGGAGGGTTCGTGTTCGCCGTCTCGGCTTCGAGTACGCGGCCGTCGAATGCGTCCCCGAGTAGCGCTCGGTAGGCCGCGAACCGCTGACCAGTGCACCACTTGTCGTTGTCGAAGCGGTAGGCGAGAGCCGGGAGTACCGCGCGATGTTCCGTCGCCGCTGCGAGCGCCACGGGTCAACCCGGCGAACGGAGACGTGAGACCCTCCGCGACGGAAACAAGCCCCCTCAAGGCCGGGCCACGCGCAGGCCTCCGCAAGCCCACGACCCCTGCCCCTGGCTCCGGAGGCCCTTTGGGCCTGAGGCGTCGCCGGGTTCACAGGCCGCTGCTGCGTACTCGATGGCTTCCAGTGCAAGTTCACCCTGGTGGAGGAGGGTGCGGGCCACTCGTCCGCGCGCGCGTGACGCCGACACGCCGGGCGCCGGTTCCCGAACTAACGACTTTTCGTTACATGAGGTGTCTTTGGTGATGATTCGGACTCGATGGTGCATTTGGGATGCAAACATCGACCTGTCCGACCCAGGCAGGCGCATCAGGCACCTGCTGTGAAAGGAGCACGGAATGCGGGTTTCCCGTCTTGCCGCCGCGCTGGGCGTCGCGGCCGCCGTCCTGTTGGGCGGTGCCACTGGCGCCGGCGCTGCCACCTCTGCGCCTTCGGTGGCGACTCAGGCCACGTACGACCGTGGTCACGACCGCGGTGACGACTACGGGCGCGGTGACCGCGACGACCGCGACGACCGCGGCCACCGCGGCCACCGCGGCGACCGCGGCGACCGTGGCGACCGCTGGGGCCACCACCGCGGGGGTCACCGGGACCACGGTCGCCACTGGGGCAACCGGCGCCACGGACACCACTGGGACAACCGGCACCACGGTCACCGCTGGGGCCACGGTCACCACTGGGGTCACAACCGCTACGACTACCGCTGACCGTCCTTGGGGTGCCCTCACGCTGTCGGGGAGGGCACCCCTCCGCGTGCTCCGTCCACCTTCGGCCGCACGACTGACGAGGTCACCGCATGCGGTGAGCAGCGTGCGCGGTGAGCGGTCCCTCCGGCACTTTCCTGGCCGACCGACGGGTGACCGGCCCGTGCCGGCAGCCCCGCCGGTCCGCGCCGCTACTCGCAGACCGTGCCGTCCTGCGGCATCCTGCCGTCGAGCAGATAGGCGTTCACCGCGTTCGTCACACAGCCGCTGGTGCCGTACGCCCCGTGCCCCTGCCCCTTGTAGGTGAGCTCTACGCCGACGTCCTCGCCGAGCTCGTCGGCCATTCGCCGGGTTCCCTCGTACGGGGTGGCCGGGTCGCCGGTGTTGCCGACAAGGAGGATCGGTGCGGACCCCTCGGCGGCGACCTGAGGGTCCTTGGCCTCGCCCTTGACCGGCCAGTCGGTGCACCCGATCAGGGACCAGGCCGCGGACTCACCGAAAACGGGGGACGCCTTGCGGAACTCGGGCAGCTTCGCCTTCACGTCGTCGACCGTGTAGCGCTGCTCGCTGTCCGCGCAGTAGATCGCCGTGAGGGCGGGAAACAGATTGCTGTAGTGGCCGTTTGAATCGCGCTCCGTGTACAAGTCGGAGAGGTAGAGCAGCCCGTTCCCGGTCTTCAGCCGCTCCGCTTCCGCCAAGGCCCGCGTCAGCTCAGGCCAGAAGGCCTGGGAGTAGAGCGCCAGGGAGATGCCGGCTTCCGCACGGGACTCGGTCAGCTTCCGGCCGTCGTCGGTGGGCAGTGGCTGTGCGTCGAGCCGTTTCAGCAGATCAGTGATCTTCTTGCGACCCTCCTCGACGCTGCTGCCGGTCGTACAGCCCGGCTGCCACGCACAGTCCTTCAAGTAGTTGTCCAGAGCGAGCTGGAAGCCCTTCGTCTGGTTGAGGGACGACTGCAACGAGTCCTGCGTGGGGTCGACGACGGCGTCGAAGACGGCCCGGCCCACGTTCTCGGGGAACAAGTGGGCGTAGACACCGCCGAGTTCAGTGCCGTACGAGGTGCCGAAGTAGTGCAGCTTGTCATCGCCGAGGACTTGGCGCAGCAGGTCCATGTCGCGGGCCGCATTGGTCGTGCCGACGTGCGGAAGGACCTTGCCCGAGTTCTTTTCGCAGGCCTCCGTAACCTTCTCCGCGAGCGCGAGGGCGGCCTTCAGCTCCTTGTCGTTGTCGGGCGTGCCGTCGGACTCGTACGCGGCGTCAGTGGCCTTGTCGTCCAGACAGCGCACGGGCGCGCTGGCGCCGACGCCGCGCGGGTCGAAGCTCACCAGGTCGTAGCGGCCGTGCAGATCGCGGTAGTCCTTCACGAACTGGGGGAGGGCGGCAACGCCGGACGCTCCGGGGCCGCCGAAGTTGAAGACGAGTGAGCCGATGCGTTCCTCTCCGTCTCGTGGGCGCGCCTTCGCGCGGATCAGCGCCAGCTCGATGGTGTCGCCGCCCGGATCGGCGTAGTCGAGCGGGACCTTGAGGGTGGCGCACTCCCAGGGCGTACCGTCCGGCAGCTTTCCCGGCGCTCCGGCATCCGCGCCCTGCAGGGTCGTGGGGGCCGGGCAGGCCTTCCAGCTCAGCTTCTGTTCGGTGAGCGAGTCGGGCAGGGGTCTGTGCGGGCTCGCGGATGCGGAGGCGATGGGGGACTCGGCCCCGGGCGTTGTCACCTCGCCGTCCCCAGTGCCTGCGACGACGGCACCGGAGACCAGGAGGATGGAGGAGGCCAGGGTGCCCGCTCGTAGGGACGTCGTCGCGGAGGCTGCCGTGGACCTCATGACTCTCATCATGGCCACCTCTTCCGAATCACCTCTTCTGCCCTATTTCCTCAGTAGAACAAGCTCTTGAGCATGGCGCGACTGCATGCCCGTACGCCTGACCCTCTGTGCATGCCTTGGGCGCTCGGATCGCCTCCGTGCGCGTGAGGAGCCTGGACGTTGTCGCCACACAGCTGGAGGTGCGCGTCTACCGGGAACGCCAAGTCGCCGCCCTCGGACCACTGGCCGGCGTGCTCGACACGCAGCAGGTGGAGCGGGTGTACAGCGTCGCCCGCGACCGACGGAGCTGGCTGAACGCTTGAGTGCGACGAGCCGGCCGTGGCGCTGTTCCACCAGCTCGCCGAGGCACTGGCGCAAGTCCTTGCGGGCCTGCACGCCCTTGTCCAGTTTCTCCTTCGGGTCGGTCTTCGGGTCCTAGTCGACCGAGTTCATGATGGCGTTCACCCACAGGTGGAACCGCGGCTCGTCCTCGCGTGGCACGCCGAGCAAGTGACAGATCACGGTTACGGGGAACGGGAAGGCGAAATCGTCGACGACGTCGATCTGCTGCATGCCCGCCGGATCGTCGATCAGGCTGCCGACGGTGGTGGTCAGGAAGCCTTCAAGTCCGGTCACCAGCCCAGGGGTGTGCGGGGGGCCGAAGTGACGCATCGCCATACGCCGCAGGCGATCGTGCTCGGGCGAGTCCATGTGGATGAACGACGACGTGGCCCCTCCCTCGGCTGAGGGCATCGGACGCGACAGATTGCGCACGTCGGAACTCAGATGCGGGTCATTCAGTATGTCCGTGATCTCGCGGTAGGTGCTGATGACGTAGCTGCCGTCCTCCTGCTGGGCCACCGGCGTCTTGCGCAACTCGGCGTAGAGCGGGTAGGGATCGGCCCGGGCGGAGTAGTCGAAGATCCGTTGGAGCGTGCCGGGCGTCCCGGTCGTGGTCGTCCGGCCTTCCTCCTGCCGATGCTGGTGCACGACCGTGACGCCATTCGGGAACCGCGGTAGCGCCGCCGAGGGCAGCAAGGGCAGCTGCGGAAATGTCGTTGTCGCCGGCTATCAGCGTGGAAGGGGCTTGGGGAGCGGGTTGGCTCCCAGATGGCTCCCAGAACCCGGCATGGCGCCGACGTCCCTACGTCTGGCGTGACAGGTCGTCCACCAGAAGGTCGAGAGTGGCCTCCTCATGGAGCGCGACGCCGAGGGCGGTCATGGCAGGAGCGAGATCCGGGTCCCAGTCAGCGCCGACCGGCTGGCCGTCGAGCGCCAGTTGAGGGATGCCCTCAGCCTGACTGCGAGCGGCCAGGTGCTCGTAGTCCGCGGTGCCCATGCGCCACGGCAAGGCTTCGTAGCGGCGGATGACCCGGTTGGCCAAAACGATCCCCGGCCAGTCGAAGTCGCCGTGGTACGCGAAGCGGCAGCCTGTGGCGGCGAGGGCGTCGAGAAGCGTGAAGACCACCGTGGCGGCGCTGCCGGATGTACACACGAGGGGCTGGATGCAGGCCGCGTCTGCCGCGGCTTCCACCACGCGTGGGTTCTCACAGATGTGGACGAGTGTTCCGGCGGGGAGTCGCAGCCGCAGGGAGTGCAGGTCGCGCGGTGTGAGGTGGGCTTCGGCGTGATGCTCGGCCCGCTCCCGTAGGGCACGCTCCCGCCAGCCCTCGCCGTCAGGTCGCAGTCCGTAGGTCAGCACCGTGCTGGAGACCTCGTCCGGCGTGACGGACACCAGCCGCCACAGAGCGCGTCGACCGGCCGCGTCGTCGGGGAACTCGGCGCCATGGGCGAGGGCGACGCCGCGTTGGACGAGGCGTGCGAGCCAGGTGCCGTCGTCCAGGCCGTGTGCGGAGCCGGTCGCCATGGCGGCGAGTTCTCCTCGACCGAGTGCGCCGCCCCGCTCGGGACCGAGGAGAGCGGTGAGGACTTGGACCGCCTGCTGGAGTGTCCATATCGCCGCTTCGGGTGTCACTCCTCTCGGAACGCCGGCACGGCGCAACAGGTCGTACCACTGCCTGGGCCATTCCTGGTCGGCGAGCGGGGAGGCGTCCAGTGACGAAGCGAGGGACGACCATACCTGCTCCCGCCGTGCCGCCACGTCCGCGCGGGCGGCACGGCGGTCGGTGAGTGGCGGGCCGAGTTCCTCCAAGGTGTCCCTGAGGCCAATTCCGGCGGCCGAGGCGCGTAGCCGTGCGTCGAGCATGTCGAGCCGTACGGTCACGTTGGTACCCGTGAGGGGTTTGCCCATCAGGAGAGACAGGTCGTTGCGTTCCTGGGCGTTCATCGCGGTCAGCCGGAGCGACCCCGTGGCCTGTACGCCGTTGCTCTCCAGGCGTTTACGTACCCCTTCCCAGAGCCGGGTGAGTCCAGGTCCTGTCAGCCAGTCGCGCGTTGCGGAGGGCAGCCCGCTCATACGGACACCAGACGCCGGTGCCGACCGTTCCAGGTGTAGTGCAGGGTCGCTACCCCGCGCACGTGGGGATCACGGAGACACTCGTAGATGTGGAGGGACGGAACCTCGGGCCAGTTACCCATGAGCCGCTCGCTGGTGAGGACGAAGTCGAGATCGAGGTCGACGAGGATACGGCCCAGCCGGCCATGGGTGGGTTCATCGACCTTGGCGAAGGCGTCGTCCAGGAGGATCAGCCGCGGCGCGTGCGGTGCCGACTCGGCGAGGCTGGTGAAGTGGGCGGCAGCTGCGGCGAAGAGCACGAGGTAGGAGAGCACCCGCTGCTCGCCCTGGCTGAGACCGGTCCGGCCGGTCAGTTTCCGACGGCGGCCCGGGGCCGCGTCCTCGACCACGAAGGTGTGGAAACGGAACCAGTCGCGGTAGTCCAGCGCGGTCCGCAGATGGGCGGTGTAACCGGCTGACGGGTCGGCACGACGGGCGTCCTCGATCCGGCGTTGCAGCACCTCGCGCAGCTGCTCGGTCTGCTCGCGCGTCCTGAGGCTCGACGGACTGCGCAGCAGCTCGACGGCCGCGCGCACGTCCGCGTCCACGTCCTCGTCCAGCTTCCACAGCAGCTCGACGCCGAGACCGTGGGATGTGCGCACGGTCCGCAGGGTGTCGTTGAGAGCAGCGACCAGGTTCGCCGCGGTGATGACCTGTGCCGAGAGGTGGTCGCCGAGTTCACCGGTCAGGAACCGCTGGAACACCTCGCGCTCGCGCTCGGTGAGCCGTCCCCGGGCCTCCGCGGCCTGGACCGCGATCCGCTCGCCCACGGCCGCGACGTCATGGGATCCGTGGTCGTCGACCAGGCGGCACACCTTGATCCCGTCGCGTTCTTCCAGCTGCGCGTCGAACCCGCCGGCTAGTTGGTCGCGCAGTTCGGTGTGCCGGTTGAGCAGGGTGCTGTCCGACACCTCGCCCTTCGGGCGGCCGAGGGCTTGTTCCACGGCGTCGGCGAGTGCCCGCAGTGCTCGCAGACGGCTGCGGACGTCCGCGCCGGGATCGTCCGACACGTACTCGGGCAGCGAGGACCGGTCCAGCCCGGCGCCGCGCACCACCTCGGGTCGGCCGAGAGCACCGCGAAGAGCGCTGCCGGTGTCGATGACCGCCGTCTCCTGGTCCGCCAGGTTCCCGCGCAGGCGCTTCTCGTCCTCTTCCGCGCGCACGCGCAGGTCGTGGAGTTCGTCGCGGGCTCGCCCAGCCGCGGGGAGGGCGTGGACGGCGTTCGCGATGCGCTGTTTGGCCTCCTGCTCGCGGGTGAGGATCTCCTCCTCGGACGACCCGATGGCCTCCTCGCGGGTGCGCAGGTCCTGCTCAGCGGTGCGCAGTCCGGCGAAGTGGAGCCGGTAGCCCTCGTCCGCGGCCAGGCGATCCTCCCGGGCACGTCCGTACCGGTCGGCATCGGCCTGGTTCGCGCCGAGCCGCTCGCCCGTGCCGCCGACGGCCCTGCGCAGATGCCCGATACCACTGAGCAGGGCAGCCAGCGCGGTGCGTGCGCGGTCCAGGGCGTCGGGATCGCCGGGCAGGTCGTGGGCGGTCGCGGTGGCATCCGCCTCGGCACGCGCCGATACCGCGAGAGCGCGGGCCTCCTCGGCCAACCGTGCCGCCCGGGTCGCCTTGGCGGTCAGGTCACGCAGTGTCCTCTCGGCTGATTCGGTCCTGCTCCAGGCGTCGGCGAGACTCCGTGCCCTGGGGAAGTCCCGTTCCGCGAGGGTGAGAGCCCGACGCATGGCATCGGCCACGGCGAGCTCCTCGCGGACGTCGGCCAGCCGCTGCTGCGTCTGCGCGATCCGCTCCTCCAGCTCGGCGAGGATGCGCCGCCGGGTCTCGGCGCGTACGGCGGCCCCCACGTACTCGGTCTCGCCCTTGCCGTGACGGCCGCTGAGCACGCCCAGGCGCCAACTGCCGTCGTAGAACACCGCATTGTGAGAGGAGGTCTCCTGTGGCGACGCGAGTGCGATGCTGGCCAGTAGACGCCCCACCTGCTCGGATGTGACGCCGCAACCCGGTTCAGGAGCCGGGCGCAGGGCCGACGCCAGAGTCGGCCCGTCGGACAGCGCGGGACCCGACTGGAGAAGTGTGTCCCGGGTGCGCGGATCGAGAAGGACGCCGTCCGCGCCCACCCACGCGTCCAGGATCCCGCTCGCCTCCAAGGCTCCTTCCAGACCCGCCCGGTCGGCCGGAGCCAGGTCGTCCGCGAAGTCCACGAGCCGGTAGAAAGGTGCTCCAGTGTCCGGCCTTCTCGCGGCGACGCGATGGCGCGGGGCGGGTGGCTCAGGGTCGGTACGTTGCTCCCAGTCCCGCTTCTGCTCCGCCAGGCGGTCGAGTTCCTCGCCGAGCCGGCTGACGCCGAGTGCCAGGGTGTCCCGGCGTCCGGTGAGTTCCTCGCCGTACGGCTCCAATGCGGCCTGAGCGGTCCGCCACGCCTGGCTGTCGACGTCGGGCGGCAGCGTGCGGTCCGCGAACGGCGCGTCGGCCGAGGTCTCGTGGCCGACGGCGACGTGAACGGCGTCCAGTGGCGGGCAGTCGGGACCCAGCGCAGTCCGCGTGTGCTCCGCCCACTCGGCGACACGGCGGGCGTAGGCGCCGCTCTCCTCGGCGACCTTCTGGCGGCTGACGTCGAGATGACCGGCAGCCTCTTCCGCCTCGCCCTCCAGCCGCTCCCGTTCGGCATCGGCCTGAGTTGCCCCGGCCCGGGCCTCGCTCGCCCGTGAGATGAGGCGGGTCACCTCCTGAACCATCCGGGCCCGGTTTCTCGCGACCGCCTCGGCGTCCTCCAACTGGTTCTGCCAGGACCGCAGCAGTTCCTGCGTCGTGACCGTGTCCACGTGGGCCACCGACCGGTGCCGTACGGTGCGCGTCTCCCCGTCCGGAGTCGTCAGCTCAGTCTCGGTGACCTGGGCGAGAACCGTGCGAGGCAGGGCCACCGCCTCGCCGAGGTGGCCGGTGGGAAGCCCGGCCTTCTCCGCCTGCGTCAGCAGCTCCCGGTGTTCGGTTCCCAGCTCGGCCAGTCGGCTTCCGAGGTGTTCGACACCTTCGGCCAGCCGCTCCGCCGAGCTCTCCTCCGCGTCGTGTGCGTTCCGCAAGGTGGTGAACGCGGCCACGGCGGCGGAGTGCAGCGCCTCCACCGTGCCGCGGCGTTCCGACAGTTCGCGCAGGCTGCGGTAGGCGTGACTGGCATGTAGAGCGGCCAGGTCGGTCCGGGCGGCTTGTTCCTCTTCGCGCAGGGTCTCCACCCGGCCCTCCGACTCCTCCTCCTGCGTCCTCAGGTCGTTCGTCCGCTGTGCGGCGTCTCCGGCAGCCCGGCGCCGCTGCGCGAGGACGCCCAGCTCGTGGCTCACTCTCTGCGCGGAGGTGCGCAGGACTCCGGCCAGGTAGCCGCGGTAACTGGTGAGGAAAGTGCGCAAGGCTGCGTCGGTGCGTTCCAGGCGGCCGAGTTCGTCCCGTACGGCGTCGAGGTCGTGGAGGTTGCGCGCCACCTTCTCGACCACGTCCTCGTCGAGCCCCGGCAGGGTCTCGCTGAGCAGGGAGGCCAGGCCCCCGTGTTCGATGCGGTCCCCGACCGTCGGGCGCCGCAGCCGGTGGAGGAGCTGGGTGAGGTTGCGGTAGCGCGTCGCGTCGGTGATGCCGAACAGTTCCCGGGCAACCCGGGAGCGGTGCAGGGCCGCACGGTCGGTCGCGTTGTCGGAGCCGACGATCTCCTTGAGCCGGTCGACCGGCAGCGGCTTACCGGCCTCGACCAGGTGCAGGTCCTCACCGATCCGCAGCGGGGTGACGAAGAACGTCGGCAGCGCCTTCTGCGTCGACTTCGAGGCACGGATGGCGGCGCCGAGCGTCAGGTGGCGGTGACCGCCGTCGTCGGCCGTTCCCCGGAACTCGACCCACAGGTACCCGAGACGGTTGGTCTGCTCGAACCCGTCCAGCATCAGCCAGGTGAGCGTGGTGCGGCCGGTGCCTGTGGCGTCCAGTGCCCGGGAGTCGCCGTCCAGAAGATACGGGAGCAGCATTTCCAGGGCCTTGGACTTGCCGGCGCCGTTCTTGCCGCGCAGCAGCAGCCGTCCGTCGCCGAAGGAGAACTCCTGCGCGTCGTACTGCCAGACGTTCTGGATGCCCGCCCGGTGCAGCCGGAAGCGGGCGCCGGTGGTCGTCGCGAGGCCGGAACGCGGCAAGGGAACGAGGCCACGCGCATCGGTGGTCATAGCGGCAACTCCTCTTGGACGTCCGTGCCTCTGCCGGTCGCGGTGGCCGGGCGCACGGTGACGTGGGTGGCGTAGCGGGCCGCTGCGGCCAGCAGCACCCAGCCGCTGCCGCCGGGCCGTGCGCCATGGACATCGGTCACCGTGCGTCCTTCCGGCGCCTCTTCGACGTATCCCTCCGGCAGTCCTTCTCCCTCGGCGCGCAGCCGCCCGGCGCGGGCCATGAGCCGCATGCGGACCAGCAGGTCCAGTACGTCCTCTCGCAGGGAGAGGAGGTCTTCCAGGTAGCCGCGCTGCCAGTTGCTGCGCTGCCCGTACTCGGCGATCAGCCCGGCCAGCACCTCATCCACCAAGCCGTCCGGGACAGCCACCCCGATGACGAGCGTCCCGCCGGTCGCCGGATGCCCCGGCTCCTGCGGCCGAAGCCGCTCCACGAGCCGTTCCGCCAGCAGCAGCGCGGCCTGTGCGACGGTCCCGGTGCCCGGCAGGTGCAGATCCGTGAGCTCCTCCTCGGGGTCCACCAGCGCCACGCCCTCGGCGCGGATCTCCATCTCCAAGCCAAGGAGTTCGGAGAAAGCCTGGGCTTCCCGGCGCTGCCGGGTGCGCAGCCAGTCGCGCTCGGCGTCGGTCAGCTCGTCGAGGTGGACGACGGGCGTCTCGACGAGCATCCGACGCACATAGGTACGTGGTCCGCCGAACCCCGGGTCCGCTGCCCGCCGGACCAGGTCGGCACCGTCCCGGGCCTGTGCGAGCGGGCCGGCGACGACCACGCGTGCCAGCTCCCGATCCACCGTGATCAGGGCTTCCCCGCCCGCTTCCTGCGCGATCGCGGCCACCTGACCTTCGGTCTCGATGAGTACCCCCCAATCGACCAACTGCCGCAGAGCCGCGACCAGGGTCCGCTTCCCGGCCACCCGGCCCGTCTCCTCCAGCTCGATCCCCGCGTCGGCCGCGGCGGCCCTGATGTCGGCGACCAGCTGCGACAGCAGCATCTGCTCGGGCGCGGTCACCAGCACGGACAGGGCCAGCGCGAGGCAGGCGTATGTGTGTGGGGTGAAGGGGGTGCCGGTGGAGCGCTCCAGCCGGTGTCCCGAGCCTGCCCCCAGCCCCGCCTTGAACAGCCGGGCGTAGGAGCTGTCGACCAGCAGGCGGTAGCCGAGCACCTGCTGGAACCGTTTGCCCAGCCAGTCGGCGTGCCTGCGGATCAGCGGGAAGAGGTCGGCATGGGGGCCGTCCGACGCGACCAGGGGGTGGGCGAGCAGCAGCCGGGCGGCGGTGCGGCGCTCGGCGGCCAGGGCCACGTCGTGAGTCGAGGGAAGAGTCATGAGACGCTCGCCTCCGCTTCGCCGTCGACCGCGGCGGAGATACGACCGATGTCCAGCTCCAGGTCGTCCAGCAGCAGGTCGCCGTCGGCCGAGTGCAGCACCGTCCGCGTGCCCGCCGTCCGTCGCACGGTGAGCCGGATACCCAGTTCGGCGTCCTCGCTGCTCGCCGAGTCCAGTTCGAAGCCCGGCGTCCCCTCCCCGTCCGTACCGGCGCGCCTCCTGAGCTGCGTATTCCCGAGTGCCGTGGCCAGCAGCTCCAGGAGCAGCCCGAGCGCTGCCGACGTGAGGCGTACCTCGGCGAACCGGCCGGACGCGCTGCGCAGTTCGTCCGCCGCCGCTGCCCTGGCCGCCGCCCGCTGACGGGCGGCCTCCCGCAGCCGCTGCTTCTGCGCGGAGTGGTCCTCCACCGCGGATGCCCGGCCCCGCTGGGCGCGGCTGCCCCGTTCGCGCAGGGCCACGGGCACCTCGACCACCGGACCGATCCACCAGCTCGTGTAGGCGGGCACCACCTCGTCGGTGGCCGGAGGTATGCCCAGATGGCGGGCGCCATACAGTCCGAAGGCGGCGACGGCGATGTCGTGTGCGTCCTGCGGCGCCGCTTCGTCGAACCAGCGGGCCAGCCGCAGCAGATCCTTGCGCCGGGACATCTCCCCGGTTGCCGACCGCAGCATTCGCTTGGCGTTGGCGAGCAGTGACTGCAACGCGCGCAGAGTGGCGTCCCGCAGCTGGTCGACCTGGCTGCCTTGACCGTCGGTGTCTCTGAACCAGCCGCGCAGGCCCTCCCAGTCCGCGAGCTCGCGGCCCCGGCTGCGCTGGACCCGGGTCTCCATGCGGCTCTCGCCCTGCGGAGACAGCCCGGCAAGGCCCTGGGCATGGGTGTCCAGTCGGTCCAGCAGGGCCGGGATGTGTGGCCACAGGGTGTCCAGTGCCCCCGAGATACGGGGCGCGCGGAACGCCACGTCCTCCGTGATCGCATCGACGTAGTCCAGGAGCAGTTCCTTGAAGCCCTGGTATTCGGCGCTGTCCAGGTCGTAGCGGGACAGCACCTGGCCGAGGTAGGCGTAGAAGTCGCGTATGGAGTCCGCGAACTCGGTGAACTGCACGAACAGCGTGCTGATCCGCTCCAGCCCGTCCTGCGGCTCGATGCCGCCCGGCGCGGTCACGAGGTCGGCCAGCTCCCGCAGCCCGCGCTCGACCAGCGCCAGCAGTTCGTTGCTCACCTCGCGGGCGGCGTCGGCTTCGGCCAGGACACCGTCGGCGTCCCGCTGGATGCGTTCGCCCAGTTTCGACAGCTGGTAGCGCGAGCGGGAACGCTGGTACTCGCTGATGCTGGACGCCTTCACCGTGTGGCTGCTGCGCAGCAGGTTTCCCCACTGCACCAGCTGTTCCAGCCGCACCGTGAGGGTGTCGGCGTCCAGCCCTGTGGCAGAGCCACCGGCCTGGCGCAGCTTCGCCATGATGTCCGGGACGGCAAGATCCGCCAGCAGTGTGCTGCAGAAGACCCGCATGATCGCGACGTGCTCCAGCCGCTCAGGCGCGCTGAGGTACGTGTACGCGTTCAGCCGCCGGCGCGCCTCCTCGCCGGCGTCCTGACCTGCGCCGGATGCGGATGCCCTCATGCCCGAGAGGTTACGCGGCGCATCCGGTCGCCGCCGGTGTGTGGCCGGAAATGCCACGGACGTGTGCCAGACCACGGGGTGATGCGCTCGCTCATGCCATTGCCGGATGGCTTGCCTGAGGTGGCGGCTGCGCCAGTTCCTGGCGGATTCGACCGACGAATCGGCCGATGCGATTCGGACCGGGCCCTGAACTCCGGAGCTGCGCACGGAACTTATGACCGCCAGCGTTTCCAGGTCCTTGCCGGCGGTCGAGCGCCGTGGCTGTGGACTGGACGACCTCGGAGACTGTCGACACGGCCATCCGGCCGACTGGTGAAGCGAGGCGGCCTCATCGCACGGCATGAGCCAGAGCGGAGGCAGGGAGAGCGCGCGCCGGTCGGTAGAGAGATCAGTTGCGGATGACCGATCGGTGGCTCATGGGTCGCAGGCACCCGGCAGCACGCCGCAGCAGATCTCAATGAACGGCCGGCCCATGCGCGTGACGAGAGCAGCGTTGTCCGCTGCATGTGTACGTTGTCACGGGCGGTGTCCGGCGCGCAGCAATCCGCTGGCACGCCCGGTACCGCCTGGACGCTGTCGCGGCTTATGGCGCCCGTGTCGGTGTATTCGGCGGCATGGCCTGCCGGGCGAGGCGTTGGACATGTCCGGATACCCGCCTCTGATCGGAGCCCAGTCCGATCAGAGGCCGACCTGAGTCTGGGGGAGTGGCGCACTCGATCGCTCAAGGTCGGTATAGCCGCCCCAGCCCCGCAATTCCGGGCGCATCGGAAGGAATTCGGGCCCCCAAGGACGGGCGGCTCTTCCCCAACGAGCCTGTCCCCTCAAGATCCATGCCCGTCATGGTGCCGCAACCCAGGGACGCAGCCTCACCGCGAGGCATATCCACGCAAGCCGCGGTCGTGTCCCCACGCGCCCCTCACGCGCGATCAGCGCGAACCAACGACAAAGAGCGGGACCCAGTGAGACTGGTTCCCGCTCTTCATGCTTGGCATTTGCGCTGGTCAACCGCATCATCGTGCTGGTTGAGGCGAAGTGCCCCCGGCAGGATTCGAACCTGCGCACACGGCTCCGGAGGCCGATACGGTCCCACCTGTAGGTGCAGGTCACAGCCGTGTGGACTGGCAACTGGCGGTGCTCCGTCCACTGGTTGTCCACACGGACGAGGCTGCGCGGCAGCCCTCCGACGTGCGCTGAGGGCCCGACGCCGAGGTCGTGGCACGGTCATCCAGTCTTCCTTCTCAAACGGGTCACTCTGTACGTCTTCAGTCGATAGAGTCTGATCATGACTGATGGCGTGTCCGAAGACCTTGGCTCCGGCCCGGCGGTTGACGAAGAGGATCCCGAGGAGAGCACCGTTGCTGAGGTGTCGGACGTCGATGATCCAGACGCTGATGGCGTGGACGCGGATCCGGCTCGAGCTGAAGAAGCACTCCGCTACTTCGGCGCCGACTTCGACGTTGACGGGCTAGTACGTCGACTGGAGAACGGAACCTTTATAGTCCCCACCTTTGAGCCACTAGCAGAGGCCGAGACTGAAGGCTACGAGGGTTTTCAGCGCGGGCTCGTCTGGAAGAAAAAGCAGATGGACAGGTTTGTCGAGTCTGTCCTACTCGGCTACCCCGTACCCGGGATCTTCCTTGTCGAACTCCCCAGCCGGCGATACCTGGTGCTTGACGGCCAGCAGCGGATGACAACGCTTCACAGCTTCCGGCACGGAAAATACCCGGTCAAAGGCGGTATTCGTAAATTCTCGTTGCGTTATGTGGGCGATGATTACAAGAATCTCACCTACGCCGATCTTCCCTCTGAGCTGCGCCTTCTCTTCGACAACACCTTCATACAGGCAACTATCGTAGTGCCGCAGGGTGAAGCTGGAAAGAAGGCCGTGTATGCCCTCTTTGAGCGCATCAATAGCGGCGGAACGAATCTCCGACCCCAGCAAATCCGCGTGGCATTGTTTGCCGGCGAAGCGGTTAACTTCGTACGTGAGCTGAATTCCAATGCTGACTGGCGAGTCCTGTTTGGGCCGCACACGCGCGACTTGAAGGACCATGAACTTATCCTTCGCGCGCTCTCGCTTCTTGAAACTGTTCGTGACAGCAAGACATTCAGGCCGCCTATGGCCAAGTTCCTGAATGAGTACCTCTCTGCCTATTCAGACACGCTTCCTGCTGACGCAGGTGAAATCAGCAGTGAATTCGCGGAAGCGTGTCGACTGCTAAGGGACGCAAATCCGGGAGCGCTGAAGCTCGGCGGACGGCAAGTGAATGCGGCACACACGGATGCAGTGCTCGTAGGGCTGATGGCGGCAATTGGGGAGGGGGTCAGCCTCGATGCAGCGACGGTAGGGAATGCGCTTGACTTGCTGGTAAACAGTAGCAAGTACCGTCAGGCAGTTTCCGAGAGCACTTCCCACGCAGACCAGGTGAGGGCGCGCATCAGGTATTCAGTGGCTGCATTCGAGGGGGACTCTGTTGCCGACGAGTCGTGAAGCGGCACGGAAACAGGTTCAATCGATAAAGTCGGAACTGGACGCCACCTATGACAGGTACAACCGTAGCCTGAGCCTGGTGGAGATCGAAATCCAGGAAGACCTTCACAAGTATATGTGCATCCGTTTAGCTGGCTACCTAGAGTAACTTATGTTCGAAGCTGTGACCGGGTACATAGCAAGTTCGTCAGGCGGCCCCGCCGGCAGCTTTGCTATGTCGTGGTTCAAGAAGTCACCTAACCTGACGCCGGATGCGATGGTGGCTTTGATTGGCCGGTTCGGCGAGGCCTGGAAGGCAGATCTCGAAGCCTTCTTGGATGAGGATGAGCGTCGAAATAATCTCGGGTTGCTACTGGCCGTGCGGAACAAGGTTGCACATGGACGTAGTTACAGCGGGGGAAAAATGAACGTTGCTAACTACAAAGACCTTGTCGACTCATTGCACGCTTGGGTCGTCGCACGAATGCTCTAGCCCGCCCTGCTGGGCCATCTCTGTATGGGCGTGGTCGCGGGCTCGTGCCGTCCCGTCCTCGGCGTGTCAGCTATGGATGTGAGCGCGAGGTTAGGCCAGGCGCTCGATCTTCTCTTCTGCCGCCCTGCGTTGGCGCCCAACTGCCCCATAGGTGAGCGTGCTCGCGGTCCTATGCTGCTCTATAGACGCCCGCAGTTCAGAGGGAGTCGGCCACGGGGCGCGCCTATGGATCATGCGGTGACAGTTGGCGCAAATCAGCGCGAGATCGGTGAGCTTGGTCCGGCCCTCCCCTGCTTTGTGCAGCGGAATGACATGATGGCACTCGATGTAACCGGCGCCGCGGTCCCCGTAGACCTCCTCGAAGTCGAAACCGCACGCCTCACAAGCGAGGCTCCTGCCCCGCTGAAGAACGGAAGCGATCTTCTTCTTGCGCAGGCCTTTGTGCCGCTCGCGCGCCCTATGCCGGCGCATCAAGAGTCGGCCTTCAGGCGCGCTGTAGTCGTCCTCGAACTCCTCGTCTTCTGTCGGTGCGAGGGACTGCAACTCGCCCGTGGCGAGGCCTTGGCGTATGAGTCGTGTGGCCTCAGTCATCTCTTCCGGGCGGGCAAGAAATTCGTGCAGTACCGCGACGTCGAGGGCGCCGCCGTTGGTGGGCTTGCCCTGATACTCCGGGTGCCGAGTAGCGATATCGAACGTCTTGCGAGCGACACCGTTGGGGTTGCGGAACTTCTCGTTGCGCTCCGCGTCAGCGTGGATTGGTAGCAACTGGAGCAGGCCAGATAGCTCCACCACACGGCTGTCCTGTGCGTCCAGCCCTCTCCAATCGTTCTCCATCACCAGGTGGCAAGCGAGGATGATCTCGTCTCGGGCCCAGTCCGGGTTCTTGATCGCTTTGACTTGGAAGCCAACTCGCTTGAGCCACGCCGCGGCGTGGTCCTTGCCTCCGCTGAACTCTTCCGGCGCCAGGGCCCGCCCCTGGTCCCACTGGTGGGCCACCCCGGCAATCGCCTTGGAGTCGTACTCCTTCTCCTCATGCACTAGGGCATACGACCGTGCTTGCCCGAAGCCGTACTTTGCCAGGAAGGCTTCACGCCCCAACTCATCGTGCTCCGCCAGGGCCTTGAGCACGGACTCCCGTGTGATCGCTCCTCTATGCATGGTGGAAGCGTACGGCCGGGTACCGACAGTACCGACAGTACCGACCGTGCGGAACCGACACCCCGTGATCATGGTTGCGCACGATCGCTTCGTCCCGAAGCAACATGGCCGGGCGCCCGACCTTGGGCCGCTGTGCCTTTCAACTGCGGCGATAGTCCGTCGGTGTGCGCGGTTGTCCGCTGCTGTGCGTCGGCGTTGTCACGCAGTTAGACACTCACCCTGCCCCTCGATGCGAACTACCGGCGGGGCAGTCACTGAGGTCCGCTCTACTGCTCAGCCGGGGTGCCCGGGGCCGATGTCGGTCAGATGCAGTCGCACTGGTTGCTGTACTTCGCTGCTGTACTTCAACCATTGGAGTGAACGCAACGGGCACGGGGAAGGGCACAGCTTGCTGATCCGTAGCCCTAGCTGGCGGTTCACCTCAGCCACCTACGGCACCGATGTAATGGCACGTGATCGACTCGCCGAATCTACTAGGCAGCGATATACCTTGGTCAGGGGCCTCAGAGAATCCGTGATGGCCAGTCCCGGCCATCTATGAGCGATGTGCGCGAGTAGCCAACACGCTTGTACATGTCTGCGAGGCACGAGCCATGGATCTCGGGATCATAGCAGCAACTGCGGCGCCGCCAGCTGCGCTTGTGATCTGTCAGATGTGGCTCAAGGTCGCATCACGCAGGACCTCGAACCCCGGGAAGCTTCGTGCTGCACTACGCCGCGAAGATTTCACGTGGTGGCTCGAATGGTCTTCTGTATCGGCGGTCTCGCTCATCGTTTTCGTGGCCAATGCCGCCCTTGCTTCGGAGAGTCGGGGCGCGCCGATCACCTACACGGGCATTAACGAACGCCTCTCCGGAAACTTTGTGTGGCTTCTCATCGTTATCCTGGTGAGTTTGATGACTGTGCCGCGATGCGTGATGGCATGGGGCTACGACGAGAAAGCAGGCCAGATACCTGAGCTCAGAAAGTGGAGGGGAATAGTACTGCCCGACGCTGTTGGCCTAGCCGTCTTGTCCTTTGTTCTGGCTTCCGGAGTGGGAGGAGTAGGGCATGCGTAGGGTCGTGGACATCAGCGCAGCGGTTTGTGTGGCCGCCGTCTTCGTCCTAGCGGTGGCTGGTATCTTTCGGTCGCTGCCTGCGGTGGATTCGGTCATTGTCTTGGTCGTAATGGCGGCAACTTTGACTGCATCCACAGCCCCTGCCTGGATCAAGGCGCGAAGGAACCTCAAAGAAAGGGAAGGGGGGAGGTTGTCGAGGCAAATATGGTGGACAGAGCGGGCTATAAAAAATCTGGGGGCCATCTCGGATCAGATGGACACCGAGGATCGAATAGAAGTCCTGAAGGCTGCGGAATCTGCTATTGCGAATGCAGCTTCCCCAAGCGACCCTGAGAGCGGGGGTGACATAATCGACACTCCGTATCTGTGGCGACGAATCCACATTCGCAGCAAAGGGCGAGCGGCTTCAAAAGGGGACAACGGAGGCGCGTTGGGGTATATTCTGATCTTTAGAAAGAAGGCCGGTTTCGAGCGCCTTAGGTCAGGTTCGGGATATGTGGTTCTTGGCGTGGTCAGTGACAGTGAACGCGCGAATAATTTCGTACACTCGGATTTGCCGTCGAAGCAAATCAAATTTACGGAGAAAACCCACTCGTCTGAAGCACTCTCCTATGCCTTGGAGTATGCCTTGGAGGCAGAGGAAGCATTTGTGCGAATGGACGCCCATCTTGCCATGATGATGCAGCAGTTTCTGCTTGGTAAGTGACGTCATCGATAAGGGCGGCGGAACGGCTTTGGTCGGTGTCCTGCCCGGTTTGGGGTCGTGCATGATCAGGGGGCCGTACGCTTGCCAGCTACTCGGGCAGGCTTGTCCGCTGCCCGCAATGTGTCCGAGTGGCCCCCTGGTCTTGCTCGACGCGGGACCCGAATTGGGGAGGTGGGTAAAGCCGTGGAGCCGACCGCCCCCACCCCGGCCTGGTCTTATTTCGCCCCTTTGTGGGCGCGGGCGGGCGACGACGTGCGGCCCCGGTGGCGTAGACATTGAGGGGCAAGCGCGGCGGCGTCCGGCCGGCGCCGCCGCGCTGTGCGCGGCACCTCTGATCTCTGATCAGACTGCTACCGCAGTTCAGGAGGCCGGGAATACAGACGCTTCGATGCGTCAACTGTGGTGTTCTCCCGTGCCTCCGCCTCTTCACCCGGGCCTGGTGCGCTGATGTCGTTGCAGCCTTCTGGGGCCACTCGGGCTCATGGCGAGCATGGGACAGAGCCGGTCTCGGGTGGCTGGTCCCGGTGGCGCGCCCCAGGTCGGGCAGCGAGCGCAGCGAGCCTTGATGAAGTAGGGAAACTTCTACCGCGCCGGGGTCACGTGCTTGCTGTCCAGTCCCGGGTGATGCTTGACGTAGTGGCTTCACCTGATGCTTGACACCGCTTGCCGCGGTTTGGCTCTGCAGGGCCCCGTCAGCTGATTGGTTCCATCAGCAACCAACATCGGGAAGGAGTGCTACATGTTCGGGAAGAGGCACCACATGGCGGGCATGATTCCCGCACCTGCCGATGAGCTCATCGAGATCACCGACGAGGAGGGTAGAACCCACCGCGTCTACGGCTGGGTCTACGACGGCTCGAATCACTACGGATACGCCCTCGTCCTCGATCAGGAGGGCGACCTCGTCATGGTCTATGAAGCCCAGTCGGTAACCGTCACCCGGATCAACCGCCAGAGCTGACCATGTCCGCCGGCGTCATCGACCTCAGAGGAGTTCGGTGGCGGTTTAGGCTGCCGTGGTTTCGGGGGGGAGGTATTGCTCGCCTTGGAGGGCAAACGTCAAGCATCACCAGACGCCAGCCCGTCGACCATCAACTGAGACTCCGCAGGGGTCAGGTGCTTGCCATCGTGGCTCCGCACGTGGGGACCCGCCCCGTCGATGGCATCGAGCAGCCGCACCGCGTAGACCTCGGTCATCCGCTCGGCGACCTCATCCGGCGTGAGCCAGTCAACTGCCGTCGATTCGGCAGAGGTTCGCTCGGTGCCGCCTGACGGCTTGCAGCGGAACACCAGGGCGACGATGCCTCGCGTCGTGTTCTTATACACGCCGGTCAGCTCGTCGACTTCGACGCGGATTCCGGTCTCTTCCCAAACCTCGCGGACTACGCCTTCCTCCGGGGCCTCGGTGAGTTCGAGGACTCCGCCCGGCAGCTCCCATGTCCCGTTGTCCGCCCGCCGGATCGCCAGCAGCCGGCCATCCTCGCGCACGACCGCTCCCGCCACGGACACGGAGTGCAGTGGCGTTGACTTGTGCTGCTGGGAACCCGTACTCATGTACAGGAGCATAGGAGAGTGAGAAGGACTATGGGAACCGCGGTAGGAGGTGGCAGGGCCGTACCTCGGTACGTACAGATCGCCGACGAGATCGTTCAGCAGATCCGGGCTGGTGTCCTCAAGCCTGGTGACATGGTGCCGAGTGAGTCCGAGCTGGTCGAGCGCTACGGCGTCTCCGGGGGAACGATTCGCAAGGCAATGGTGGAGGTCCGAGCCAGCGGCCTGGTGGACACCCGGCACGGGAAGGGCTCGATCGTGAAGGACCGGCCGCCCGTGCGGCTGCGCTCCTCCGACCGTTTCCGGGCATCGCACCGGCGGGGCGGCAAGGCGGCGTACCTCGCGGAGTCGGCGCAGTCCGGGGCCACGGCGAAGGTGAGCGTCCTCTACATCGGGCCGATGGAGGCTCCTGAGGACATCGCCGAGCGGCTTGGGGTGGAGGCCGGCACCCAGGTGCTCGCCAGGCGTCGGTTGTACTTCCGCAATGGCATCCCGGTTGAGACGGCTACCTCCTACCTTCCGTGGGACGTGGTGAAGGACATCCCCGAGTTGTTCGCCGAGAACCCGGGCCCTGGCGGCATCTACGCCCGCATCGAGGATGACGGCCACACCTTCGCCGAGTTCGTCGAGACGTTGCAGGCACGCCCCGCTGCCAAGGCTGAGGCGTCCGAGCTGGCGTTGAGCCCCGGGGCGCCCGTCATTCACCTCATCCGCGATGCCGTCACCGAAGCCGGCCGCGTGGTCGAGGTCTGCGACACCCTCATGGCCGCTGACCAGTTCGTTTTCAGCTACCGCATCCCGGCGACAGACTGACGCGCACTCAACTCCCTTCAGCCCGCTGTGACTTCTCAGTCTCGGCGGGTTGACTCATGTATAGGAGTCGGGCACTCTTCTTCATGTCACTCATATACATGAGTGACGGAGTTCAACACTTCTAGAGGAGTGATCTCTGTGCGTCAGATTCCCGTCGACACCGCTGGTGCTGTCGTGATGGTGGCCCAGGCACCGCAGCCGAAGATCGCCAACCGGCAGACCGGTGAGGTCGCCACCGACCGCGACACCGGTGTGCCGCTGATGACGATCGACGTCATGTTCGTCATGAACGGCAACGCCGAGATCCTGAGCCTGACCGTTCCGGAGACCGGGTTCACCGGCGAGCTGGCCACCGGTACTCCGGTCGCCCTGACCGGTGTGGTGGCTCGGCCGTGGGAGAACGAGTTCGGCGGTCAGAAGCGGCACGGCATCAGCTTCCGCGCGGTGGCCGTCACCTCGCTGGCCGCGGATGCCGCGAAGCCGAAGGCCGCCTGACCGTGACCGGGACAGTGATCGGCCTGGTGGCCGTCGTTGGGCTGGCGCTCCTGCTCAAGTGGCAGCGCCCCGCCTGGTACTGGCTCGCCTTCGGTGTCGCCCTCGCCCTCTTACGGGTCCTGGTCCGCTACGCCTCCGTCATGGAGGCCTGCGGGCTCACCGTCCCGCCGTCCCGGCTGCGACTTGCCTGGGCCCGCCTCGCCCACCAGCCGATCCCCGATCCGCGGCCGCCCCGCATCCTGCGCATCCGTCCGACTCGCACCGGGCTGGCGCTGCGGCTGAAACTCCGGCCCGGTCAGGACGCCTTCGACTTCGCCGCCTCGACCGACCGGCTGCGGCACTCGCTCGCGATGTACGGCGTCACCTCCCGCGAAATCCGGTCGGGTGTGGTCGAGCTGCGGATGACCGGTTACGACGTGCTCAAGCGGGTGCAGATGCCCACGAAGCTCGAGCGGGAGGGCCTTCGGGTCCCGGTCGCCCTGCGGGAAGACGGAGAGGTCCACTACCGCGACTACCGGCAGGTCCCGCACGCCCTCATTCTTGGCGCGACTGAGTCCGGGAAGTCCGTCTATCAGCGGCAGTTGGTCAAGGAGCTCGCGTCTCTCGACGTTGCCCTGGTCGGCATCGACTGCAAGGAAGGAGTTGAGCTCTCCCCGCTCGCCCGACGCTTCTCCGCCCTGGCCGACAATCCCGATGACGCCGCCGAGCTGCTCGACGTCCTCGTGGAGCGGATGGCTGCGACGTATCGGATCGTCCGGCGCGAACAGCGCATCCGCTCCGATGTCCCGGACGCGGAGATCACCGCCGATATCTGGGGCCTGCCTGAGCATCTTCGCCCCGTGCCGATCGTGGTCCTGGTCGACGAGGTAGCCGAGCTGGCCCTGTTTGCCAATGCGGCGGAGAAGAAGCGCCGTGAGCGGATCATCACCGCCCTGGTGCGGCTCGTCCAGCTCGGCCGGGCCGCCGGCATCTACGTGGAGATCTGCGGGCAGCGCTTCGGCGCAGAACTCGGCGACGGCATCACCATGCTCCGCGCCCAGCTCACCGGCCGTACCTCGCACCGGGTCAACGACGAAACGTCCGCCAAGATGGCCTTCGGCGACATCTCCCCGGACGCTGTCCTCGCCGCCACCCAGATACCCACCGACCGGCCCGGCACCGCCGTCGCCGGTGACTCGACCGGCGGCTGGGTCCGCATACGCACCCCGTTCACCTCGCTCCGCCAGGCCGTGAACGTCTGCAACGCCCGCGCACACCGCACCCCGGACCTGCCCGAGCTGGCCCCGTTCCGGCCGCTGCCGCCCACGGTCTCTCTGGTCAAGATCCCGGGACCCGTCGAGGCTTCCGCCTCTGCCTGATCCACCCCACATTCCGGTCGGCGCGACCGTCTCGCGCCAGGTCCCTACCCCCGTCATGCCTCAACCCCCGAAGGAGGTGAAGAGATGACCCGCTCGCTCCGCATCGATGCGGTCCTTGTTCAGGCCGTGATCGCCGGTGCCCTGTCCTTCGCCCACCTGCACGACCTTGCCGCGGCTGCCGGACAGGACGGCTGGAAGGCGTGGGCCTACCCCGTCTCAGTGGACCTGCTGCTGGTCGCTGCCTGGCGACGGCTGCGTAGCGACGGTCCGTCCCGGCTGGCCTGGTGCTGGTTCCTGATTGCCCTGGTCGCCTCACTCGGCGCGAACGTCGCCACCGCCGGGTTCCTCGACCTGGCCCATCCGCCCGCGTGGCTGCGGTTCGGCATCGCCGGATGGCCCGCACTCGCCTTCCTCGGCGGCACCCTCCTCGCCCACTCACCCACAGCCGCAGAGCCTGAGCCTGCTCCGCCGGCACCCCCGGCCCCCGAACCCGCCGAACGCATCGACCCCAACCCGGCCCCGGCCCCGGCCACGGAGCCGGAAGCCGTCCCGGTCGCCGCCGAGGAGGTCCCGGCCCTGCCCGCTGCCGAACCGGCACCGGCGCCTGTGGTCCCGGCCGCGCTGGTGGACCACGCCCGCAAGGTCGCCGACGACCACCAGGCCCGCACCGGAGCCCGGATCGACACCGACACCCTGCGCGCCCGCCTCGGCGTCCCGCCTCACCTGGCTGACGCGATCGCCGCCCAACTCACCTGACCAGAAGGGAGACCCGACCATGCCCGCCCGTGACTTCTTCCACTCCGTGATGCGGATCGGCCCCGTACAGATCGGCACCCACCGCGACCGCCACGGCCGCACCAAGCACGCCGCCGTGTGCTCCAACGACGGCTGCGGCTGGTCCGCCGACTACACCAGCCAGTCCGCCGCACAGCTCGCCGCCCGCACCCACCGCTGCCGCCTCGCCGACTGAACGAGAGGTCCCGTCATGGATGTTCCGCTCTGGCTCGCCCTGATCGTCGTCGGCGCCCTCGGCATCAAGCTCATCCGCCCGCCCTGGTGGCTCGTCGCCGTGCTCCTCCTCGGCGGCTACCTCCTCGCCGACAGTCTGCTCGCCCCCGTCATCGACACCGCCATCACCAAGTAGTCCACCCCAGAAAGGAGAAGACCATGTTCCGCCCGAAGATCCCGACCATGCCGCTGCCGACCGGCATCGTGACCCCGCTCGTCCAGCACACCCCGGGCGACATCCAGCCGCACCACACCGCCCCGCCGGCCTGCGACTGCCACCCCACCCCGGCCACGCCGCGGGTCCAGGTTCCGGCCGTGCGGCTGACCCCGACCGGTCTCGTCGTTGCCGTCGCCGGTGGCGCCGGGATCGTCCTGGTCGTCGGCGCCGTCCTGGTCTCCATGATCCTCGCGGTCGCCATCACCGCCGCCTCGCTCGCGGTCTGCGCCGTCGTCCTCCGCTCGCTCCTCAACGACCAGCGCAAGCAGTACTGACCGGCCCCGGGGCGGTCGTCAACCGCCAAGTCACCGCCGCCCCGGAGCCGTGCCCCTGCCCGAACCAACCGATCCGGAAGGAACACCCATCATGACCGACCGAATCCGGCCCGCGGCCCGCATCTGCTCGGCCTGCGACGGCTTCGCGGCCGCCGCCATCACCCTCGGCGGCCGTGACCGCCACGGACACCTGCGCACGATCACCGCGCACTGCCCGGCCTGCCATGGCACCGGCACCCGCCCCGTCCGCACCGCCCACCTGGTCGGGGGCCGGGCATGAAGGACATCACCGTCACCGCGCACCTGGACACCGACACTCGGACGCGCGTCGTCGTCTTCGGGGACAACGACTTCGTGAACGTGTGCATCGGCGGTGGCCCCGTCGACGTCGTGCTTATCGCCCCCGTCGGCACCGCCGATGTCCTGCGCGCTATCTCGGCCGCCGCTGACCAGGCCGCCCGTGAACTCGACACCCTGACCGCCCACGCCAAGGAGGTCGCGTGACCGACACCGCCACCCTGGCGGGCCTGGACCCGACCACCGTGGGGGACATCCTCAAGGTGGCCGGGTCCACCGGCTTCGACCGCTGGCAGGACCAGATCCGCCGCACCGGCGGCTGCTCCGACCCCATCCACCTGTCCGGCTGGACCCTCGCCAAGGACAAGACCACCGGGGAGACGCTGCGCCGCTACTCGACCGACACCGAGCCGGGTGGACGGCTCAGAGTCGCCTGCGGCAACCGCCGCGCCTCCCGCTGCCCGGCCTGCGCCTACACCTACGCCGGGGACACCTACCACTTGATCCGGGCCGGACTCGCCGGTGACGAGTCCAAGGACATCCCCGCCACCGTCCGGGATCACCCCCGGGTGTTCGCCACCCTCACCGCCCCGTCGTTCGGCCCGGTCCACAACCGCCCCGACCGCGGCATCTGCCGCTGCGGTACCCGGCACGCCGAGGACGATCCCGCCCTCGGCACCGCGCTCGACCCGGACACCTACGACTACGCCGGGACCGTGCTGTTCAACAACCACGCCGGACAGCTGTGGCAGCGCTTCACCACCCGGCTCCGCCGAGAACTCGCCGCCCGCGCCGGACTCACCCAACGCGCACTGGCCGACCAACTACGCCTCTCGTACGGCAAGGTCGCCGAGTTCCAGAAACGCGGAGCGATCCACTTCCACGCTGTGATCCGCCTCGACGGACCCGACGGACCCGACTCTCCGCCGCCGTCCTGGGCCTCGGTGCAGCTGCTGACCGACTCCATCCGGGCCGCCGTCGCCCACTCCTACACCTCGATCACCGTCCCGGCTGCCGGGGGCCAGCCCTGCCGGCCCTTCCGCTGGGGCCGACAGCTCGACATCCGACCGGTCAAGGCCTTCGGCGACGGCTCCGAGATCACCGAGCAGGCGGTTGCCTCCTACGTCGCCAAGTACGCCACCAAAGCCGCCGAGTCGACCGGCAGCCTCGACCGCCGGATCGGGAATCGGGAGGTGCTCCACCTCCTGGACGTGCCCGACCACCCCCGCCGGCTCATTGAGGCCTGCCTCGACCTCGCCCCGCTCTACCCCGACCGGAAGCTGGGCGCCTGGGCTCACATGCTCGGCTTCCGCGGCCACTTCTCCACCAAATCCCGCCGCTACTCCACCACTCTCGGTGCCCTCCGCCAGATCCGTGCCGACTACCGCGCCGCCCAGGAGCAAGAGGTCCTCGGAGACCCGGACACCGTGCTCGTGCTCGCCTCCTGGCAGTACGCCGGGCATGGCCATACCCCCGGCGAATCCGCCCTTGCCGCCACCATCGCCCGCGACATCCAGCTCAACCGCGAGACCGCCCGCGAAGCCCTGCATGACCAACTTGCCCTGGAAGGAGCCTGACGTGAAAGACGAGCTGATGACCGTTCCGCAGATCCTTGCCGAACTGGGTGGCGTGTCCCGTCGTACCTTCTACCGGTGGCGTGAGCTGGGGCAGGGGCCTGCCGCATTCAAGCTGCCCAACGGGGAACTGCGCGTATGGCGCAGTGATTTCAGCGCATGGCTCCGCAACCTGGAGGGCGCTGCCGCGTGAAGTCTCTCGATGTGAAGGTGTGGGGTGTCCGCAAGCGCGACACCAAGACGCCCTCGTACGGTGTCCGCTGGTATGTGGCGGGCAATGTCTTTTCCGAGACCTTCCGGACCAAAGCATTGGCCGATCACTACCGTGCGAAGCTTCTGAAGGCCACGCGGGATGGCGAAGAGTTCGACACAGAATCTGGCCTTCCCGCTTCCATGGCGGAGAAGAAATCGGCTCTGACCTGGTACGCCTTCGCGCTGAAGTACCTTGCGATGAAATGGCCGCACGCCGCACCGAATACGCGGGACGGCATCAACGAATCGTTGGCCTCGGTCACCATGGCGCTGCTCGACGATCGGCCTGGACGGCCGACCGATGAATTGCTGCGCAAGGCCCTGCGGAACTGGGCCTTTGTCCTCCCTGGGCCTGATGAGCGGGACCTGCCCATCGACATCGGTAATGCCCTGCACTGGGTCGCCAAGGCATCCCGGCCCTTGTCCGACCTTGCCGACCCGGTGATCGGACGCGCCGTGCTGGACTCGCTCAAGCTCAAGTTGGACGGCACCGCGGCTGCTGCCGAGACTGTACGGCGGAAGCGGCGCACCCTTGTCAACGCCGTCCACTACGCGGTGGACCTGGGTGAGTTCCCGGAGAATCCGCTCACGGCCGTCCGCTGGCAGAAGCCGAAGGTGTCCAGCGAGGTGGACCCCCGGGTCGTGGCCAACCCTGAGCAGGCTCGGTCTCTGCTCACCGCAGTCTCGTACGTCGGCGGCTACCGGCGGGCCCGTGGCCGGCGCCTCGTGGGTCTGTTCGCCGGGATGTACTTCGGGGGCTTCCGGCCTGCCGAGGTGGTGGGCCTGGCTGAGCCGGACCTGAAGCTCCCCGCCTCCGGGTGGGGCTCTGCTCTCCTCCATCGGACGCGCCCGAGCGTGGGCAAGCAGTGGACCGACTCCGGCGAGAGTCACGACGACCGCGGTCTGAAGAACCGGCCGAGCGAGGACGTCCGGCAGGTGCCCATTCCTCCCCAGCTCGTGAGCATCTTCCGCGAGCACATCGACACCTTCGGGACCGCCGCCGACGGCCGCCTGTTCTTCAGCGAGAACGGGGGAGTGGTCGCCTCCTCCACCTACTACCGGGCCTGGCAGGAAGCTCGGACGCTGGCGTTTCCGCCAGCCATGGTTTCCTCACCGCTCGCCCGGCGCCCGTACGACCTCCGTCACTCAGCGCTCTCCACCTGGCTCAACGCCGGAGTGGACGCAACTGAGGTGGCCGAGCGCGCGGGCAACAGCGTTGAGGTGCTGCTCAGTCGATACGCCAAGTGCCTCGACGGCAGACAGGAGGTGGCGAACCGCCGAATCGAGGATCTGTTGTGCGAGTACGAGTGAGAGCGTCCGAGCGCGCTACGCTCCGAGGCCCCTGGACTTGTCCGGGGGCTTTCGGCGTCTTGGTCGGCTTTTGGCTCTGCGATGGTCCTCAAGAGAAGACCGCGCCCTGTGATCTGTGTGGGAGGTGTCATGGGCTTGCTTGTGGTCCTCGATGAAGCGGTGGCCGCTCTCAGGGCTCCCCTTGGGGAAGACGACCAGGCACAGGGATGGACTGATGATCTCCGAAGAGAGGTGCAGGAAGAGATCTCGATCCGTCGCTCAGTGTTGCGTCGCCACGGGGTGGCTATGGTGCGGCGTCTGCGTCCCCGCTTCGACGAGTGGATGGAGCGTGAGAGCGTGCAGTCCGGCCGCCTCCGAGACTTGGTGGACGACGTACAGCGGTCGCTTATGGAAGCTCGGACCATGACGTGAGAACCGGCCGCCGACCTGGGTACTCGTCGCCCGCTGCCCGTCCACAGCTCGTCCACAGACCCCTACATAGGCCCGCTCGCAGTGGCGTACGCCTGCATATACGCGAAGACCCCGTCCTCAGCGTTCGCGCTGGTGGCGGGGTCTTTGGGCACCTCATCAAGGGTGCCCCCGGCAGGATTCGAACCTGCGCACACGGCTCCGGAGGCCGTTGCTCTATCCCCTGAGCTACGGGGGCGTCCGCCGCTCTCGGCGGCGACGGGTAGAACCCTACCAGCTCCGGTGGGGTGGCTGTGAACAGGTATTTCCGGGCGGTATTCGCGCGTTGACCGGACCGCATCAGGGCGGTGCATCCCGCCGCGCATCCGGACCGCGTCAGTACGTCCATCCCGACCCGCATCGGACCGCGCCCGCGCGTCGCGCGAAGGCATCCGGAACGCCACCCGGTCAACACCGGGACGGTGTCCGAACGGCACCCGACCCGCCCCCGGATCGCCCCGGACCCGGCACCGGGACGGTGTCCGAGCAGCACTTGGCCCGCCCCCCCGAGTCGGCCCCGGCCCGACGCCCGGGCCGCGTCCGAACAGCGCCCGTCGCTCGGAATTCGCCTGTCCCCCGCACGGGTCAGAAGTGGGGAAAACCCGGACGCAGCCCCGCCCCCCGACCTACTCTCGAGTTGTGTCAGGCGTGTCCGGCCGGGTGCTTGTCGTAGACGACAACAGGGTCATTCGGCAGCTGATCAGGGTCAATCTCGAGCTGGAGGGCTTCGAGGTCGTGACCGCGGCCGACGGTGCCGAGTGCCTGGACGTCGTGCATCAGGTGCGTCCGGATGTGATCACGATGGACGTGGTGATGCCGCGGCTCGACGGGCTGCGGACCGCCGCGCGGCTGCGGGCCGATCCGCGGACCCGGCGGATCCCGGTCGCGATCATCAGTGCCTGTACGCAGTACGAAGTGGAGAACGGAATCGCCGCCGGGGTCGAGGCCTTTCTCGCCAAGCCCTTCGAGCCGGCCGAGCTGGTGCGGCTCGTACGGCAGTTGATGCACAGGGAGGGCCCGCCGTCAGTAGACGGCAGGCATGGTGCCGGGCGGGCGGGGAGCGCGCGGGGTTGACCGCATGGCGAAACCGGTTAGCGATCACACCCCCTTCCTCCCATACGCTTGTCCCGTGACCCCCGCAGATCTCTCCCGCACCGTGCAGGGCGCAGTGCGCCGCGCGGTCGAGGAGGGCGCCATCACGGCGCCGGTGCCCGAGCGGGTGAAGGTCGAACGGTCCCGGCCCGGCGGCAGCGGGGACTATGCGACCAACGCCGCCCTGAGGCTCGCCCGTGAGGCCCGGATGCCAGCGCTCAGGGTCGCCGAGGTGCTGTCGGAGACGCTCGCCCAGCACCCGGGGATCGCCGGTGTCGAGATCACCGGGCCCGGGTTCCTCAACATCACGTTGGCCGTCGGCACCCGGCACGCCCTGGTCCGCGAGGTGCTCGCGCAGGGAAGCCGCTACGGGCACGGCCGCGGCATGGCCGGTCAGGTCCACCAGTACCACCACCGCTCCGAGGTCAGGGCCGCCGTCACCGCAGACGCCGTGCGCAGGCTGCTGCAGGCGCAGGGCGCGCTCGTACGGACGAGCTGTGACGAGGCCGACCCCGACTGGGCGCGGCTCCGCGTCACCGTCGGCGCCGAAGGCGCGCCGCCCGTGCCCCTCACCGAGCTGCGGCTCGCGCCCGCCGGTGACGGCGCGGATGAACCGCGGCCCGTGCCCGCCGATGCTGGCGCGGATGAGCTGCGGCCCCTGCCCGCCGATGCCGGCGCGGATGAGCTGCGGCCCGTGCCCGCCCGTGCCGGCGCCGAAGGCGCGCCGCCCGTGTCCCCCACCGAGCTGCGGCCCGTGCCCCTCACCGAGCTGCGGCCCGTGTCCGCCGGTGCCGGCGCCGGTGAGCTGCTGCGCCGCTTCGGGCCCGATGCCACCCGCTGGGCCCTGCTGCGGCCCGCCGGGCACGATCACCCGAGGCTCGACGACGGCCTCCTCGTACAAGGGGAGAGCAACCCTCTCTTCCGCGTGCGCTACGCACACTCCCGCAGCCGGGCCCTGATCCGCGCCGCCGCCCAGCTCGGGATCAGCCCCGAATACGACGAGGACGTCGACGCGCCGGCCCTCGTCACCGCTCTCGGCGACCACCCCGCCGTTCTCGAATCCGCCGCCCGCCTGCGCGCCCCCGACCGGGTCGCCCGGCACCTCGAAGCCACCGCCGACGCCTTGCTCGCGTTCCAGCACACCGCGCTGCCCGTCGGTGACGAGAAACCCTCGGCCGCCCACCGCTCCCGGCTCGCCCTTGCCGAAGCCGCCGGGACGGTGCTGGCCGGCGGCCTGGCCCTGCTCGGCATCAGCGCACCCGAACACCTGTAGATGTGAGAGAAGAATGAGCCGTTCCGCACACCCTGCCGGGCCCCGCTACGCCGACGTCCTTCCCGAGGGGCACTATGCGGCCCCGCCGGCCGATCTCAACGTGCTCGACCAGAAGGTCTGGGCCCGGACCGTGACCCGCAACGACGACGGGATCGTCACCGTCGGCGGAATCGAAGTCACCAGGCTCGCCGAGGAGTTCGGCACGCCCGCCTACTTCCTCGACGAGGCCGACTTCCGCGCCCGCTGCCGCGCCTGGGCCGACGCCTTCGGCAAGGACGCCGACGTGTTCTACGCGGGGAAGGCGTTCCTCTCCCGCGCCGTCGTGCGCTGGCTCCACGAGGAGGGCCTCAACCTCGACGTCTGCTCCGGCGGCGAGCTGACCACCGCTCTCGACGCCGGAATGCCCGCCGAGCGGATCGCCTTCCACGGGAACAACAAGTCCGCCGAGGAGATCGAGAAGGCCGTACGAGCCGGCGTCGGGCGGATCGTGCTCGACTCCTTCCAGGAGATCGTCCGCGTCGCGCACATCGCCCAGTCCCTCGGGAAGCGCCAGCGCGTCCAGATCCGCGTCACCGTCGGCGTCGAGGCGCACACCCACGAGTTCATCGCCACCGCCCACGAGGACCAGAAGTTCGGGCTCGCGCTCACCGGCGGCCAGGCGGCGGAGGCCGTCCGCCGAGCGCTCCAGCTCGACGGCCTCGAGCTCATCGGCATCCACTCGCACATCGGCTCGCAGATCTTCGACACCTCCGGCTTCGAGGTGGCCGCCCACCGGGTCGTGGGCCTGCTCAAGGAGATCCGCGACGAGCACGGGGTCGAGCTGCCGGAGATCGACCTCGGTGGCGGCCTCGGTATCGCGTACACCTCGGACGACGACCCGCGTGAGCCGCACGAGATCGCCAAGGCGCTCGGTGAGATCGTCACCCGGGAATGTGAGGCCGCCGGGCTGCGCACCCCGCGCATCTCCGTGGAGCCGGGGCGCGCGATCGTCGGGCCCACCGCGTTCACGCTGTACGAGGTCGGCACGATCAAGCCGCTGGACGGGTTGCGCACGTACGTCAGCGTCGACGGCGGCATGTCCGACAACATCCGTACGGCGCTGTACGACGCCGAGTACAGCGTGGCCCTCGTCTCACGCAGGAGCGACGCCGAGCCGATGCTGGTGCGCGTCGTGGGCAAGCACTGCGAGAGCGGCGACATCGTCGTCCGGGACGCTTTCCTGCCCGCCGATCTGGCTCCCGGGGACCTGATCGCGGTGCCCGCGACCGGCGCGTACTGCCGCTCGATGGCCAGTAACTACAACCACGCACTCCGCCCGCCCGTCGTCGCCGTGCGCGACGGCGAGGCGCGCGTGATCGTCCGGCGTGAGACGGAGGAAGATCTCCTGCGTCTCGATGTCGGTTAATGAAATATATGTCTCAGGATCCGGACAGGGGATAGAAACCCTCGTCCGGTGAGTGAGACTGGTTCGCACCCTGATTGATGGAGAAACGAGGTCGGATGATGCGTACGCGTCCGCTGAAGGTGGCGCTGCTGGGCTGTGGAGTGGTCGGCTCAGAGGTGGCGCGCATCATGACGACGCACGCCCGCGACCTCGCCGCGCGGATCGGGGCCCCGGTGGAACTCGCCGGGGTCGCCGTCCGCCGCCCCTCCAAGGTCCGTGAGGGTATTCCGCAGGAGTTGATCACCACCGACGCCAAGGCGCTCGTCCAGCGCGGCGACATCGACGTGGTCGTCGAGGTCATCGGCGGTATCGAGCCCGCCCGCAGCCTCATCACCACTGCCTTCGAGCACGGCGCCTCCGTCGTCTCCGCCAACAAGGCGCTGCTCGCCGAGGACGGCGCCACGCTGTACGCCGCCGCCGAGAAACACGGCCGCGACCTGTACTTCGAGGCCGCCGTCGCCGGTGCGATCCCGCTGATCAGGCCGCTGCGCGAATCCCTCGCGGGCGACAAGGTCAACCGCGTCCTCGGCATCGTCAACGGCACGACGAACTTCATCCTCGACAAGATGGACACGTCCGGAGCCGGCTACTCCGAGGCGCTCGACGAGGCCACCGCCCTCGGGTACGCGGAGGCCGACCCGACCGCGGACGTCGAGGCCTTCGACGCCGCCGCCAAGGCCGCGATCCTCGCCGGTATCGCCTTCCACACGCGCGTACGCCTCGACGACGTGTACCGCGAGGGCATGACCGAGGTCACCGCCGCCGACTTCGCCTCCGCCAAGCAGATGGGCTGCACCATCAAACTGCTGGCGATCTGCGAGCGGGCCGCGGACGGCAAGTCGGTGACGGCTCGCGTCCACCCCGCGATGATCCCGCTCAGCCACCCGCTGGCCTCCGTCCGCGAGGCCTACAACGCGGTCTTCGTCGAGGCCGAGGCGGCCGGGCGGCTGATGTTCTACGGCCCCGGCGCCGGCGGCGCCCCGACCGCCTCCGCGGTCCTGGGCGACCTGGTCGCGGTCTGTCGCAACAAGCTCGCCGAGGCCACCGGACCGGGCGAGTCCGTGTACACCCAGCTGCCCGTGAGCCCCATGGGCGAGGTGGTGACGCGGTACCACATCAGCCTCGACGTGGCCGACAAGCCTGGCGTTCTCGCCCAGGTCGCGACGGTCTTCGCCGAGCACGGCGTATCCATCGACACGGTGCGCCAGACGGGCAAGGACGGCGAGGCTTCCCTCGTCGTCGTCACTCATCGCGCACCCGACGCCGCCCTGTCCGGGACCGTCGAGGCGCTGCGCAAGCTCGACACCGTGCGTGGTGTCGCCAGCATCATGCGGGTTGAAGGAGAGTAAGGACCCATGAGCACTCGCACCCACCAGTGGCGCGGCATCATCGAGGAGTACCGCGACCGGCTCCCGGTGTCGGACACGACGCCCGTCGTCACGCTCGGCGAGGGCGGCACGCCGCTCGTGCACGCCCAGTCCCTCTCCGAAGCCACCGGCTGTGAGGTGTATCTCAAGGTCGAGGGCGCGAACCCGACGGGGTCCTTCAAGGACCGCGGTATGACCATGGCGATCACCAAGGCCAAGGAGGAGGGCGCGCAGGCAGTCATCTGCGCCTCCACCGGAAACACCTCCGCGTCCGCCGCCGCGTACGCCGGCCGGGCCGGAATGGTCTCCGCCGTGCTGATCCCGCAGGGCAAGATCGCGATGGGCAAGCTGGGCCAGGCGCTGGTCCACGGCGCCAAGATCCTCCAGGTCGACGGCAACTTCGACGACTGTCTGGTACTGGCCCGCGGGCTGTCCGAGAACTACCCGGTGGCGCTGGTCAATTCGGTCAACCCGGTCCGTATCGAGGGTCAGAAGACCGCGGCCTTCGAGATCGTCGACCGCCTCGGCGACGCCCCCGACATCCATGTGCTGCCCGTCGGCAACGCCGGCAACATCACGGCGTACTGGAAGGGCTACAAGGAGTACGTGGCGGACAAGCTGTCCACCCACACCCCGCGGATGTGGGGATTCCAGGCCTCCGGTTCCGCGCCCATCGTGCGCGGTGAGGTCGTCAAGGACCCGTCGACCATTGCCACGGCGATCCGGATCGGCAACCCGGCGTCCTGGGAGTTCGCGCTGGCGGCGCGGGACGAGTCGGGCGGCTTCATCGACGAGGTGACCGACCGTCAGATCCTGCGGGCCTACAAGCTGTTGGCCACGCGTGAGGGCGTCTTCGTGGAGCCCGCCTCGGCCGCTTCGGTGGCCGGTCTCCTGAAGGCCGCCGAGGAGGGCAAGGTCGACCCCGGCCAGAAGATCGTCTGTACGGTCACGGGCAACGGCCTCAAGGACCCGGACTGGGCGGTCGCCGGAGCGCCGCAGCCGGTCACCGTCCCGGTGGACGCCGCGACTGCGGCGGAGCGCCTCGGCCTCGCGTAAGCAGTACGTGCGGTAGCAGCAGTACGTGCGGTACACGCGGTACACGCAATGCCTTACGCGCCGTGCGTGCCCGTACATGCCGCACGTGCTGCAAGGCACGAGCCCCCTGGGCGGTTGCCGCCCGCGCGCCGCCCGCGTATCGCGAGCGTGGCACGCGTAAGCGGCAGCCACCCGGGGACGGGCACAGAGGCACGGGTGGGAGTGCGACACGCATCGTGCGCCTCCCGTGCGCCCTATGTCGCCGCAGTTCCTTCCTTCGATAGGCTGTACTGAACCCGCCCCGCCGCATATGCCGCGGTGTTGTTGCCGTCACGGCCCACGGGTCTTCGTACTTTCACCAGAATCTCGCCGATCAGACCCGATCACCACAGATCACCGAAGATCAGCACGGATCAGAACCAAGGAGTGTCGTCGAGCGATGGCCGGTCCCGCATTCCGCGCTGCCGCCGTCCGGGTGCGCGTGCCTGCCACCAGCGCCAACCTCGGGCCGGGCTTCGATGCCTTCGGTCTGTCGCTGGGGCTGTACGACGACGTCGTCGTCCGGGTCGCTGATTCCGGTCTGCACATCGACATCGCGGGCGAGGGCGCCGAGACGCTGCCCCGCGACGAGAGCCACCTGCTCGTACGCTCGCTGCGCACGGCCTTCGACCTGCTCGGCGGGCAGCCGCGCGGCCTCGAGGTCGTCTGTGCCAACCGGATCCCGCACGGACGCGGCCTCGGCTCCTCGTCGGCCGCCATCTGCGCCGGCATCGTGGCCGCCCGCGCCGTGACCATAGGGGGCGACGCCCGGCTCGACGACGCGGCGCTGCTGGAGCTCGCCACCGAGATCGAGGGACACCCGGACAATGTCGCCGCCTGTCTGCTCGGCGGCTTCACCCTCGCCTGGACCGACGCCGGTGCGGCGCGCGCGATCAGGATGGAGCCCTCGGATTCCATCGTTCCGGTGGTTTTCGTACCGGGGAAGCCGGTGCTCACCGAGACCGCCCGCGGACTGCTCCCGCGTACCGTCCCGCACGTCGACGCCGCGGCCAACGCCGGCCGGGCCGCGCTGCTCGTCGAGGCCCTCACGCACCGCCCCGAGCTGCTGCTTCCCGCCACCGAGGACCGTCTCCACCAGGAGTACCGAGCCCCCGCGATGCCGGAGAGCGTGGCCCTGGTGAACCGACTGCGCGCGGACGGCGTACCCGCAGTCATCTCCGGCGCGGGCCCCACGGTGCTCGCGCTGGCCGAGGACGGCACGGCCGACAAGGTCGCACGGCTGGCAGGTGACGGCTGGGCGGCGAACAGGCTGGCCCTGGACGCCGCGGGAGCGAGTGTTCTGCCGCTCGCCTCGTAGCGACACGGGATTGCCGGTGATGGAGAGGGGGAATGTTTGTTGGAGCCGGTAGTGTTAACCTCAAGTACGCAGCCCACATTCTTGTGGTGCGGTGCTTCGCGTCCCCCTTCGGGACCACCATTCTTCCGGGAGCCTCCCCAACTGCCTGAGCAGCCTGCCTGAGCAGTTTCGAGCACGCTCCGGAACCGGCACGACACCCCTCGCTTTTCCCGGAAGAGAGGGCCGAGCAGGGGGAACTCGGGCCGGACTTTGCACGTACATCTCTTCCGCCGTACCCGGCGGGACCACCGCCCCGGCTTCGGTCCGCCACACGGACCGCCGTCGGACAGCACAACCGGTCGCCGAGCCAGAAGGCCGACGTCCGCTCCAGGGAAGGACCCTTCGTGAGCGACACCACCGATCTGATGGGCGTGACTGCCGACAACAGTGTCGACACCGCCGCGCCCGCCGCAGGTGCTGCCACTGGCACCACCTCACGGCGCCGCCGTTCCGGCACCGGCCTCGAGGGCATGGTCCTGGCCGAGCTGCAGCAGGTCGCGTCCGGCCTCGGCATCAGGGGCACCGCGCGGATGCGCAAGAGCCAGCTGATCGAGGTCATCAAGGAGGCGCAGGCCGGAGGCGGAGCCGCGGCCAAGGCCGCCGAGGCGGGCAGCGGCGAGGCCGAGACCAAGCCGAAGCGCCGCGCGACCTCCAAGGCCCGTACGACTGACGAGAGCGTCGCGGCAGCCGAGCAGAAGGCCGAGAAGCCCGCTGCTCAGCAGCAGATCGACATCCCGGGTCAGCCGGCCAGCGACGACGCCCCCGCCGGTGAGCGCCGTCGGCGCCGGGCCACCGCCCCCGCCGGCAGCCCGGAGGGCGAGGCCGCCAAGGCCGAGCCGAAGGGCGACGTCAAGACCGAGGTGCGGGCCGAGGCCAGGACCGAGGCGCAGCCGGAGGCCAAGGCCGAGGCCGCGGCCGACACCGCCGAGGGCCGGCGCGGCGACCGCCAGCGCGACCGTGGCGAGCGCGGCGACCGCCGTGACCGTCAGCGCGACCGCGACCGCCGCGGCGGCAAGGGCGAGGACCAGCAGGGCGGCCAGCGCCAGCAGCAGGGCGGCGGCCAGCAGCAGCGGCAGGGCGGCGGCCCGCAGGACGACTTCGACGACGAGGCGGGCGGCCGGCGTGGACGCCGCGGCCGGTACCGCGACCGCCGTGGCCGCCGTGGCCGCGACGAGTTCGGCGCCGAGCCGCAGGTCGCCGAGGACGACGTCCTGATCCCCGTCGCGGGCATCCTGGACATCCTCGACAACTACGCGTTCATCCGGACCTCCGGCTACCTGCCGGGCCCGAACGACGTGTACGTGTCGCTGGCCCAGGTCCGCAAGAACGGTCTGCGCAAGGGTGACCACGTCACCGGTGCGGTCCGTCAGCCCAAGGAGGGCGAGCGCCGCGAGAAGTTCAACGCGCTGGTCCGGCTGGACTCCGTCAACGGCATGGCGCCCGAATCGGGCCGCGGCCGACCGGAGTTCAACAAGCTGACCCCGCTGTACCCGCAGGACCGGCTGCGCCTGGAGACCGACCCGGGCGTGCTGACCACCCGCATCATCGACCTCGTGTCGCCGATCGGTAAGGGCCAGCGAGGCCTGATCGTGGCCCCGCCGAAGACCGGCAAGACCATGATCATGCAGGCGATCGCCAACGCGATCACGCACAACAACCCCGAGTGCCACCTGATGGTCGTCCTCGTCGACGAGCGTCCGGAAGAGGTCACCGACATGCAGCGGTCGGTCAAGGGCGAGGTCATCTCCTCGACCTTCGACCGTCCGGCCGAGGACCACACCACGGTCGCCGAGCTGGCCATCGAGCGCGCCAAGCGTCTCGTCGAGCTGGGTCACGACGTGGTCGTCCTGCTGGACTCGATCACCCGCCTGGGCCGTGCGTACAACCTGGCGGCCCCTGCCTCCGGCCGCATCCTGTCCGGTGGTGTCGACTCGACCGCGCTCTACCCGCCGAAGCGCTTCTTCGGTGCCGCGCGCAACATCGAGGACGGCGGATCCTTGACCATCCTCGCGACCGCTTTGGTGGACACGGGTTCACGCATGGACGAGGTGATCTTCGAGGAGTTCAAGGGCACCGGCAACGCGGAGCTCAAGCTCGACCGGAAGCTCGCCGACAAGCGCATCTTCCCGGCGGTGGACGTCGACGCGTCCGGTACCCGCAAGGAAGAGATCCTGCTCGGCAGCGACGAGCTCGCCATCACCTGGAAGCTGCGCCGGGTGCTGCACGCGCTCGACTCGCAGCAGGCGATCGAGCTGCTGCTCGACAAGATGAAGCAGACGAAGTCGAACGCCGAGTTCCTGCTGCAGATCCAGAAGACGACGCCGATGCCCAACGGCGACTGACGTCGTATCAGTACGCGGCTCGACGCGTAGCTGCCCAGCCGTGCAAACGCGTAACGGACCGCCCCGTCACCTCCGAGGTGACGGGGCGGTCTCGTTTTGCCCGTGACCCCATCCGCCACTGGTCAACCGTCAGTTGACGCACGTATCATCGGCGGATCGAGGTGGGGGGATTTCCTCTGCGTAGCACCAGCCGAGGTCGGGGGGCCTCTTGAGGCGTGCTGCCGACAAAGCTTGCTGTGCCCCACCACTACCGCAGATTCCTCCGGTGGGGCGGTCGCGCCCTGCCGGTTCAACCCAAGGGGTTTACCGAGTGCAGATACGCACCCGTGGTGGCCGCCACAAGCGCCGCATGAGACTCGCGGTACCGGCTGTCGCCGCCATCGTCGCGCTGACAGGGGCGGGCATCGCCTTCACCGGATCCGGTTCCGCCGAGGCCGGCGAGGTGCCTCAGCTCAGCGCGGAGACGCAGAAGCCCGCACAGCCGTCGCAGGACGAGCTGCGCCAGCGCGTCGGCCAGGCGATGAAGGCCGACGCCAAGAGCGAGCGGTCCCTCATCACGCAGCCGGACCCCGCAGCGGACAGCGAGTCCGCAAGCGCGCCGAGCGCACGCATCATCGGTGGCTCGACGACCACCATCTCGGTCGCCCCCTGGATGGCGCAGCTCCACTACTACGACGAGGCCACCGGTACCGGCTTCTTCTGCGGCGGCGTGGTCATCGCCCCGACGAAGGTCGCGACGGCCGCGCACTGTGTCAAGGGCGCCAAGTACTACAGCGGCGGCACCATCATCGTCGGCACCGACCGGACGCCCACCCAGAACACCGACGGCACGTGGGACTTCCACGGCGGCACGCTCCTCGGCGCGTACCGGCAGTGGAACCACCCCGGGTTCAGCTGGGACACGATCGACAACGACGTGGCCGTCCTCACGCTGACCTCGAAGGTCCCGGCCACCGTCAAGCCGCTGCCGCTCGCACAGCCGACCGACTCGGCCCTGTACCAGGCGGGCCTGGACGGCAAGGTGTACGGCTGGGGCCGTACCAGCTCCACCGAGCAGAACAGCGCCTCGCCGGTGCTGAAGGTCGCCGACGCCGACACCGTCTCCGACACCGCGTGCGCTGCCGCGTACCCCGACGGCTTCGTCAAGGGCCACATGCTCTGCGCCGGTGCCGCGCCGACGGGTGACGACGCCACCAGCGAGACCACCTGCAACGGTGACTCCGGCGGTCCGCTGGTCGTCGGCGGCAAGCTCGCCGGCATCGTCTCCTGGGGCGACCTCAACTGCTCGGCCCAGGGCAAGTACGGCGTGTACGCGAAGGTCTCCACGTACTCCGCCCCGATCCAGGCCCGCGTCGACGACGCCAACTGGAGCAGTGACCACACCGCCGACCTGCTGGCCCGCCGCGCGTCGGACAACAGCCTGTTCACCTGGCACTCCAAGGTCACGAGCCTCGCCCGTACCTACAACCTGGGCAACTTCGGCAACGTCAACCTGGTCGTCCAGAACGACCTGAACCGCGACGACTACGACGACCTGGTGTACCGCGTCGGCAACGGCGACGTGTACTGGGACCACTACGTGCCCGGGACCGGCGGCGCCGAGGGCGAGATGCAGTTCAAGCTCATAGCCAAGGGCTGGGGCGCGCACAAGCAGATCGTGACCCCTGGTGACCTCACCGGCGACGAGGTGCCCGACATGCTCGCGGTCAACTCGTCCGGCAACCTGCACCTCTACGCGGGCAACGGCGCGGGCGGCTTCGCCGCGCCGACGCTGGTCGGCGGCGGCTGGGGCCAGTACGGCGTGCTGCGCGGCCACGGTGACTTCACCAACGACGGCAAGGCCGACCTGATCGCGCGCGGTGCCGGCGGCGCCACCTACCTCTACAGGGGCACCGGCAAGGCCTCTGCCCCGTTCGAGGCCCGCCGCCTGGTCGGGACCTTCAGCCTGAGCACCTTCACCGCGCTGGCCACGGTCGGTGACGTGAACAGCGACGGTCACGCCGACCTCCTGGCCCGCGACTCCGCCGGCAAGCTCTGGCTCTACCCGGGCAACGGCAACGGCGCCTCGACGGGTGGGATCTTCGCCACACGCAAGGACTTCGGCACCGGCTGGCAGGCGTACAACCTGTTTGGCTGATCCGGCCGAAAACCGCAGGTGAACAAGGGTCTGTGCGCTCCGTGTCACACACGGGGCGCACAGACCCTTTTCTCATTCACCTCTCAGTCGCCTGTGCAACCCTTCTGGGCACTCCGCCGTCTCACCAGTGGCGTAACAAAACTTGACAGGGTGGACAAACCGTGCCTGAAAGCCATGGCCGGGGGTAACGGGACCAACGAGGACTTGAGGGGATATGGGCGACCAGAGCAAGGGTCGAATAGGTGGCACGGGCGCGCGTCGTAAGCCGCCCACCACGCGACGCAAGGCCGCGACGCTCGCCGCGTGGTCCGCGGCCGGACTGGTGCTCATCGGGGGGTCCGGACTCGGCTACGTCTACATCAAGCTCAACGGCAACATCCAGGGCGTCGACATCAACAACCAGCTCGGCACCGACCGCCCGGACAACGTCGACAACGGCTCCATGGACATCCTGGTCCTCGGCTCCGACTCCCGCGCCGGCGCCAACGGTAAGTACGGCACGGACGAGGGCGGCGCCCGCTCCGACACCGCGATGATCGTGCACGTCTACGAGGGCCACAAGAAGGCCGCCGTCGTCTCCGTGCCCCGCGACACCCTCATCGACCGGCCCCGGTGTGCCGACAGTGACGGCAGGACCGTCCCCGGTGAGCGCCGCGCCATGTTCAACACGGCCTACGAGGTCGGCGGCCCGGCCTGTGCGGTGAAGACCGTCGAGAAGATCTCCGGCATCCGCATGGACCACTACATGGAGGTCGACTTCACCGGCTTCAAGAAGCTCATCGACGAGCTCGGCGGCGTGGACGTCACCACCACCGAGCGGATCGACGACTCCAAGAGCCATCTCGACCTCAAGCCGGGCAAGCACACGCTCACCGGTGAGCAGGCCCTCGGGCTCGTCCGCACCCGCAAGTCCGTCGGCAACGGCAGCGACCTCGGCCGAATACAGCTGCAGCAGGCCTTCATCAAGGCGCTGATCCAGCAGGTCAAGGACGTCGGGGTGTTCACCAGCCCGAAGAAGCTCTACGACCTCGCGGACACCGCCACCAAGGCGATCACGCCCGACTCCGAGCTCGACTCGGTCAAGGAGCTCGTCGGTTTCGCGAGCGGCCTCAAGGGCCTGGGCGCCGACGACGTACAGATGATCACGATGCCGGTGGAGTACGACAAGACCGACCCCAACCGTGTGGTGCCGCTGAAGAAGCAGGGCAAGCAGGTCTGGACCGCCCTCAAGAACGATCTGCCGATCCCCGCCTCGGCGACCAAGGGCACCGCGGACGGCGAGGCCCAGGGTGTCGTGAAGTAGCCGGGACCACTCGGACAGGAGCCAGGAATACTTGACGGCCGACCCCGGTTTTGGGAGATACGGCCGGTCCTGGCAGACTGGTACGTCGGCCCCGGTTCACGTACCCGCATCCCGCGTGTGCGACCCGGTGCCCTCCCGAAACTAGGAGACACCTTGAAGCGCGACATCCACCCCGAGTACGTCGAGACCCAGGTGAGCTGCACCTGTGGCGCGTCGTTCACCACCCGTAGCACGATCGACAGCGGCACCATCCGCGCCGAGGTCTGCTCCGAGTGCCACCCGTTCTACACGGGCAAGCAGAAGATCCTCGACACCGGTGGCCGTGTGGCCCGCTTCGAGGCCCGCTTCGGCAAGGCTGCCGGCTCCGCCAAGAAGTAGCGAGCCAACTGCGCCGGTCTTCGGCTGCCCCTGTGTGGGGCGGCCGGGACCGGTGTTTTTGTCGCTGGGGGTCCGGGGGCCACGCGGCGCCAGCCGCTGGTGTCGCAGTCCCCGGAGTACACAGCGCCGTCCCGCAGCTCACCCCGTACGAATGACCAGGAGCCTCCGATGTTCGAAGCGGTCGAGGAACTGATCGGCGAGCACGCCGATCTCGAGAAGCAGCTCGCCGACCCTTCGGTCCACGCCGACCAGGCGAATGCGCGCAAGCTCAACAAGCGGTATGCCGAGCTGACCCCGATCGTCGGCACCTACCGCTCCTGGAAGCAGACCGGGGACGACATCGAGACGGCCCGGGAACTCGCCCACGACGACCCGGACTTCGCCGCCGAGGTGAAGGAGCTGGAGAAGCAGCGCGAGGAGCTCACCGACAAGCTGCGGCTGCTCCTCGTCCCGCGCGACCCCAGCGACGACAAGGACGTCATCCTGGAGATCAAGGCGGGCGCGGGCGGCGACGAGTCGGCGCTGTTCGCCGGTGACCTGCTGCGGATGTATCTGCGCTACGCCGAGCGGGTCGGCTGGAAGACCGAGATCATCGACTCCACCGAGTCCGAGCTGGGCGGCTACAAGGACGTCCAGGTCGCGGTGAAGACCAAGGGCGGCAACGGCGCCACGGAGCCCGGCCAGGGTGTCTGGGCGCGGCTGAAGTACGAGGGCGGTGTGCACCGCGTGCAGCGCGTGCCGGCCACCGAGTCCCAGGGCCGGATCCACACCTCCGCCGCCGGTGTCCTCGTGACCCCGGAGGCCGAGGAGGTCGACGTCGAGATCAACATGAACGATCTGCGGATCGACGTCTACCGCTCGTCCGGCCCCGGCGGCCAGTCCGTCAACACGACCGACTCCGCGGTGCGCATCACGCACCTGCCGACCGGTGTCGTCGCCTCCTGCCAGAACGAGAAGAGCCAGCTCCAGAACAAGGAGCAGGCCATGCGTATCCTGCGCTCCAGGCTGCTCGCCGCGGCCCAGGAAGCGGCCGAGCAGGAGGCCGCGGACGCGCGCCGCAGCCAGGTCCGTACGGTCGACCGCTCCGAGAAGATCCGTACGTACAACTTCCCGGAAAACCGGATCTCCGACCACCGCGTCGGCTTCAAGGCGTACAACTTGGACCAAGTGCTCGACGGGGAGCTGGACTCGGTGATCCAGGCCTGCGTCGACGCCGACTCCGCCGCGAAGCTCGCCGCCGCGTAAGCCGTACCGGCGGCGCGAGCCGTCAGACCGACCTGCCCAGCCCGGAGGATCAGCGTGCAGTCGCTCCCCGGGGGACGACCCCCGTACCCCCGCTCCTTGCTGCTTGCCGAGGTGGCCCAGGCCACCCAGCGGCTGGCCGACGCCGGCGTGCCCTCACCCCGCTTCGACGCGGAGGAGCTCGCAGCGTTCGTCCACGGCGTCAAGCGTGGTGAACTGCACCTGGTCAAGGACGCGGACTTCGACGCGCGCTACTGGGAGGCCGTCGCCCGGCGCGAAGCGCGCGAGCCGTTGCAGCACATCACCGGACGTGCCTTCTTCCGCTATCTGGAGCTGCAGGTCGGTCCCGGCGTGTTCGTGCCCCGCCCGGAGACCGAGTCGGTCGTCGGCTGGGCCATAGACGCCGTACGTGCCATGGACGTCGTCGAGCCGCTCGTCGTCGATCTGTGCGCGGGCTCGGGCGCCATCGCGCTCGCCATCGCGCAGGAGGTCCCGCGCTCGCGCGTGCACGCCGTGGAACTGTCCGACGACGCCATCGGGTGGACGCGGAAGAACGCCGAGGGCTCCAGGGTCACCGTCCACCAGGGCGACGCCCTCAGTGCCCTCCCGGAGCTCAACGGCCAGGTCGACCTGGTCATCTCCAATCCGCCGTACATCCCGCTCACGGAGTGGGAGTATGTCGCCCCCGAGGCACGTGACCACGACCCTCAGATGGCCCTCTTCTCCGGTGAGGACGGTCTCGACACGATCCGCGGCATCGAGCGCACCGCGCACCGGCTGCTGCGCCCCGGCGGGCTCGTCGTCGTCGAGCACGCCGACACACAGGGCGGCCAGGTGCCGTGGATCTTCAACGAGGAGGCCGGCTGGGCGGACGCGGCCGACCACCCCGACCTGAACAACCGCCCGCGCTTCGCGACCGCCCGCAAGGCCATGCCGTGATGACCCGCACTGTGACGACCGTGTACCAGGAGGCCCGCTGATGGCTCGGCGATACGACTGCAACGACGCTACGGATCGCACCACCGGCCTGCGTGAGGCCGCATCGGCCGTCCGTCGCGGCGAGCTCGTCGTGCTGCCCACCGACACCGTGTACGGCATCGGTGCGGACGCGTTCAGCTCGGAAGCGGTCTCCGACCTGCTGGAGGCCAAGGGGCGTGGCCGCAACGTGCCCACCCCCGTCCTCATCGGCTCGCCGAACACCCTGCACGGCCTGGTCACCGACTTCTCCGAGCAGGCGTGGGAGCTCGTCGACGCCTTCTGGCCGGGCGCGCTGACGCTGGTCGCCAAGCACCAGCCGTCCCTCCAGTGGGACCTCGGCGACACCCGCGGCACCGTCGCCATCCGGATGCCGCTGCACCCGGTCGCCATCGAGCTGCTCACGGACGTCGGCCCGATGGCGGTGTCGTCCGCGAACCTGACCGGACACCCGGCGCCCGAGGACTGCGATGCCGCGCAGGACATGCTCGGCGACTCGGTCTCCGTCTACCTCGACGGGGGTCCGACGCCCGGAATCGTGCCGTCCTCCATCGTCGACGTCACGGGCAAGGTCCCGGTGCTGCTGCGCGCGGGCGCGCTGGACGCGGACGAGCTGCGCAAGGTCGTACCCGACCTCGAGGTGGCCAGTTGACTGCCCCTGAGGGGCGTGGCATAGGCGGTGCGGTCGCCGCCGGCGACACGTTCAGAATCCTCCACGTCAGCACCGGCAACGTCTGCCGCTCGCCGATCACCGAGCGGCTGACCCGCCATGCCCTCAGCCACCGCCTGGGCGACTCTCTCGTGGGCGGGCTGATCGTGGAGAGCGCGGGCACCTGGGGCCACGAGGGCGCCCCCATGGAGGCGAACGCCGCGGCGGTCCTCGCCGACTTCGGCGCGGACCCGAGCGGCTTCGTCGGCCGCGAACTGCTCGACGAGCACGTCATCCGAGCGGACCTGGTGCTGACCGCCACCCGCGACCACCGCGCCCAGGTCATCTCCATGGGCCACTCCGCGGGCCTGCGTACCTTCACTCTGAAGGAGTTCACCCGTCTCGTCCGCGCGATAGACCCGGCCACCCTCCCGGACCCCCTCGGAGAAGGCGTCGTCGAGCGCGCCCGTGCCCTGGTCCGCGCGGCCGCCGCGCTGCGCGGCTGGCTGCTGGCGCCCAGCGCGGAGGCGGACGAGGTGTACGACCCGTACGGTGCGCCGATCACCTTCTTCCGCTCGATCGGCGACGAGATCCACCAGGCGCTGGATCCGGTGGTCACGGCGCTGACGGGTGTCTCGAATCGTTCGTGATGTGCATCAGACAGGTGCTCGGTGGATTCGGTTGTCCGCCCGCTGCCCCGCTCACGGTGGCCGCCGCGCCTGCCATCGGTTTGCTCACCGGACGGTAATCCAGCCTGTCGAGGCACTGCGCCACTGAGCCGAGGCACTCCGCCGTTGAACGGACGCCGCTGAACGGTCGGCACTGAACGGACGCCGCTGAACGGTCGGCAGGGGACCGAAACTCCCCGCCGATCGGCAGGCAGCGGCAGCGTGCGCGGCCTACATTGGTCGCACGCACCCGTTTCCGAGGCCCCGGAGCCCGAGATGCCGGTCAGCAGCACTGAAGCACCAGCCGCATCAACCGCCTCAACCGCGTCAGCCGCCACGCTCGCGCCGCCGCTGGAGGCGCTGCGCAGGCAGGATCCGGAGATCGCCGAGGTGATCCTCGGCGAAGTGGCCCGGCAGTCGGACAGCCTGCAGCTGATCGCCGCGGAGAACTTCACCTCGCCCGCGGTCCTCGCCGCCCTCGGCTCCCAGCTCGCCAACAAGTACGCCGAGGGCTATCCCGGCGCCCGTCACCACGGCGGCTGCGAGCTGGTCGACGCCGCTGAGCGGATCGCCGTCGAGCGGGCGACCGCCCTGTTCGGCGCCGAGCACGCCAATGTGCAGTCCCACTCCGGTTCGTCCGCTGTGCTCGCGGCGTACGCGGCGCTGCTGCGGCCCGGTGACACGGTGCTCGCGATGGGACTTGCGTTCGGCGGGCATCTCACCCACGGCTCACCGGCCAACTTCTCCGGCCGCTGGTTCGAGTTCGTCCCCTACGGCGTCGACGCCGAGTCCGGACTCCTCGACTACGAGCAGGTGCTCAGGCTCGCCTGCGAACATCGGCCGAAAGCGATCGTCTGCGGCTCGATCTCGTACCCCCGCCACCCCGACTACTCCGTGTTCCGGGAGATCGCCGACGAGGTGGGCGCCTATCTGATCGCCGACGCGGCTCATCCGATGGGCCTCATCGCCGGGGGAGCGGCGCCCAGCCCTGTCCCGTACGCCGACGTCGTCTGCGCGACCACGCACAAGGTGCTGCGCGGCCCGCGCGGCGGGATGATCCTTTGCGACAGCCATCTGGCGGAGCGTATCGACCGGGCGGTGTTCCCCTTCACCCAGGGCGGCGCCCAGATGCACACGATCGCTGCCAAGGCCGTCGCGTTCGGCGAGGCGGCCACACCGAACTTCACGGCGTACGCCCATCAGGTGGTGGCCAACGCCAAGGTCCTCGCCGAAGGGCTGGCCTCGGAGGGCTTCGCGATCACCACCGGCGGCACCGACACGCATCTGATCACCGCGGACCCTTCTCCGCTCGGTGTGGACGGCCGTACCGCCCGTGGCCGGCTCGCCGCGGCCGGTCTGGTGCTGGACACCTGTGCGCTGCCCTACGGGGACGGGCGCGGCATCCGGCTGGGCACCGCCGCCATCACCACGCAGGGCATGGGCGAGGCGGAGATGGCGAGGATCGCTGTGCTGTTCGCCACGGCGCTGGGCGCGGAGGGCGACGAAACCCGCCGCGTCCGCGAAGAAGTGCGTGAACTGGCCGGGAGATTTCCGCCGTATTAGGGGTAGACGAGCCCCCGTGCAACCATCGGCGCCGCCCGTATGTCCTCAAGCATGTGGCCAACAAAGCTAGGGTGTGGGGCTGAGATGGCCAGCGATTCCTGTGGGGCAGCCCGTGCGTGATTACCTGCTGACGCTCTGTGTCACGGCCGCGGTGACCTATCTGCTGACCGGTCCGGTGCGGAAGTTCGCCATCGCGACCGGAGCGATGCCGGAGATCCGTGCCCGCGACGTACACCGAGAACCGACGCCGCGGCTCGGCGGCATCGCCATGTTCTTCGGCATGTGCGCGGGGCTGCTCGTCGCCGACCATCTGTCGAATCTCAACAGCGTCTTCGAGCTCTCCAACGAGCCACGGGCGCTGCTCTCCGGTGCTGCGCTGATCTGGCTGATCGGTGTGCTGGACGACAAGTTCGAGATCGACGCGCTGATCAAGCTGGGCGGCCAGATGATCGCCGCGGGTGTGATGGTGATGCAGGGTCTGACGATCCTGTGGCTGCCCATCCCCGGCATCGGCACGGTCTCCCTCACCCAGTGGCAGGGCACACTGCTCACGGTCGCCCTGGTCGTCATCACGATCAACGCGGTGAACTTCGTGGACGGCCTGGACGGTCTGGCCGCGGGCATGGTCTGCATCGCCGCTGCCGCCTTCTTCCTGTACGCGTACCGCATCTGGTACGGCTACACGATCGAGGCCGCCGCCCCCGCGACGCTGTTCACCGCCATCCTCATGGGCATGTGCCTGGGCTTCCTGCCGCACAACATGCATCCGGCGCGGATCTTCATGGGCGACTCCGGCTCGATGCTGATCGGTCTGGTGCTGGCCGCCTCCGCGATCTCGGTGACCGGACAGGTCGACCCGGACGCGCTGAAGCTGTTCGAAGGCAGCACCCGCGAGGCCACACACGCGGCGCTGCCGGTGTTCATCCCGCTGCTGCTGCCGCTGACGATCATCGCGATCCCGGTCGCGGACCTGTTGCTGGCGATCGTCCGCCGCACCTGGAGCGGCAAGTCGCCGTTCGCGGCCGACCGCGGGCATCTCCACCACCGGCTGCTGGAGATCGGGCATTCGCACAGCCGCGCCGTGCTGATCATGTACTTCTGGTCCGCGCTGATCGCCTTCGGTGTCGTGCTCTACTCGGTGCACTCGGCGTCGATGTGGATCGTCTTCGCGATCGTCGTGCTGAGCTTCGTGGGCCTGGTGCTCCTGCTGCTGCCGCGCTTCACCCCGCGCGCCCCGCGCTGGGCGGAGGCCTTCGTTCCGCCGCGCTACCGGCGCCGTCGTCCGCAGCCCGCATTGACGCTCTCGTACGGCAAGACGGGTGAGGAAGCGGTCGGCGAGAGCCCGGAAGAGCGCATTCCGGTGCCCGCAGGCATCAATGGAGCGACCGCGATCGGCTCCCGCTCGCGCTTCACGGACCGGCGTAAAGCCGGAACGCCCAGTTGACGTTCTCGTATGGGCGAGGCCGCATTCCTGGGCAATACCAGGCAAACCGGCCCGCTGTCGTGCACACACGCGCAGGGTCACTCTCATGTGTGAGAGTTGGCACACTCCTGGGTAAAGACCTATTCAAATAGTTTGTGATACGGTTCACGAGAGCCGGAGACAGAGCCGAAAGACCGTAGTGCGACGGTCTCTTCGGCCCCGGGACACACCTCGGACCGGATCTACGCTCGTCCATGACGACACCACTGCCCCCACCACCAAGCGGAGCTGCCGCCATGCCGTCCAACGACGTCCGGACTCTCCTTCAGACCGTCGTACCCACCGCTGCCGCCGGCGCGATCGCCGCCGTGATCAGCGGTGTGGTCGCCGGCGGCAAGGGAGCCCTCGGCGCTGTCGTCGGCACGCTGGTGGTCATCGTCTTCATGGGCATCGGGATCGTCGTCCTGCAGCGAACCGCGAAGAGCCTCCCGCAGCTGTTCCAGGCGATGGGGCTGATGCTCTACACGACGCAGTTGCTCGTGCTGTTCGTCTTCGTCGCCGCCTTCAAGAACACGACTCTGTTCAACCCCAAGACATTCGCGGCCACGCTTCTCGCGTCGACGCTCGTCTGGGTGGCTGCTCAGGCCCGTGCCCACATGAAGGCCAAAATCCTTTACGTCGAGCCGGAGCCGTCCGATGCCCACAAGGGCGAAAAGACGGGTCCGTCGTCGTGACAGGTAGGGCCGGGATAAGCGAGCGTTCGCGATCCTGCTATCGTCCGGTGCCAGCTGCGGCACTGCGGGCGCGGGCATCTGAGCTGACGCCTGCTCGATCGCGAGGCCTCGATGCCTGACCGCCGCCCCCACATCCGAAACACCAGTCCGGTGCCGACTCGCGGCTGCGCGCCGCGCCGACACAACGAGGTTGCCGAACCCATGCGTCACGCCGAAGGAGCCCGCGGTGAGTGCTGAACAGACCACGCTCGCCTTTGACTGGAGCTGCCGCATCATGGCCGACAACGGCTGTGGCTTTCCGGCACCGGGCCTCCACTCCTTTCTCTTCAAGCCGATGGCCACCGTCGGCGGCTTCGAGTTCAACAAGGTGATGCTGCTCGCGCTGATCACCACGCTTGTCGTCGTCGGCTTCTTCTGGGCGGCCTTCGGCAAGGCGAAGGTGGTGCCGGGCAAGCTCCAGATGATCGGCGAGGCCGGCTACGACTTCGTACGCCGCGGCATCGTCTACGAGACCATCGGAAAGCGTGAGGGCGAGAAGTACGTCCCGCTCATGGTCTCGATCTTCTTCTTCGTCTGGATCATGAACATCTGGTCCGTGATCCCGCTGGCCCAGTTCCCGGTGGCCTCGATCATCGCGTACCCGATGGTCCTCGCGCTCCTCGTCTACGTGATCTGGGTGTCGCTGACCTTCAAGCGCCACGGTTTCGTCGGCGGTTGGAAGAACATCACCGGTTACGACCCGTCGCTCGGCCCGATCAAGTGGCTGGTGTCGTTCATCGAGTTCTTCTCGAACCTGCTCGTGCGCCCGTTCACGCACGCGGTCCGACTCTTCGCCAACATGTTCGCCGGTCACCTGATGCTGGTGATGTTCACGGTCGCCTCCTGGTACCTGCTGAACAGCTGGCTGATCCCGGCCGCCGGCGTCTCCTTCGTGATGACGATGGGCATGATCGGTTTCGAGCTCTTCGTGCAGGCCGTCCAGGCGTACGTCTTCGTACTGCTGGCCTGCTCCTACATTCAGGGCGCTCTCGCCGAGCACCACTGAGTAATCCCGCCCCGTACCACCCCGGAAACGTCCGGTGGCCAACCCCCACCGGTCCGTAAATGAAAAGGAAGAATCAGCATGGCTGCCACTGAGACCCTCGCCGCCGTCTCCGGTTCGCTCGGCTCCATCGGCTACGGCCTCGCCGCCATCGGCCCCGGCGTCGGCGTCGGCATCGTCTTCGGTAACGGCACCCAGGCTCTGGCCCGTCAGCCCGAGGCTGCCGGCCTGATCCGTGCCAACCAGATCCTCGGCTTCGCCTTCTGTGAGGCGCTCGCCCTCATCGGCATCGTCATGCCGTTCGTTTACGGCCAGTGATCTAGCTCTCACTGACCACTTTCGACGAAAGGCACTGATGTGATCGCCAACCTCGTACAGCTGGCGGCCGAGGAGAAGCAGAACCCGCTTGTTCCTCCTGGTCCCGAGCTGCTCGTCGGCGCCATCGCCTTCGCCATCGTCTTCTTCTTCCTCGCCAAGAAGCTCATCCCGAACATCAACAAGGTTCTGGAAGAGCGCCGCGAGGCCATCGAAGGCGGCATGGCGAAGGCCGACCAGGCCAAGGTCGAGGCCCAGAGCGTGCTGGAGCAGTACCGCGCTCAGCTCGCCGAGGCCCGTCACGAGGCCGCTCGTCTGCGCCAGGAGGCGACCGAGCAGGGCGCCGCGATCATCGCCGAGATGCGCGCGGAAGGCCAGCGGCAGCGCGAGGAGATCGTCGCGGCCGGCCACGCCCAGATCGAGGCCGACCGCAAGGCCGCTGCGTCCGCGCTGCGCCAGGACGTGGGCAAGCTCGCCACCGACCTGGCCGGCAAGCTGGTCGGTGAGTCCCTCGACGACCACGCCCGCCAGAGCCGCACCATCGACCGCTTCCTCGACGAGCTCGAGGAGAAGGCCGAGGCTGCCCGATGAACGGAGCGAGCCGCGAGGCACTGGTTGCCGCACGCGAGTCCCTCGACGCGCTGACCGACAACACGTCGGTCGACGCGGCGAAGCTCGCCGAGGAGCTGGCCGCCGTTACCGCGCTGCTCAACCGCGAGGTGTCGCTGCGTCGGGTCCTGACCGACCCGGCGCAGGCCGGAGAGGCCAAGGCCGAGCTGGCTGCGCGACTGCTGAGCGGTCAGGTGGGCGGCGAGACCGTCGACCTGGTCTCCGGCATGGTCCGTTCCCGCTGGTCGCAGTCGCGTGACCTGGTGGACGCGGTCGAGGAGCTGGCGGCCACCGCCGACCTCACCGCTGCCCAGCAGGCCGGCGTCCTCGACGACGTCGAGGACGAGCTGTTCCGGTTCGGCCGGATCGTCACCTCCAGCCCGGAGCTGCGGGCGGCGCTGACGGACCGCACGGCGAAGGCCTCCGCCAAGGGCGAGCTGCTGCGCAGCCTGCTCGGCGGCAAGGTCAGCCCGGTCACCGAGCGTCTGGTGGTGCGTCTTGTGACCGCGCCCCGGGGACGTAGCCTGGAAGCGGGACTCGAGTCCCTCTCCAAGCTCGCCGCGGCGCGCCGGAACAGGATCGTCGCGGTCGTGACCTCGGCGGTGCCGTTGACCGACCAGCAGAAGCAGCGGCTCGGAGCCGTGCTGGCGAAGCTGTACGGGCGCGACATGCACCTGAACCTGGACGTGGACCCCGAGGTCCTCGGCGGGATCTCGGTGCGCGTCGGCGACGAGGTCATCGACGGCACGATCGCGGACCGGATCGCCGAGGCGAACCGCCGCATCGCCGGCTGACGGCCACCAACTCAAAAGCATTGCTAGAGCGGCCCGGTTGGGCCGCAGAGGATTCCTGGGGGTCGCCCCCAGACCCCCAAAGTGAAACTTCGGGCCCAACAAGGAGAGCAGGGAACCCAGATGGCGGAGCTCACGATCCGGCCGGAGGAGATCCGGGACGCGCTGGAGAACTTCGTCCAGTCGTACAAGCCGGACGCGGCCTCGCGCGAGGAGGTCGGTACGGTCAGCCTTGCCGGCGACGGCATCGCGAAGGTCGAGGGTCTTCCCTCGACCATGGCCAACGAACTGCTGAAGTTCGAGGACGGCACCCTCGGCCTCGCCCTCAACCTCGAGGAGCGCGAGATCGGTGCCATCGTCCTCGGTGAGTTCAGCGGTATCGAGGAGGGCCAGCCGGTCCAGCGCACCGGCGAGGTCCTGTCCGTCGCCGTCGGCGAGGGCTACCTCGGCCGCGTTGTCGACCCGCTCGGCAACCCGATCGACGGCCTCGGCGAGATCGAGACCTCGGGCCGCCGCGCCCTTGAGCTGCAGGCCCCCACGGTCATGCAGCGCAAGTCGGTCCACGAGCCGATGGAGACGGGCTACAAGGCCGTCGACGCGATGACCCCGATCGGCCGTGGCCAGCGTCAGCTGATCATCGGCGACCGTCAGACCGGCAAGACCGCGCTGGCCGTCGACACGATCATCAACCAGCGCGACAACTGGCGCTCCGGCGACGTGAACAAGCAGGTCCGCTGCATCTACGTCGCCATCGGCCAGAAGGGCTCCACCATCGCGTCCGTGCGTGGCGCGCTGGAGGAGGCCGGCGCCCTGGAGTACACGACGATCGTCGCCGCTCCGGCGTCCGACCCGGCCGGCTTCAAGTACCTGGCGCCGTACACCGGTTCGGCCATCGGCCAGCACTGGATGTACGAGGGCAAGCACGTCCTCATCATCTTCGACGACCTGTCGAAGCAGGCCGACGCCTACCGTGCCGTGTCCCTGCTGCTGCGCCGCCCGCCGGGCCGTGAGGCCTACCCGGGTGACGTCTTCTACCTGCACTCGCGTCTGCTGGAGCGCTGCGCCAAGCTCTCCGACGAGATGGGCAAGGGCTCGATGACGGGTCTGCCGATCGTCGAGACCAAGGCGAACGACGTGTCGGCGTTCATCCCGACCAACGTCATCTCCATCACCGACGGCCAGTGCTTCCTGGAGTCCGACCTGTTCAACGCCGGTCAGCGTCCGGCTCTGAACGTCGGTATCTCGGTCTCCCGAGTCGGTGGCTCCGCCCAGCACAAGGCGATCCGCCAGGTCTCCGGCCGCCTCCGTGTGGACCTCGCCCAGTACCGCGAGCTGGAGGCGTTCGCCGCCTTCGGTTCCGACCTGGACGCCGCGTCGAAGGCTTCGCTGGAGCGCGGTAAGCGCATGGTCGAGCTGCTCAAGCAGCCGCAGTACGCCCCGTACTCCACCGAGGACCAGGTCGTCTCCGTCTGGGCCGGCACCAACGGCAAGATGGACGACGTCCCGGTCGCGGACATCCGCCGCTTCGAGGCCGAGCTCCTCGAGTACCTGCACCGCGAGCAGAAGCCCCTCATGACCTCCATCGTCGAGGGCGGCAAGATGTCGGACGACACCATCGCCAAGATCGCGGAGCAGATCGACACCTTCAAGAAGCAGTTCGAGACCTCCGACGGCAAGCTCCTCGGCGAGGACGCTCCGGCCGCCGTCAACGTCTCGAAGTGACGACGGAAGGGACCTGACTCATGGGAGCACAGCTCCGGGTCTACAAGCGTCGTATCAAGTCGGTCACCGCGACGAAGAAGATCACCAAGGCGATGGAGATGATCTCCGCCTCGCGCATCGTCAAGGCACAGCGCAAGGTGGCCGCCTCCACGCCGTACGCGACCGAGCTCACCCGCGCGGTCACGGCGGTGGCGACCGGTTCGAACACCAAGCACCCGCTGACCACGGAGGCGGACGCCCCGAGCCGCGCCGCGGTACTGCTCATCACGAGCGACCGCGGTCTGGCCGGCGGCTACTCCTCCAACGCCATCAAGACGGCCGCCCGGCTCACCGAGCGGCTCCGTGGCGAGGGCAAGGACGTCGACACCTTCATCGTCGGCCGCAAGGGTGTCGCCTACTACGGCTTCCGTGAGCTCAAGATCGCGGACTCGTGGACCGGCTTCACCGACAACCCGTCGTACGCGGACGCCAAGGCGGTCGCGGCGCCCCTGATCGAGGCGATCGAGAAGGAGACGGCCGAGGGTGGTGTGGACGAACTCCACATCGTCTTCACCGAGTTCGTCTCGATGCTGACGCAGACGCCGGTGGACAACCGGCTGCTGCCGCTCAGCCTCGCCGAGGTCAACGAGGAGGCGGACAGCAAGAAGGGCGAGATCCTTCCGCTGTTCGACTTCGAGCCGTCGGCGGAGGACGTCCTCGACGCCCTGCTGCCGCGGTACGTCGAGAGCCGGATCTACAACGCTCTGCTGCAGGCCGCCGCTTCCGAGCACGCGGCCCGCCGCCGGGCGATGAAGTCGGCGACCGACAATGCGGGCGAGCTGATCAACACGTATTCCCGACTTGCCAACGCGGCCCGCCAGGCCGAAATCACCCAGGAAATCAGCGAGATCGTCGGTGGCGCGAGCGCCCTGGCCGACGCGACCGCGGGGAGTGACTACTAATGACCACCACTGTTGAGCCGACCGCTCCTGCTGGCGTGGCCACTGGCCGCGTCGCGCGGGTCATCGGCCCGGTCGTCGACGTGGAGTTCCCCGTCGACGCGATGCCGGAGATCTACAACGCGCTGACCGTCGAGGTCGCGGACCCGGCCCAGGCCGGCGCCACCCGGACCCTGACCCTCGAGGTTGCCCAGCACCTCGGTGAGGGCGTGGTCCGCACGATCTCGATGCAGCCCACCGACGGTCTGGTCCGCCAGGCCTCGGTGACCGACACGGGCAAGGGCATCACCGTCCCGGTCGGCGACTTCACCAAGGGCAAGGTGTTCAACACCCTCGGTGAGGTGCTGAACGAGCCGGAGGCCAACGGCCAGGAGACCGAGCGCTGGGCGATCCACCGCAAGGCCCCGAAGTTCGAGGACCTCGAGTCGAAGACCGAGATGTTCGAGACCGGCCTGAAGGTCGTCGACCTTCTCACCCCGTACGTCAAGGGTGGAAAGATCGGTCTGTTCGGTGGCGCGGGTGTGGGCAAGACCGTCCTCATCCAGGAAATGATCATGCGTGTGGCCAAGCTGCACGAGGGTGTTTCCGTGTTCGCCGGTGTCGGTGAGCGCACCCGTGAGGGCAACGACCTCATCGCGGAGATGGAAGAGTCCGGCGTGCTGGACAAGACCGCGCTGGTCTTCGGCCAGATGGACGAGCCCCCGGGCACCCGTCTGCGCGTGGCCCTGGCCGGTCTGACCATGGCGGAGTACTTCCGCGATGTGCAGAAGCAGGACGTGCTGTTCTTCATCGACAACATCTTCCGCTTCACCCAGGCCGGTTCCGAGGTGTCCACCCTGCTCGGCCGTATGCCGTCCGCGGTGGGTTACCAGCCGAACCTGGCGGACGAGATGGGCCTCCTGCAGGAGCGCATCACCTCGACCCGTGGTCACTCGATCACCTCGATGCAGGCGATCTACGTCCCCGCGGACGACCTGACCGACCCGGCGCCGGCCACCACCTTCGCCCACCTCGACGCGACGACGGTTCTGTCCCGTCCGATCTCCGAGAAGGGCATCTACCCCGCGGTGGACCCGCTGGACTCCACGTCCCGCATCCTGGACCCGCGCTACATCTCGCAGGACCACTACAACGCCGCCATGCGCGTCAAGGGAATCCTGCAGAAGTACAAGGACCTCCAGGACATCATCGCGATCCTCGGTATCGACGAGCTGGGCGAGGAGGACAAGCTCGTTGTCCACCGTGCCCGTCGTGTCGAGCGCTTCCTGTCCCAGAACACCCACGCGGCGAAGCAGTTCACCGGTGTGGACGGTTCGGACGTTCCGCTCGACGAGTCGATCGCCGCGTTCAACGCGATCTGCGACGGTGAGTACGACCACTTCCCCGAGCAGGCGTTCTTCATGTGCGGTGGCCTCGAGGACCTCAAGGCCAACGCCAAGGAGCTCGGCGTCTCCTGAGTCCCGTGACTCACAGAGGGGGGCGGGTTCCTCCCGCCCCCCTCTGTACGCCCTACCAGGGGACCGCACCGGTATGCGGCTGACGCCGCGCGGCCCCCGGACCCCCGGCCGTGAGGCCTGGGGTGAGCCCCGGCGTTTCGGCGCACGGAGCCCGCTGTGTTTCCCGGGGGGCGACCCCCGGACCCCCGGCCGTGAGGCCTGGGGTGAGCCCCGGCGTTTCGGCGCACGGAGCCCTATTAGACTTATGACCCAACACCCGGCATGACCGCCGGGTGGTGACCCGAGGAGCCACCCTTGGCTGCTGAGCTGCACGTCGAGCTGGTCGCCGCCGACCGCCAGGTCTGGTCCGGCGAGGCCACCCTGGTCGTGGCGCGCACCACGTCCGGCGACATCGGCGTCATGCCCGGTCACCAGCCGCTGCTCGGTGTGCTGGAATCGGGCCCGGTGACCATCCGTACGAGCGAGGGAACGGTCGTGGCCGCTGTGCACGGCGGCTTCATCTCGTTCGCCGACGACAAGCTGTCGCTGCTGGCCGAGATCGCCGAGCTGGCGGACGAGATCGACGCCCAGCGCGCCGAGCGTGCGCTGGAGCGCGCCAAGGCCGAGTCGGACGCTGCCGCCGAGCGGCGCGCCGACGTCCGGCTGCGCGCGGTGGCGGTGCGCTGAGCGCACCCCCCGCTGATGGACCACCCTCAGCCGCGGCCCGGGCTGGACTTCTCCAGACCGGGTCGCGGCTGAGGCAATGCAGGTGCAGATGCAGGTTGTATTCCGCTACGGGACGAAGCGAGGAGGTCGGTGAAGATGTTCCTCGCTCTGCTTGTGAGCGGACTGGTCGTCGCACTGGTGGTGATCGGGCTCTTCGTCTTCGGCTTGCGCCGCAGGCTGATCCAGCGCTCCGGCGGCACCTTCGACTGCAGCCTGCGCTGGAACGTCCCGGAGGAGAGCGACCACTCCGGCAAAGGGTGGGTGTACGGCGTCGCCCGCTACAGCGGTGACCGGGTCGAATGGTTCCGCGTCTTCTCGTACGCGCCCCGGCCGCGGCGGGTCCTGGAGCGTTCCCAGATCGAGGTGCTCTCGCGACGTACGCCGGAGGGCGAGGAAGAGCTGGCGCTGCTCTCGGACGCGATCGTGCTGGGCTGTCTCCACCGGGAGACGCGCCTTGAGCTGGCGATGAGCGAGGACGCACTGACCGGTTTCCTCGCCTGGCTGGAGGCGGCGCCTCCCGGCCAACGAGTCAATGTCGCCTAAATAGTGCTGCTCGTTGGTTGGGGGTCCCCCCGGACGAAGTCTGGGGGAGAGTCAATGTCGCCTAAATAGTGCTGCTGGTTGGTTGGGGGTCCCCCCGGACGAAGTCTGGGGGAGAGCACAATGTCGCGTAGGGCGTAGGGCGTAGGGCGTAGGGCGCGGGGCGAGGAACGCAGAGCGCGGAACGCGGACGCAGAACGTGAAGCGGGGGCGGTGCGATGCACCGCCCCCGCTGCCGTACCCGGCCGGTGGGTGTTATCCCAGGCCGCTGTTGATCGCGCTCACCAGCTCACCGTTCGCGGTGTCGCCGCTGAACTCCCAGAAGAACGCGCCTCCCAGGCTCTGGTTCTTCGCCCAGCTCATCTTTCCGCCGATGGTCGACGGGGTGTCGTAGCTCCACCAGTTCGAGCCGCAGTGTGCGTACGCCGTACCCGCGACCGTGCCATTGGCCGGGCAGGAGTTCTTGAGGACCTTGTAGTCCTCGATGCCCTGCTCATAGGTGCCGGGGGCCGGGCCGGTCGCCGTGCCGCCCGGTGCCGACTGGGTCACGCCCGTCCAGCCGCGGCCGTAGAAGCCGATGCCGAGCAGCAGCTTCGCCGCCGGGACGCCCTTCGCCTTGAGCTTGGCGATCGCCTCGGCGGAGTTGAAGCCCGCCTGCGGGATGCCGGTGTACGACGTGAGCGGGGAGTGCGGAGCCGTCGGGCCCTGCGCCGCCCAGGCGCCGAAGAAGTCGTACGTCATCACGTTGTACCAGTCGGTGTACTGCGCCGCGCCCGCGTAATCGGCCGCGTCGATCTTGCCGCCGCTGCTCGCGTCCGCCGTGATGGCGGCCGTGACCAGGTTGTTCGTACCGAACCTGGCGCGCATGGCCTGCATCAGGTTCTTGAACGCGGCGGGTCCGCTGGTGTCGCAGGACAGACCGCAGGCGTTCGGGTACTCCCAGTCCAGGTCGATGCCGTCGAAGACGTCGGCCCAGCGCGGGTCCTCCACCAGGCGGTAGCAGGAGTCGGCGAAGGCGGTGGGGTTCGCCGCGGCCTGCGGGAAGCCGCCGGACCAGGTCCAGCCGCCGAAGGACCAGAGCACCTTGATGTTCGGGTACGCCTTCTTGAGCTTGCGCAGCTGGTTGAAGTTGCCGCGGAGGGCTCCGGCGTCCCAGGTGTCGGCGACTCCGTCGACGGACTGGTCGGCGGTGTACGCCTTGTCGTAGTCCGCATAGGCGTCGCCGATCGTGCACTGACCGTTCTGGACGTTGCCGAAGGCGTAGTTGATGTGGGTGATCTTCGACGCGGAGCCGGAGGTCACCAGGTTCTTCACGTGGTAGTTGCGGCCGTAGACGCCCCACTCGGTGAAGTAGCCCAGCTTGACCTTGCCGCCTCCGCCGCCTCCGCCGCCGGTGGTGCGGACGGCGCGGGCGCCGCTGACCGGGCCCGTCTGGTCGGCGGTGTCACGGGCCTGGACGGTGTACGAGTAGTCCGTGCCGGCGGTGAGTCCGGTGTTGGTGTACGTGAGACCGGTGACCGTCGCGACCTTCGTACCGTCGCGGAGCACGTCGTAGTTCTTTATGCCGTTGTCGTCGGTGGCCGCGGTCCAGCTCAGCGTCACCGAGGTGTCGGTGATGTTGCTCGCGGACGGGGTGCCGGGGGCGGACGGCGGGTTGTCGCCGGGAATGGTCCCGCCGTCGCAGGAACCGCCGTTGAGCTTGCAGTTGGACGGGGAGCCGGGGCCCGCGCCGTTGAAGCCGAAGGAGACCGAGGCGCCGGGAGCGAGGGTGCCGTTGTACGACTTGTTCCTCGCGGTCCAGTGGGTGCCGGAGCTGGTGACGTCGGCGTCCCAGGCGGAGGTGACGGACGTGCCGGAGGGGAAGTCCCACTCGACGGTCCAGGAGGCGATCGAGGTGGTGCCGGTGTTCTTCACCGTCCACTTGCCCTCGAAGCCGGTGCCCCAGTCCTGGACCTTGGCGTAGGTCGCCGTTGCGGAGGTGGCCGCCTCGGCGGGGGTGGCGAGGCCGACCATCGCGGCCAGGGGGAGCAGCAGGGCGGTGAGTCCCGCCGTCGCTCTGGATCTGAATCTGCTTCTGATGCGGGGGGTACTCGTGCTCAAGGGGTGCTCCTCGAGTTGCGGACGGACAAATCTGGGGTCGGTCCGTGCAGCGCACTCCGCGGGGCTCACCGCGGCGTGCCGTGCGGTGAGAGTAGGAAGGTCTGGACCAATCGTCAATAGGTCCAGACCAAAGTCGAACGAGGGCGCGCCCCGCGGTTCCTCAGATCCCCAACTCCTGGGCCAGGACGGCTGCTTGCACCCTGCTGCGCAGTTCCAGCTTGCCCAGCAGCCGGCTCACATGCGTCTTCACGGTCGCCTCCGCCATCTGCAGCCGCACCGCGACCTCGGCGTTCGACAGCCCCTGACCCAGACACGACAGCACCTCACGCTCACGACGCGTCAGGGCGTCGAGCACAGCGGGGTCCGGCGCGTTCGCGGACCGTACGGGCTTCGGTGCCGCGAACTCCGCGATCAGCCTGCGGGTGACGGCCGGGGCGATCAGCCCCTCGCCGCGCGCGACCGTACGCACCGCCTCGATCAGGTCCTTCGCGTCCGCGCTCTTCAGCAGAAAGCCCGCGGCCCCGGCGCGCAGCGCGCCGAAGACGTACTCGTCGAGGTCGAAGGTGGTCAGCACGAGGACGTCGCACAGGCCCTCCGCGACCACCTGCCGGGTCGCGGAAACCCCGTCCAGACGGGGCATCTGCACATCCATGAGGACCAGATCCGGGCGCAGCTCCCGGGCCAGCCGCACCGCCTCCTCGCCGTCCGGGGCCTCCCCGACCACCTCGATGCCGGGGGTACTGCCCAGGATGAGGACCAGCCCGGCCCGCACTGCGCTCTGGTCCTCCGCGACCAGCACACGGATCACACCGCTCATGCCGAGGGCTCCTTGTCGTCCACCATGGGCAGCACTGCTCGTACCCGCCAGATCTTCGCCGGTCCGGCGGGCGGACCCGGCTCCGGCCCCGCCGCGAACTCCCCGTCCAGCAGTGCGATCCGTTCCCGCATGCCCACCAGCCCGGCGCCGGAACCCGGGGCGCGAGGCCCCGGCCGGCTGCCGTACGGGCTCGTCACCGACACCGTCAGCGCGTTGCCCGCCGCGCCCGCGAGACTCACCGCGACCTCACCCGGATCGGCGTGCTTCAACGCGTTGGTCAGCGACTCCTGCACGATCCGGTACGCCGCGAGCTCCACCGGCGCGGGCAGTGCGCCGCCCTCCTCCCGGGCGTCGTCCAGCGTGAAGGTCAGCCCGCTCGCCCCGCCGTTGGTACGGGCCTGTGCGATCAGCGCGTCGAGGCCGGCGAGCGTCGGCGCGGCGGCCGGCTCGGCGTCACCGCTGCTGCTGTCCCGGAGCAGCCCGATCAGCCGGCGCATCTCCGCGAGGCCCTCCACGCTGTTCTCCCGGATGACCGTGAGCGCCTGCCGGGTGGTCGACGGCTTGTCGAGGGAGAGCGCGGCGGTGGAGTGGATGGCGATCGCCGACAGATGGTTGGCGACCATGTCGTGCAGCTCACGGGCCATCCGGGCGCGCTCGGCGATGACCGCCTGCCTGCGGTCCATCTCGGCGAGCAGTGCGGTCTGCTCGGCCCTCAGCCGTGCCGCGTCGGCGGCCTCGCGGTGGTTGCGGACGAGCGCGCCGGTGGTGGCCGGCGCGAACGACACCAGCCCGATGACCAGCCCGATCAGCAACGCGGCGGGCTCCCTGTACCACGCGAGGAACCCGACTGTCGCCGCGACCGTGACAAGCCCCGTGGTGTACGGGATACGGCGGGCGGAGGCGGGCGTGCCGTACACGACGGCGGTGTACACGAGGTCCGTGAACATCAGGACCGTCGCCATGTTGCCCTTCGTGAGCTGGTCCACCACCACCGCGAGCGTGCCCACGGCCAGCGCCGTCTGCGGCATGGTCCGCCGCAGCAGCTCCATACAGGCCATCACGACCAGCGGCACCAGCGTCACCCAGGACGCGGTGAGCGGCCTGACGCCCGTGGTGGTGTGCAGCCCGAGCGACCACAGCAGTAGGCCGCCGGCGAGCCCGGCGGCTGCGAAGAAGGTGTCGTGGCGGTGGGGGCGGGGGAACGTCACCGCTCCATCAAACACGGAGCCGGCAGCTCCGGTCCTCCCCGTCCGGGCTGAGCCCGGGATACATCGAACGATGCAGTCACGGTTCGTCACTCACGACGACGATCCGGCGCTCCCCGGCAGCGATTCTGGATCGGGACGAAGGGAGCGACGCCGTGATCGTCACGCTGATCGTGATCTGTGAGATCGGTTTCTGGGTACTGCTGGCCGCCGGACTGGCCGTGCGCTATCTGCTGAGGATGCCGCGGACGGGCGCCGCGCTGCTGCTGTGCGAGCCGCTGCTGGAGGTCGTGCTGCTGGTCGCGACCGCGGTCGATCTCAGGAACGGCGCCGACCCGAGCTGGACGCACGGTCTGGCCGCGCTCTACATCGGCTACACCGTCGGCCACGGCCACCGCACGGTGAAGTGGCTCGACGGGCATGCGGCGCACCGCCTCGGCGGGGCCCCGCCGCCGCCGAAGCCGCCGCGGTACGGGACGGCCCGGGCCCGCCACGAGGGGAGGATCTGGCTGGGCACGCTGGCCGCGGCGGCCGTCGCGACCGCGCTGCTGCAGATCGCGATCTGGTACGTGGGCGACGCGAGCCGGACCGGCGCGCTGGAGAGCTGGATGTACACGGCGTGGCGGACGGCCGGCATCCACGGCCTGGTCGCGCTGACGTACGCGATCTGGCCGAAGAAGGCACCGGCGCCCGCGAAGCCGGACCGCGAACCGGTCCGCGTGGAGCGCTAGCGCTGCCACCGGTCCGCGTGGAGCGCCGGCGTTCGCCGCCTGGCACCCAGAGCACGTCGCCGGCCTCCTTGTTCGCGGTCCTCGCCAGAATGCTGTGTCTCCCGGGGGCGACCCCCGGACCCCCGTCAGGGGGCGTTGCCGGGGGTCGTCTCAGCGTTCGCCGCCTGGCACCCAGAGCACGTCGCCGACCTCTTTGTTCGCTGTCCTCGCCAGAATGAACAGCAGGTCCGACAGCCGGTTGAGATACGTCGCCGTCAGCGCGTTCATCGTCTCGCCATGCACCTCCAGCGCCGCCCACGTGGAGCGCTCCGCGCGACGGACGACCGTGCACGCCTGGTGCAGCAGCGCCGCCCCCGGCGTCCCGCCCGGGAGGATGAAGGAGCGGAGCTTCTCCAGGTCCTCCAGGAAGCGGTCGCAGTCCGCCTCCAGCTTGTCGATGTACGACTGCTCCACCCGCAGCGGCGGGTACTCCGGGTTCTCGACGACCGGTGTGGACAGATCCGCGCCCACGTCGAAGAGATCGTTCTGGATCCGGACGAGGACCTTCACGACCTCCTCCGGCAGCTGCCCGAGTGCGACGGCCGTACCGATGACCGCATTGGCCTCGTTGGCGTCGGCATACGCCGAGATCCGCAGGTCGGTCTTGGCGGTGCGGCTCATGTCGCCGAGCGCCGTGGTGCCCTTGTCGCCGGTGCGCGTGTAGATGCGCGTCAGATTGACCATGTGGCCAGCCTAGTTATGCGCCCGCTCCATCACGCGCCGGCCTTCCGGAAGACCCGTGTCCCCGCGGTCACGCCGAGTGCCGCGAAGCCGAGGGCGGCCAGGACTCCGTACAGCATCGACGTACCGCCGTAGTCGCCGACGTACCCGGCCCGTACCGCGTCCACCAGATAGCGGTACGGCATGAAGTGCGAGAGGACGTCCAGCCAGAGCGGAGCCAGCGCCATCGGCAGCATCAGCCCGGACAGCAGCATCGACGGCATGGTCACCGCGTTGATGAGCGGCCCGAACTCCTGCGGCGTGGAGACCCGAATCGCCATCGCGCACGAGAGCGACGCGAGCCCGATCGTCAGTGCGCCGACGAAGGCGAAACCGATGAGGATGCCGCCGAGCGGCGCCCGCAGCCCCAGCACCGCCGCGGCCAGCACCAGCAGCACGGACTGGAGGACGAGGACCGCGGCATCGCGCAGCACCCGTCCCAGCAGCAGCGCCGGCCGGCTGACCGGGGTGACCCGCATCCGTTCGACGACGCCCGTCTGCTTCTCGACGATGACGCCGAACCCGGCGAACGACGCGCCGAACAACACCAGTTGCAGTAGCAGTCCCGGCACCAGCACCTGCCAGGAGTCGCCCTGCGAGCCGAGTGGCAGACCGGTGAGCAGCGGCCCGAAGAAGAGCAGATACAGCAGCGGCATCAGCACGCCGAAGAGCATCTGGAACGTGGAGCGCAGTGTCTGGCGGGCGTACCGGCCGAAGACCAGCGCGGTGTCGTGCATCAGCACAGGGGGCTCCTAGACGGCGACGGGGGTGGTGTCCACCGGCGCGGGACCGCGTCCGGTGATGGCGAGGAAGGCGTCCTGGAGCGAGGCGTCCGCCGACCCCGCGTGCCGCTCCTTCAGCACGGCCGGGGTGCCCGTGGCCACGACGGAGCCTTTGTCGACGACGACGATCCGGTCGGACAGCTCGTCCGCCTCGTCGAGGTAGTGCGTGGTGAGGAAGACGGTGGTGCCGTGCTCGTCGCGCAGCCGGCGCACCAGCTGCCACAGATCGGCGCGGCTGCCCGGGTCGAGGCCGGTCGTCGGTTCGTCGAGGAAGAGCACCTCGGGCCGGTGGGTGAGCGCCATCGCGATGTCGAGCCGGCGCCGCTGGCCGCCGGAGAGCGCGGCGCACGGACGGTCGAGGAGACCGGTGAGGTCCAGGTCGCGGGCGAGCTGCTCGGCGCGGGCGGCCGCCTCGGCCCGGGAGAAGCGGTAGAACCGCGCCTGGGTCACGAGCTCTTCGCGCACCGTCACGGCCGGATCGACGCCGCCGGACTGGGCTACGTACCCGATCTTCTCGCGCACGCCCGCGGGGTCCGTCGTGAGGTCGCGGCCCGCGATGGTGGCGGTGCCGCCGGTGGGCGGCAGGAGCGTGGTGAGCATGCGGAGGGTCGTGGTCTTGCCCGCCCCGTTCGGTCCGAGGAAGCCGAGGATCTCGCCTCGTTCGGCGGTGAGGTCGATGCCGCGGACCGCGTCGACGGGTCCGCTCTTCGTGGTGAACGTCCGGGCCAGGCCGGAGGTCGTGATGACTGCCATGACCTCAAGAAAAACAGAGGCACTGAAAATTTGCAATGACTCCAAAAATTAAGGAAGCCCAACGAGGGCTACGATGAACCCATGGCTGAGGGACTCAGGGAGCGGAAGAAGCGCCGGACCAGGCAGCACATCTCGGACGTGGCCACGGGTCTGTTCATGGAGCGCGGCTTCGACGCGGTGACGATCGTGGAGATCGCGGAAGCCGCGGACGTCTCCGTGAACACCGTCTACAACTACTTCCCCGCCAAGGAGGACCTCTTCTTCGACCGCGAGACCGCCCTCGTCGACCGGCTCGCGCGCTGGGTCCGCGCGCGGGACGCGGGCGAGTCGGCGGCCACGGCCGTGCTGCGCGAACTCCGTGCCGAGGTGGAGGCGGTCTCGCCGTCGGTCGGACTGCTGGACGGGTACGAGCGCTTCCTCCGCGTCATCCACGGCGCCCCCTCCCTCCAGTCCCGTGTCCTGACCTTCCAGCGGGAGATCGTCGGCCGACTGGCGCAGGCCCTGCGCGAGGAGACGGGCGCCGCCCCCGACGACGTGATGCCCTCCCTGATGGCCGGGCAGATCAACTGGGTGTACGAGACCGTCATGGGCGCCATCGGCCGGGAGATGATGGCCGGTCGCCGGCCCTCCGAGGTCTCCCGCGAGGTGCTCGTTCTCATCGACGACATGGAGGATCTGCTCAGCGAGCGGGTCCTTGGTTATGCGGCACGGCTCACATGACGGCCCGTACCGGTGTGATGTCCGTCATCTGAGACGTGACGCGCATCTCTTCGCCGCCACAGGGCCGCCCACGACCGATAACCTCCGGCAGGGATACGACATGTAAACGTGTGTTAAGGGGTGCAGCAGTGGCCAGGAAGCTCGCCGTCATCGGGGCCGGACTCATGGGGTCCGGCATCGCGCAGGTCTCCGCCCAGGCGGGCTGGGACGTCGTGCTGCGTGACGTCACCGACGCGGCCCTGACCCGCGGCACCGACGGCATCAAGGCCTCGTACGAGAAGTTCGTCGCCAAGGGCAAGCTCGAAGCGGCCGATGCCGAGGCGGCCTTGGCGCGCATCACCACGACCACCGACCTCGACGCCGTCGCCGACGCGGACATCGTCGTCGAGGCCGTATTCGAGAAGCTCGAGGTCAAGCACGAGATCTTCCGCGCCCTCGACAAGCTCGTGCGGGACGACGCGGTCCTCGCCTCCAACACCTCCGCCATCCCGATCACGAAGATCGCGGCCGTGACGGAGCGTCCGGAGCGCGTCGTCGGCGCGCACTTCTTCTCGCCCGTCCCGATGATGCAGCTGTGCGAGCTCGTCCGCGGCTACAAGACCAGTGACGAAACCCTCGCCACCACCCGCGAGTTCGCCGAGTCCGTCGGCAAGACGTGCATCGTCGTCAACCGTGACGTCGCGGGCTTCGTCACCACCCGCCTGATCTCGGCGCTCGTCGTCGAGGCCGCCAAGCTGTACGAATCGGGCGTCGCGACCGCCGAGGACATCGACATCGCCTGCAAGCTCGGCTTCGGCCACGCCATGGGCCCCCTCGCCACCGCCGACCTGACGGGTGTCGACATCCTGCTGCACGCCACCAGCAACATCTACACCGAGTCGCAGGACGAGAAGTTCGCGCCGCCGGAGCTGATGCGCCGGATGGTTGACGCCGGTGACATCGGCCGCAAGAGCGGGCAGGGCTTCTACAAGCACTGACCGCGCACCGACCGCACGAGCCTGCGCATCATCACCCCTCCGGGTGAATTCGGTATCGGTTCGCTTACAGGCGGCAACTTCTCTGTCCGTACGGCAGTCAGTTGTTGCAAAGAAACAAACAGCAGAACCGCAGTGGAACCGCAGCAGGGCCGGCAGGACCCAGCAGTCGGAACGCAGACAGAGCAGACAGACCTGACGGAGAAAGCACTCTCGGGGAGCGCATATGCACATCAGGGGCGACCACGCCGGGCTGGTCGTCGAGGGCCGCCTCGACGTCCGCAGCGCGGCGGACGCCCGTACGGTCCTGCACTCGGCCGTCGACAACGGAGTCGGCGACCTGGTACTCGACCTGACCGATCTGGACTCCTGGGACGCCACCGGACTCGGGGTCATCATGGGGGCGCACCGACGGGCCGGCCGCTGCGGCCGACGGCTCGTCCTGCGCGGCGTGCCGCCCCAGATGCAGCGCCTCCTGGTGGCCACCCGGCTCCACCGAATCCTGGCCATCGAGGGCGGAATCGCCGCAGAGTCCCTGCCTCGGGTCTGACCGGGCAGGGCGCGCAATCCTCACGAGACCGTGACGTCCTGGGCTGCCCGGCACCCCGACTGTTCCCGAATACTGAGCGAAGGTCTAGGGTTCGGTCGCCTGCCGATTCACAGACCCATCACGGCCGGCACCGGACCAGAAGCGACAGCGGAGCATGCAGACAGGCCGGAGGGGCTTCCGCACGAAACGCCATCTGGGGGGCTTTGACCATGGACCCGATGAACCGGGGACCGGAAGAGTACGGCCACGACAACAACCGCCTCGACGACGACGGCAGCGCGCAGCGACCGCAGCGCGACGCGGTGACTCCCGACTTCGGGCAGAAGACACCCGCGCTCGCCCGCACCGTCCGGCTCGTCTCCGGTGAGTTCCTGCTCACCGTCAACCCCGTCGACGGCAGTGAGATAGAGCCCTGCCGGCCCGGGGAAGAGCCGGCCCGACCGGTCCGGCACAGCGCCGAGATGCGCGAGGAGCGTCGGCGTGCCGCCCAGCCGCCGCTGCCGCCCGGCCCCGCCGCGCCCCCGCTGCCGCTGCTCGAGCGCCACGAGGAGCGCGAGCGGCTGGTACGGCTGCTGGGACGCGGCCGGTCGGTCCGGCTCACCGGACCCGCGGGCTCCGGGCGTACGGCCCTGCTCGACGCCGTCGCCGCCGACTGCGCGGACCTCGCACCCGACGGAGTCGTCCGCCTCTCCGGCTACCACCGCACGCCGACCGAGCTGCTGTACGAACTCTTCGGCGCCGTCCACAGCGCGCCGCTGCACCGCCCCGACCGGGCCGGACTGCTCGAGTTCGTCCGTGACATCGGTGCCGTGGTCGTCCTCGACGACCTGGAGTTCGGCGGCAGTGCGCTGGACGAGCTCCTCGACGCCACCCCCGAGTGCGCCTTCCTGCTCGCCGCGACACCCGACGTCGCGGCACCCTCGGCCGACTCCCACCTCGAAGAGGTGTTCCTCCCCGGGCTCGGCCGCAGCGCCGCCCTGGAGCTGCTGGAGCGGGCCGTGGACCGGTCGCTCACCGACGACGAGGCGAACTGGGCGGGTGACCTCTGGTTCGAGTCGGAGGGTCTGCCGCTGCGCTTCGTCCAGGCGGGCGCACTGCTGCGGCAGCGCGACGCGCTCCGCGCCGTGCCCGACGGACCGGACGACGAAGAAGACGCCGCGGACAACGTGTTCGCCGACGGCCACGACGTACCGCTGCCGACGCTGGGTGAGGGCGCCGCGCCCGCCGCGCTGCTCGCCTCCCGGCTCAGCGAATCGGCCCGTGACACCCTCCGGTTCGCCGTCGCGCTCGGCGGCGAGGTTCCGCACCAGGCGCATCTGCCCGCCCTCGTCGGGGACACCCACGCGGACGCCGCACTCGGCGAACTGACCAGCTGCGCCCTGCTCAGCCCCGTCGGTTCCCGCTATCGGCTGGCGGCGGGCGTCGCGGCCCAGCTGGAAGCCATCGGCTACGGCGAGGGCGCCGTAGCCCGCGCCCACACCGCCGCCCAGCACTACGCCTGGTGGGCCGGCCACCCCTCGGTGGCGCCCGAACGGGCGGCGACCGAGGCCGACGCGATCCTCGCGGCGATGAGCGCGCTGGTGCCGGGCGACGAGGCAGGACACTCCAGCGCCGCCGTGCTGCTCGCCCGCAGCGCCGCGCCCGCGTTCGCCGCCGGACTGCACTGGGGCGCCTGGGAGCGCACGCTGCGGACCGGCCAGGAGGCGGCCAGGATCGCCGGTGAGGTCGCCGAGGAGGCGTACTTCCACCACGAGCTGGGCGTGCTCGCGCTGTGCGCCGGGAGCCTGGACCGGGCCCGCGCCGAACTGGAAGCGTCCATCGGCATGCGCGGCGCGCTCGCCGACAAGAGCGGTACGGTCGCCGGCCGGCGGGCCCTCGCGCTCGTGGCCGACCGCGAGGGCGGCCACGCACCCGGGGGGCGCACCCCGGCGGGCGAGGAGGTCCCGGCCGCGCGGTACGAGGAGTCGGCGTCCCCGCCCAGGGGCGTCCCGGCCGCCCTCCAACCGGCCGAGACGCTGGTCACCCGTCAGGAGACCCCGTCGCCGTCCCTGGCCGAGCGTGCCCGCCGCACGATTCTCACCGGCGCCCGCCGCAACCTGGTCGCGGCCGGCGCGGGTGCGCTGCTGGCCGCCGTCCTCGGCACGGTGGTGACCTTGGGCGCGACCTCCGGCAACGAGGACCCCGCGGACCGCGTCACCAACGAACAGTCGGCGAACGAGGACGACGGAGGCGACGGTCTCGACGCGGACGAACCGGCGGACGACTCCACCCGCCGCCCCGACGGCACGACCGGCGGCGACACGTCGGGCACGCCCGGCACCGCCCAGCCGGGCGAGAGCGGTTCTGCGGGCGACCCGTCGACGCCGGGTGGCGACCCGTCGCCCACGGGCGGGGGACCGGGCACGACGGGTTCGACGACCGGAGGCACGTCCACGACCGGCGGCGGAAGCTCGTCCCCGACCACGACCGGCGGCAGCAGTTCGTCGCCGACCACGACCGGCGGCAGCAGTTCGTCGCCCTCTCCCACGACGGGCGGCAGCTCCTCGCCCACGACGGGCGGCAGCAGTTCGTCGCCGACCACGACCGGCGGCAGCAGTTCGTCGCCCTCTCCCACGACGGGTGGCAGCACGGACGGCGGCACGACGTCGACCGGCACGGACAGCACCGGTACGACCACCAGCGGCACGGACAGCGGCGGGACCACGACGGGCGGCACCATGGACGGCGGCACGACGACCGGCACGGGCGGCGGCACCACGGGTGGCACCAGCCCCAGCAGCAGCCAGGCGCTGCCGAGCGGCTCCTCGTCCTGACGGTCCTGACGTCCTGATCGGGGTGTGGGGGGGCGTCAGCCTCCACACCCCCATCGGACAGCCTCAGAACAGGCGCAGCTTGTCGTCCTCGATGCCGCGCAGGGCGTCGTAGTCCAGCACCACGCACCCGATGCCGCGGTCCGTCGCCAGGACGCGGGCCTGGGGCTTGATCTCCTGGGCCGCGAAGAGGCCGCGGACCGGGGCCAGATGAGGGTCGCGGTTCAGCAGCTCCAGGTAGCGGGTGAGCTGCTCGACACCATCGATCTCGCCACGCCGCTTGATCTCCACCGCCACCGTCGCCCCGTCGGAGTCCCGGCACAGGATGTCGACCGGGCCGATGGCCGTGGGGTACTCGCGGCGGATCAGACTGTAGCCCTCGCCGAGTGTCTCGATCCGGTCCGCGAGGAGCTCCTGGAGGTGCGCTTCCACGCCGTCCTTGATGAGGCCCGGGTCCACACCCAGTTCGTGCGACGAGTCATGGAGGATCTCCTCCATGGTGATGATCAGTTTCTCGCCTGCTTTGTTGACGACCGTCCACACGCTGTCGTCGCCCTCCTTCAGCGTGCACGGAGGCGACATCCAGTTCAGCGGTTTGTACGCCCGGTCGTCCGCGTGGATGGAGACACTGCCGTCTGCCTTGACCAGGATCAGACGGGGGGCGGTGGGCAGGTGGGCGGTGAGCCGGCCGGCGTAGTCCACGGAGCAGCGGGCGATGACGAGACGCATGGTGCGCAACGCTACTCGACCGGGCCCCGCCCGCGCGATTCGCGCACCTTCGCCCAACGCCGCCCCTGGCCGGGACCCTCCGGCTCGCCCCTCTTGTCCCCTTCGTAATTGGCCGGTTGTGTTCCCATTCTCCTGGTGCGGACCAGACAGCGCGCCTAACGTGGAAGCAGGAGGTCGCCGGTCGTGCACGCTGCGTCGTCGTGAGCGGCGTACTCAGTCGTGCGCCGTCGCCTCCTTCCCTGCCCGTAAGACCTCGTTCATCGGGGTCGCGAGAGGAGAACCCATGTCGCTCGACGTCTCACCGGCGCTGTTGGAACAGGCCGAGCGAGGCGAGGTCGACGAAGCTGCATTCGTCGACTGCGTCCGGACCTCCCTGCCCTATGCATGGGAGATGATCAGTTCTCTGGTGGCTCAGCTGAAGGTGGACGGCGGTCAGTTCGCCGACAACCAGACGCCGCCGCCGGACGAGCAGGCACGTGGTCAGCTGTTGCGCGCGCTCGCGAGTGACGCCATCCGGGGTGCCCTGCAGCGGCACTTCGGAGTACGACTCGCTTTCCAGAACTGCCACCGCGTCGCGGTGTTTCCTCTGGACCCCTCGGTGGACGAGCGGCTCGCCCGCTTCACTTCCGTAAGGGCCCAGCTGCTCAACCAGTCGCCCGAACTGCGCGACTGCTGATGCCTTTGCTGCCGCTCCGCGCCGCGGGAGGCTTCATGCACGCCGGAGCGGCAGCATCTTCCGGACGACGGGCCGGTGGAGGAGTGCGGACCGTACGGAAGTGCGGCCCGCAAGCTCATCCCGTCTGCTCAGCGGAGCAGCGGCAGCACGTCGGAACCCAGCCGCTGCACGTTCTCCTCCGTGGCCGCCAGATCGCCGGAGCCCTCGACCAGCAGGGCGAAGCGCGTGATGCCGGTGCGCTCCGAGGTCGCGGCGAGCCGGTCGGCCGCCAGCCGCGGCGGGCCCACCGGATGCAGCCCGCACAACAGCTCCGTGTAGGCCACGGGATCGCGCATCGAGCGATGCCTGCCGTCGACCGTGACGTGGGCGTCCAGCCCCTGCTTGAGCCATCCGGGCATGGCCTTGACCAGAGTCTCCTCCGCCGCCGCACGGCTGTCCGCGATCTGCGCGACACCGGCCGACACATGGCCGGCGCGCGCGACCGTCTCCGGCGCCCGGCCCGCGGCGAGGGCGTGCCTGCGCCACAGGGCGACCATCTCCGCCTTCTCCTCGTCGCCGCAGTGCATCCCGAGGAGCATCGGCAGTCCGCGCTCGGCCGCCAGCCGCACGCTCGCGGGGGAGGTGCACGCCACGATCACCTCCGGACCCTCGGAACCGTCCGGATCCCCGATGCCTCCGCCGTTGCCGCAGAGGAGCTCGTCCGGCCTTGGCACGACGGGGACTTCACGGAAAGTGAATCGTTCCCCCTCGGCCGAGACACGGGGGTCGCGCAGCCAACGCAGCAGCAGATCCAGCGATTCGGGGAAACCCTTCTCGTACGCCGCGAGACCGGATCCGAAGACCTCCAGATCGACCCAGGGGCCGCCACGGCCCACACCGAGGGAGAACCGACCCCCGGAGGTGAGGTGCAGCAGCGCCGCCTGCTCGCCGAGTGCGACGGGGTGGGCGGTGGGCAGCACACTCACGGCCGTGCCCACCCGGATCCGCTCCGTGCGGCCGAGCAGCAGCGCGGCCAGAGTCACCGCCGACGGGCACACCCCGTACGGTACGAAGTGGTGCTCGGCGAGCCAGACCGAGTCGAGACCGGCCGCCTCCGCGGCCTCCGCGGACCGCACCGCCCGGTGCAGTGCCTCCCCTTGGCCCTGGCCCGGGAACTGGGCGGCCAGTACAAAAGCTCCAACGCGCATCGCCTTTTGCCTCCTTGCGGCCGACGCGGCACTCCCCCCACACACAGGCAACAACGTCTGACACGTGCCAAAGGCACGGCCACTCGTGAAGTTGTTGCGATTTTCCGGTAACTGGCCCCTGTGGGTGGTCAGGTCCGGCGCCGTGCAGGACGTGTACCCACAGCGGCGGACCGTAGGCTGGAAGGGAACTGTCCGGTCTGCCCAGTGCTCAGTGAGGTGTCACGTGTCCCCGCGCCGAAACCGCCCTCGCGGCGGCGAGAAGCCGTCCGACCCCGCAGGCGAGGCGGGCGACCGTTACGGCGGGGTGCAGCGGACCGAGAGCTGGCAGGGCGAGGAGTGGTCCGTACGCCATGTCGCCGGGGCGAACACCGTCGGCAAGCGGTACCGCTGCCCCGGCTGCGACCAGGAGATCCCCTCCGGGACGCCGCATGTGGTGGCCTGGCCGGAGTACGGCGGCGTGGACGACCGGCGGCACTGGCACAAGGCGTGCTGGAACGCGAAGGACCGCCGCACCTCGCGGGTGCAGCGGTCCCGTAACGCACCTCGGCACTGAGTACCGAACAGGCTCAGACGCTCATACGTCGCGCCTGGCGAGGGAGAGAAAGGCTCCGGTCATAGCGACCGCCGTGGCCGCCAGCATGATCCACAGCGGATCCCAGCCGGTCGGGCCGGACTCGGTCACCGGGGCGTTGTAGAGCACGCCCAGCTGGCTCGGGATCGAGTACTCGAAGAGCGCCTCCTGCACCTCCCGCAGCGATGGCGAGAACATGAACAGCGCCAGCACCAGCGGCAGCAGCACCAGACCGATCATGATGGTGATGGCGCCCGCCGAGTGCCGGATCAGTGCGCCGACGGCGAGCGAGAGCAGGCCGAGCAGGGCGACGTAGAGACCGATGCCGACCGTCGCGTGGAACCAGTCCTCGCCGGTGGTGACGCCGCTGTCCACGATCGAGGTCTGCAGGGCGCCGACGATGCCGGCGGTCACCGTCGTGATCACGAAGACCAGCCCGAAGAAGACGATCGCCTTCGCGGTCAGCACCCGGGCGCGGCTGGGGCACGCGGTCAGGGTCGTACGGATCATTCCGGTGCCGTACTCGGACGCGATGGTCAGCACGCCGAGCGTGATCACACAGATCGAGCCGAGAAGTACGCCGAAGAAGCCGAGGCTCAGAACGGACTCCTCGCCCAGCTCGGCGTCGGAGGAGGCCACGGCGAAGGCGGAGAGCAGGCCGATGCCCACCATCAGCACGATCATCACGCCGAGCGTCCACATGGTGGACCGGACCGACCGGATCTTCGTCCACTCGGAAGCGAGCGCGTCACCGAGGTGCGCCGCCCGCACGGGAATCGGGGAGCTGTACGTGCCCTGCGGGTACGCGCCCTGCTGCTGGTACGGGGTCGTCATCGGGCGTCCTCGTTGTTGCTCTTGGTCAGGTCTGCGGAGGCGGGAGCGGGAGCGGCGGTGGCCGGGGGAGCGACCGGTGCGCCGGCCGGGGGAGTCGCGTACGGGTTCTGTCCGGGCGGCGGCGGGGCGTACCAGCCCTGCTGCGGCACCTCGGGGACGACCGGCTGCGGCGGCACGTACCCCATCGGCTGCTGCTGCATCAGACCGGCCTTCTGGTCGTCCGTCGAGCGGTAGTCGACGGCGCCCTGCGTCATCCGCATGTACGCCTCCTCCAGGGAGGCCTGGTGCGGCGACAGCTCCCACAGCCGGACATCGGCGTCGTGCGCCAGGTCACTGATCGCAGGCAGCGCCAGACCGGTCACCCGCAGGGCCCCGTCCGGCTCGGGCATGACCTGCCCGCCGGCCTCGGTGAGGACGGTGGTCAGCTTCTCCCGCTGCTGCGGCTCGGTCTGCGGCGTACGCACCCGCGCGAAGTCCGCCGAGTTGTGCGAGATGAAGTCCTTGACGCTCATGTCGGCGAGCAGCTGACCGCGCCCGATCACGATCAAGTGGTCGGCGGTGAGGGCCATTTCGCTCATCAGATGCGAGGAGACGAAAACGGTACGGCCCTCGGCGGCCAGCTGCTTCATCAGATTGCGCACCCAGAGGATGCCCTCGGGGTCGAGACCGTTCACCGGCTCGTCGAAGAGCAGCACCTGCGGGTCGCCGAGCAGCGCGGCCGCGATGCCGAGCCGCTGCCCCATACCCAGCGAGAACCCCTTGGAACGCCGCTGGGCGACATCCTGCAGACCGACCACGCCGAGGACCTCGTCGACCCGGCGGGCCGGAATGCCGGACAGCTGGGCCAGGGAGAGCAGATGGTTCCGTGCGCTCCGGCCGCCGTGCACGGCCTTGGCATCGAGCAGCGCGCCGACCTGCCGGGGTGCGTTGGGCAGCTTCCCGAAGGGGTAGCCGCCGATCGTGACATGGCCGGAAGTCGGCTGGTCCAGTCCCAGGATCATCCGCATGGTCGTCGACTTGCCGGAGCCGTTGGGCCCGAGGAAGCCGGTAACGGCACCGGGCCGTACCTGGAAGGAAAGGTTGTACACGGCCGTCTTGGCGCCGTAGCGCTTCGTCAGGCCGACTGCCTCGATCATTCTCCAGCCCCATCGACAGTTCAGGTCGTCGGGGCACGGACCGGACATGGCCACAGGCCCCCCGTAAGAGTTAGGAGGATATCCAGGGCTTGACGGTTCCGGCCAAGTCCCGGAAGTCCGTCACATCGATGCGCGACCCGTCATGCGTCCCGCTTCTTGAGGACCAGGAAGCCGCCCAGCAGTGCCGCCGCCACCCAGATCAGCATGATCCCGAGCCCGCCCCACGGGCCGTAGGGCGCCGGTTCGCTGTTCATCGCCTCCGGGACCACCTGCATGATCTTCGAGCCGGCCTGGTCCGGGAAGTAGCGGGCGACGTCCTTCGCGTACGGCACCGCCGACAGGATCTGGGAGACCAGGAAGAAGAACGGCATCAGGATGCCGAGCGAGAGCATCGAACTGCGCAGCATCGCCGCGACGCCCATCGAGAAGATTGCGATGAGGCCCATGTAGAGGCCGCCGCCGATCACCGCACGCAGCACGTTCTCCTCGGAGATCGAGGTGCGGTGGTCGCCGAGCAGCGCCTGGCCGAGGAAGAAGCTGAGGAAGCTCGTCGCCATCCCCACCACCAGCGCCAGCAGCCCGGCCACCAGGATCTTGCTGAAGAGGAACGTGGCACGCTGCGGGACGGCGGCGAGCGAGGTACGGATCATTCCGCTGCTGTACTCCGTACCGACGACGAGGACGCCGAAGACGACCATCGCCAGTTGGCCGAGCACCATCCCGGAGAAGCTGACGAGCGTCGGGTCGAACGTGGCCTGCTCGGCGGCCGGAAGATCGTCGAAGGTCGAGGCCAGCAGCGCGCAGAGCAGCCCGCCGACGGCGACCGTCACGACGAAGGCGCTCACGAGCGTCCATGTGGTGGAGGCGACCGTGCGGATCTTGGTCCACTCGGACTGGAGGACGGCGGGTACCGAGGCCATGGGTCAGGCTCCCTCGTTGCGCGGGGCCCACTGGGGGCCGTGACCGGCGGTGGAGTGTGCGTGGTACTCCACCGCGCCTGCCGTCATCTGCATGAACGCCTCCTCCAGCGAGGCGCGCTGGGAGCTCAGTTCATGCAGCACGATCCGGTGCTGCGCAGCCAGTTCACCGAGCTGCTCGGTGGTGGCGCCGTCGATCTCCAGCGTCCCGTTGCCCGCCTCGATGGCCGTCAGGCCCGACTCGTGGAGTATGTCGCGCAGCCGCTCCCGCTGCGGTGAGCGGAGCCGTACATAACTGCGCGAGTTCTGATGAATGAAATCGGCCATCGAGGTGTCGGCGAGCAGCTTGCCCTGCCCGATCACGATCAAGTGATCGGCGGTGAGGGCCATTTCGCTCATCAGATGCGAGGAAACGAAGATCGTCCGGCCTTCGGCGGCGAGGGTCTTCATAAGATTGCGGATCCAGTGAATTCCTTCGGGATCCAGACCGTTGACCGGCTCGTCGAACATCAGGATCTCCGGATCGCCCAGGAGCGCGGAGGCGATTCCCAGCCGCTGCCCCATACCGAGCGAAAATCCTTTGGACTTCTTCTTCGCCACCGGCGTCAGCCCGACCACGTCGAGGACCTCGGCCACCCGGCTCTCCGGGATCCGGTTCGCCTGGGCGAGGCAGAGCAGATGGTTGTAGGCGCTGCGGCCACCGTGCATCGCCTTGGCGTCCAGCAGTGCGCCGATGTACTTGAGCGGTTCCTGAAGATCCCGGTAGTGCTTGCCGTCGATCCGGACGGTCCCGCTCGTGGGGTTGTCCAGATCGAGCATCATGCGCATCGTCGTCGACTTGCCCGCGCCGTTGGGCCCGAGGAAGCCCGTCACCACACCCGGCCGGACCTGAAAGGACAGATGGTCGACGGCGACCTTCGTGCCGAAGCGCTTGGTGAGACCTTCGAGCTCGATCATGCGTTCACGCTACGTGCGCAGGATGTCCTCTGCCACCGCTTTCGGTGACCGGGGGCTGACGCCTCCGGACCCCCGCGGTTGCGGCCCACCGTCCGCAGACGCAAACGCCCGTGCCCGGCACCTTTGCAGGCGCCGGGCACGGGCGTGGCCTCGTAGGCGTGTCGCAGACGCGTCAGCGGCTCTGCTGGGCCGGGACGCCGCGCGAGATCGGCTCGTCGTCGGCCGGCGTGCCCGCCGCGGCGACCGCCGCACCGGTCAGCGTGGCCAGCATCTCGCGGACGTTGGTCAGCTGGGCGTTGATGGAGTCGCGACGGTTCGTCAGCGCCGCCAGCTCGCGCTCCGATTCGCTGCGGATCCGGTCCGCCTTCGCGTTCGCGTCGGCCACGATGTCCTCGGCCTGGCGCTGCGCGGTCTCGACCGTCTGACGGGCGCGGCGCTCCGCGTCCGTACGCAGCTTCTCGGCCTCCAGGCGCAGCTGCTCCGCGCGGTGCTCGATCTCCGCCAGGCGCTTCTCCGCCTTCGCCTGGCGCGACGCCAGGTCGCGCTCGGACTGCTCGCGGCGCTTCGCCAGGTTCGTCTCGAAGTCCGCGGCGGCCTGGGCGGCCTTGGCGCGGGTCTCCTCGAAGAGTGCGTCCGCCTCCTCGCGCTTCGACTGCGCGTCCTTCTGCGCCTCGGCGCGCAGCGAGTTCGCCTCGCCCTGGGCCTTCTCGACGATCCGGACGCCCTCGTCCTCGGCCTTCTGCTTGCGCTCGGCGGCGAACGACTCGGCGTCGTTGCGCACCTGCTGGGCCGCCGACTCGGCGAGCTCACGGTGCTGCTCGGCGGCGCGACGGGCCTCCTCGCGCAGGTCCTTCGCCTCCTCCTCGGCGAGACGGAGGATCTTCTCGACACGCGCACCGAGTCCCGCGTACGACGGTTCCGCGTCGTTGACCTGGGCCTGGGCATTCTGCGTCTCGAGGTGGAGCTCCTCGATGCGCTTTTCCAGAGAGGTGATCCGTGCGAGAGCACTGTCACGATCGGCGACGAGTTTGGTAATGCGGTCATCCACCTGACCGCGGTCGTACCCACGCCGCACGAGCTCGAAGCCGAAGGGGGAGGAAGTGTCGCTCATGGGGTTCCTGTCGAATGAGACCGGTGAGGTGTTAGAGGGAATCCTAGGGGCCGAAGCGGCGTGTCATCGAGCGTATGCCCGTTTGATATGGAGAATGTCCAGCCTTTTGGGTGGCTAGCCGTCGGACGACTTGCCACTCGAACGTGTAACCCCTGCTGCCGCACCCGCCTTGACCCCGCCCTCCTTGCCGCCGGACGGCGCCTCGAAGGACTCCAGCGCCTCCAGCACATCCTGGACACGGGAGATCTCCGCCTGGATGTCCTCGCGCCTGCGCACCAGCACGTCCAGCTCCCGCTGGCCCTCCGCGATCATGCGCTCGGACTCGCGCTCCGCTTCCGCCTTCACCTTCTCGGCCTCGCGGACCAGCTCGGCCTTCTTCTGCTCGGCCTCCTTGAGGAGCGCCTCGGCCTTCTTCACCGCGGCGATCCGGACCTTGCCGGCTTCCGAGTTGGCATCCGACACCAGTTCCTTGGCCTTCGCCTCGGCCTCGGCCTGCTGCTCGGTCGCGGCCTTCACCAGCTGGTCGCAGCGCTCGCCGGCCGCCTTCATCTGCTCGGCGGACTCCCGGCGGGCCCGATCGTGCAGCTCCTCGATCTCCGCCTCGATGCGCGTACGCAGCTCCTCCGCGCGCTCCCTGATGGCGGTCGAGTCGCTGCGCGCCCCCACCAGCAGCTCGTCGGCGTCCGTACGGGACTTCTCCACCAGTGAGTTGCCCTCGACGGTCGCCTCCGCGACCAGCCGCTCGGCCTCCTTGCGGGCCGCGCCGACCATCGTGTCGGCCTGCGACTCGGCCTCGGTCGTGGCGCGCAGCGCCTCCTCCTGGGCCTTCGCGACGAGCTGGTCCGCCTGCTCGGCCGCGTCGGCACGGCGCTTCGCCGCGTCCTGACGGGCCGCGTCGAGCGTACGGTCGGCCTCCCCACGGGCCTCGGAGCGCGTCTGCTCCGCCGCGCTCTCGGCGTCCGCACGCAGCCGCTCCGCCTCGGCCCTGATGCGCTCGGCGGCCTGCTGGGCGGAGCCCACGGTCTCGGCCGCCTCGGCACGCAGCCGCTCGGCCTCCCCGGACGCCTCGGCGATGAGCTGGTCGGCTTGCTCGGCCGCGTCCGCACGGCGCTTGTCGGCGGCCTTGCGGGCCTCGTCCCGCACCTGCTCGCCGTCCGCGCGGGCGGCGGCCCGCAGCTGCTCGGCCTGCGCCTCGCCGTCGGCCTTGACCTGCTCCGCCTCGGTACGCAGCCGGGCCGCGTCCTGCTCGGCGAGCGACAGCAGCTCCGACGCCTCGGTGGTGATCCGCTCGCTCTCGCTCGTCGCCTCGCCCACCAGCCGGTCGGCTTGCGCGGCAGCTTCGGAACGGATGCGGTTGGCGTCCTCGCGGGCCTCGGCGCGGGAACGCGCCGCGTCCTGCTCGGCGGTGGCGACCGCGTCCGACGCCTCCGTACGCATCCGCTGCGCATACTCCGCGGAGTCCGAGCGCAGCCGCTCCGACTCGGCGATCGCCTCGGCCATGGTCCGCTCGGCGAGCACCCTCGCGGCCTCGGACTCCTCGTCGGCGCGCGCCTTGATCCGGTTGGCGTCCTCGGTGGCCCGCTCCCGCTCGGCGTACGCGTCGGCGCGGACCCGGTCCGCCTCCTCCTGCGCCTCGGACCTCGTACGGTCCGCCGCGTGCTCGGCCGCGCTGCGCAGCCCGGAGATCTCCTGCTCGGCCTGCTCCTGGAGACCGGACACGGAGTCCCGCACCTGCTGGGCGGTCTGCTCGGCGGCGGACACCATCTCGGTGGCCCGCCGGTCCGCCTCCTCGACCAGCCGCTGAGCCTCGGTCTGTGCCTCCTCGACCCGCTTGCGGGCGGAGGCCAGCAGCTCCTCGCTCTGCTCGCGGGCCCGGTCACGCTCCTGGTCCGCCTCCGTACGAGCCGCGGTGAGGATCTCCTCGGCCTCCCGCCGACGCCGGTTCGCCTCCTCCTGCGCGGCGGCCAGCGCCTCCGTGGCCTCCTGACCGACCCGCTCGGCGGCCGCCGCCGCCTCGCCGCGGACCCGGTCCGCGCTCTCCTGCGCCTCCGTCCTGAGCCGCTCGGCCTCGGTGGCGGCCTCGGTCTGCAGCCGAACCGCCACGGCCTCGCCCTCGGCGCGCGAGGCCGAGGCGTCCGCAGCCGCTTCGTCGCGCAGCCGCTCGGCCTCCTGCTCGGCCTGGGCCTGGAGCGTACGGATCCGCTCGGCGGCCTCGGTGCGCAGCCGCTCGGTCTCCTCGGCGGCCTCACGACGGATCCGCTCGCTCTCACCGCGAGCCTCGGAGAGCGCCTGCTCGGCCGAGACGAGACGGGACTCCGCCTCCGTGTGCAGCCGGGTCAGCTCCTCGTCGGCCTCCCGGCGCCGCGCGACGGCGGCGCGCGCCGCTTCCTCGCGCGTCTCACGGGCGGCGGACTCCGCCTCGGCGCGGGTGTGATCGGCCTGCTCCTCGGCCTCGGTGCGCAGCCGGTCCGCCTCGGCGCGCGTGCGCTCCAGCGTCTCCTCGGCCTGCCGGCGCAGCGTCGTCGCCCGCTCGATCGCTTCCGTACGGACCCGCTCGCTGTCCGCGGTCGCCCCGGAACGGACCTCGTCCGCGTCGGCCTTCGCCTTGGTCAGCAGCTCCTCGGCGGACCTGGCCGCCTCCTCGATCTGCTGGACGGCCTCGCGGCGCGCCTCGCTGCGGATCCGCTCGCCCTCGGCGACCGCCTCCGCGCGCAGCTGCTCGGCCTCGCCGCGCAGCCGGCGCGCCTCCTCCTGCAGCTCGACCGTCTTGGCCCGGTACTCCTTGGTGTCGTCCTTGGCGGCGCCCTTGAGCTCCTCGGCCGTGTCGTGGGCCTCGGCGCGCAGCCGGTCCGCCTCGGCCTCGGCCTCGCGGCGGATCCGCTCGGCCTCCTCGGAGGCCTTGCGAGTGGTGTTCTTGGCCTCCTCGGAGGCCTTGTTCAGGACCTCCTCGGCGGTACGGGCGGCCTTCGCGAGCTGCGCGGCGGAGTCCTCGGCGGCGACCGTACGGGCCTTGTCCCCGGCCTCCGCGACCAGCTTCTCCGCCTCGGCACGGGCGTCCGCGAGCGCCTGCTCGGCCTCCGTCTTGAGGGCCTCGGACTCCTTGGTGGCCTCCGCGACGAGCCGGGCGATCTCCGACTTGGCGGTGCGGGTGCGCTGCTCGTTCGCCGACTCGGCGCTCGCGAGCGTCTTGCCCGCGGCGTCCTTCGCCTCGGTGACGAGCTTCTCGGCCTCCGCGCGGGCCTCGCGCAGCTTCTCGTCCGCCTCCTGCAGCCGCTGCTCGGCGGCCCTGCTGAGCTCCGCGGCCTGCTGGCGGGCCTGGTCGGACTCGGCAGTGGTGGTGGAACGCAGCTGCTCGGCGTGGCTGGTGGCCTCCTGCGCCTGGTTGGAGGCGGCGTTGAGGAGCCGCTCGGCGTCCTTGCGGGCGCGCAGCAGGATTGCTTCGGCTTCGGCACGGGCCGTCTGTGCCTCGGAGCCGAGCCGCTGGCGGGTCTCCTCGGCTACCCGGGAGGCCTCGGCGCGGGCGGCGGCCAGGCCCTGGTCGGCCTCGGCGCGGGACTCGTCGAGGAGCCGGCGGGCCTGGGACTCGGTACGGGCACGCAGCTGCTCGGCCCATGCCACGTTCTCGTTGACATGCGCCTCGACGGTCTGGCGCCGCTCCGCCAGCTCCTGGTCGAGGCGCTGGCGGCGCTGGTTGGCCTCCGCGTGCAACTCGGCCTGGAGCCTGGCCTGGTGCTCCGCGTGCTCCTGGAGGATGCGCTGGGTCTGCGCCCGGGCCTCGCGCAGCTCTCGCTCGGCGTCGGAGCGCAGCTGGTCGGCCTGGATCTGGGCATTACGGAGCAGCTGCTCGGCCTGGTAGCCGATGTCGGCGTTGTCGTAGGCAGGACGGGACGCCAGAGCGCGGCGTGCCTCGTGGAGCTTGGCGCGCAACACCTCGACCTGGTATCCGAGGTCCTCGGCGTGCTGGACGGCCTTCTCCCGCGCGGTCTTCAGCCGGTCCATCTCGGCTTCGAACCGCGAGAGGTGGTCGTCGTCAGCTCGGTGGCTCTCCTGGCGTTCGTAGCCCCGCACTACGCGGTCCCATCCGTCCCCTGGTCGCGACTCTGTACAGACGAGAACCGTTCGTGGCGAACGGCCCCCCGGGGAATGGTGGCAGATCAGACACTCAACCACGAAGCCGCGGAACGGCTCCGGCCCGGCCCCGGCCCGGAGCGGCCCACTCTACCGGGCCAGGAATCCGGAGGTCAGTGCTCCGCGGAGGACGGGTCAGCGGACGTGACGAGTTCGGTGAGGACTCCATGGCAGTCCTTGGGGTGCAGGAACGTGATCCGGGATCCCATCGAGCCGATGCGCGGCTCGTCGTACAGCACCCGTACGCCCTTGCTGCGGATGTCCTCGGCGTCACCGTCGACGTCTGCGGTTCCGAAGGCGATGTGGTGGACCCCCTCACCGTTCTTGGCCAGCCACTTCCCGACCGCGGAGTCCTCGCGGGTGGGCTCCAGGAGCTGGAGATAGGAGGCGCCGCCGTCCGAGGTCTCATTGATCTTGAGCATGGCCTCGCGCACGCCCTGCTCCTCGTTGACCTCGGTGTGGAACACCTCGAAACCGTAGGTCGCACGATAGAACTCGACTGTCTTGTCGAGGTCGAAACAGGCGATTCCAATGTGGTCGATTCGCGTCAGCATGGCTCCAGTGCAGCGCTCTCCGAGGTGGTTACGCAACGTGCGCGCGATCACACCGGCTGCCCGGTGACCCGAACGCATACCGCTCAGTACAGTTCGAGTAAACCCTCGTTCACTCCTCAGCCGCCGTGCTGGAAGGGGAACCCCTCTCATGTCTGGTACGAACAGCAGCACCTCCGTGATCGTCGCCGGCGCCCGAACCCCCATGGGGCGGCTGCTCGGCTCTCTGAAGTCCTTCTCCGGCGCCGAACTGGGCGGTTTCGCGATCAAGGCCGCGCTGGACCGCGCCGGCATCGGCGGCGACCAGGTGCAGTACGTGATCATGGGCCAGGTGCTGCAGGCCGGAGCGGGCCAGATTCCCGCCCGGCAGGCCGCCGTCAAGGCCGGCATCCCCATGAACGTGCCCGCGCTGACCATCAACAAGGTGTGTCTCTCCGGGCTCGACGCGATCGCCCTCGCCGACCAGTTGATCCGCGCGGGTGAGTTCGACGTGATCGTCGCCGGCGGCCAGGAGTCCATGACCAACGCGCCGCACCTGCTGCCGAAGTCCCGCGAGGGCTTCAAGTACGGCGCGATCGAGATGCTCGACGCGATGGCGCACGACGGCCTCACCGACTCCTTCGAGGGCATCGCCATGGGCGAGTCGACGGAGAAGCACAACACCCGCCTCGGCATCGCCCGGCCCGAGCAGGACGAGATTGCCGCGCTGTCGCACCAGCGTGCCGCCGCCGCGCAGAAGAACGGCATCTTCGAGGCCGAGATCACGCCCGTCGAGATCCCGCAGCGCAAGGGCGAGCCGGTCGTCTTCAGCAAGGACGAGGGCATCCGCGCGGAAACCACCGTCGAGTCGCTCGGCAAGCTGCGTCCGGCGTTCGCGAAGGACGGCACGATCACCGCCGGTACGGCTTCGCAGATCTCCGACGGCGCGGCCGCGGTCGTCGTGATGAGCAAGGCCAAGGCCCAGGAGCTCGGCCTGGAGTGGATCGCCGAGATCGGCGCGCACGGCAATGTGGCGGGCCCGGACAACTCGCTCCAGTCCCAGCCGTCCAACGCGATCCAGCACGCCCTCAAGAAGGAGGGCCTGGAGGCGTCCGACCTCGACCTCATCGAGATCAACGAGGCGTTCGCCGCGGTGTCCGTGCAGTCGATGAAGGACCTCGGGGTGTCCCCGGAAAAGGTGAACGTCAACGGTGGCGCGATCGCCCTGGGCCACCCGATCGGCATGTCGGGTGCGCGGCTCGTGCTGCACCTCGCGCTGGAGCTGAAGCGGCGCGGGGGCGGGGTCGGCGCGGCAGCGCTGTGCGGTGGCGGTGGTCAGGGCGATGCGCTGATCGTCCGCGTACCGGCCAAGTCTGCGTAGATCCTGAGTATTGGGCCTTGACGAACGGAGCAGCGTGATGGTGGACGTCCCCCAGCTGGTCGCCCAGGCGAGGGAGGGCAGGCCGCGGGCCGTGGCCCGGCTGATCTCGCTCGTCGAGGGGGCGTCCCCGCAGCTGCGTGAGGTCATGGCGGAGCTGGCGCCACTGACCGGCGGCGCGTACGTGGTGGGCCTGACCGGTTCGCCGGGGGTCGGCAAGTCCACGTCCACCTCCGCGCTGGTCACGGCGTACCGGCGGGCAGGGAAGCGGGTCGGCGTCCTGGCCGTCGACCCGTCCTCCCCGTTCAGCGGTGGAGCGCTGCTGGGCGACCGGGTCCGGATGTCCGATCACGCGTCCGACCCGGGCGTGTACATCCGCTCGATGGCCACCCGCGGCCATCTGGGCGGCCTCGCCTGGGCCGCGCCCCAGGCGATCCGCGTCCTGGACGCGGCCGGCTGCGACGTGGTGCTCGTGGAGACGGTCGGCGTCGGCCAGTCGGAGGTCGAGATCGCGTCGCAGGCGGACACGTCGGTGGTGCTGCTCGCGCCCGGCATGGGCGACGGGATCCAGGCCGCCAAGGCGGGCATCCTGGAGATCGGCGATGTGTACGTGGTCAACAAGGCGGACCGCGACGGAGCCGACGCCACCGCCCGCGAGCTCAACCACATGCTCGGTCTGGGCGAGTCCCGGGCGCCCGGGGACTGGCGGCCCCCGATCGTGAAGACGGTCGCCGCGCGCTCCGAGGGCATCGACGAGGTCGTGGAGGCCCTGGAGAAGCACCGGGCCTGGATGGAGGAGCACGGCATTCTCACCGAGCGCCGTACCCGCCGCGCGGCCCACGAGGTCGAGACCATCGCGGTCACGCGCCTGCGCGAGCGCATCGGCGACCTCCATGGCGACCGCCGTCTCGACTCCCTCGCGTCCCGCATCGTGGCGGGCGAGCTCGACCCGTACGCGGCGGCGGACGAACTGGTGGCGGGGCTGACGACCTCGTCCTGAGGTCCCGGCCCCGGCCCCGGTGTGCGTGTGCGGCCCGGTGGGTGGTGTGCGCGCCCACCGGGCCGGGGACCGGAGGCTCCTCGTCAGACCTTGCCGCGGCGGCCGCGCAGATGCTCCGCCACCGGTTTGAGCGACTCGTGGAGGTCGGCGAGTGCCTCGGGCGACAGCAGGTCGATGAAGTGCTGGCGCACCGACTCGACGTGGTGCGGCGCGACCTTCCGCATGGTCTCCATCCCCTGGTCGGTGAGGACGGCATACAGTCCGCGGCGGTCGGATTCGCAGTTCTCCCGGCGGACCAGACCCGCGTTCTCCATGCGGGTGATCTGGTGGGAGAGCCGGCTCTTGGACTGGAGCGTGGCTGCCGCCAGATCGCTCATCCGCATGCGTTGTTCCGCGGACTCCGAGAGATTGACGAGAATCTCGTAATCGTTGTTGGTCAGGCCGAACGGTTGCAGATCCTTCTCCATCTGGTATGTCAACAGCCTGTTGACATCCAGATAGGTGCGCCAGGCGCACTGCTCCGTATCGCTCAGCCAGCGCGTGGCCGTCTCGGTCTCCATATATGGATACTACCCTAAGAAGTTGAAAGACGGACGAAGTAGGGGACAGTGACGCCCCACCCCGATCCCCCATCAAGGGTGCAGACGTTCGACGTCACACTCCGCAGCCTACCGCTCACAAGCCGAAGCGACGCTGGAGGTCCCCCAGCTGACCCGGGAGACGGGGCGAGGACCCGTGCTGACCAGGCGCCCCATGGCCCCCGGCGCCCCCGCCGGGCACTCCCGGCTCGTGCGGCACCGTACCGGTCGCCTGGTCGGCCATGAGTGTCTCGGTGGACTGGAGCAGGACGGTGCCGGCCCCCACGAACTCGAACTGGTGCTCTTCGCCCGACGCCCCGCCGACCCCGGTGAGCGAGCGCAGCCCGCCCATCACCCCGCTCATATAGCCGTGGTCGTAGTGGTGGCACGGCGACGGGCAGTCCGCCCATCCGACCAGCGCCTGCGGGTCGACCCGGATCGGCGGCTCCATGAAGACCACGGGGCCGTTGGACGCCGCCACGAACTTCCCCGTACCGATCAGCGTCAGAAACCCCGGCACGATCGACTGCTTCAGCGCCAGCGACGGCTGGTACGCGAGCAGATTCCCGGCCCGGATCGTCAGATTGCCCTCGTCGAGGTCGAACGAGTTGACGTCGAAGGCCCGGTCCGCGAGCAGCATCTTCCCGCTGCCCTCCGCCACCACCCAGTCGCTCGCGTGCAGCGGCGAGTGGAAGCTCGTACGCATCAGCCGGTCCAGCCGGCCGTGGCCGATCCCGTTGAAGTCGATGCGCCCGTAGTAGGCGATCATCTTGCCCTTCTGCAGGAACCACTGGGAGCCCTTGAGCTCCACACAGAAGGTGTAGGCGTTGACGTTGTCGTCGCTCGGCAGCGTCATCGGGTCGAAAATCACCGGCGTGCTCACAGCTTCTCCTCCGACGCCTGGACGTACACCGCACCACTGCCGCTCAGCTCCAGCTGGAACGCCTCGCCCGAGCCGCGCCCCACCATGTCGCGCCAGCCCAGCGCGGTGGAGAGCTTGTTCCGGACGTCGCCGTGGTGCGCGACGTACGCCTGCGGGTCGACATGGACCGGCCGGCCGGGCGTGACGGGAAGCTCGATCACTCCGCCGTGCGCCATGACCGCGACCGCGCCGTGCCCCTTCAGGGTCGTGGTGAAGAGCCCCTGGCCGGTGACCTGGCCGCGCACCATGCCCATGACCCCGCCCTGCGAGCCCATGAACATCGTGCCCTGCTGCAGCGTCCCGTCGAAGGCGAGCAGCCGGTCCGCCTCGACGTAGAGGGTGTCGCCGGTCAGGTTGATCACCTGGATGTGGTGGCCGCCGTGGCCGAACATCACGGTCCCGGAGCCCTCGACCGTCATCAGCGGGGTGGCCTCGTCGGCCACCCGCCGCCCGATCATCGACATCAGGCCGCCCTGGCCGCCCGCCATGTTCGGGGTGAAGGACACCTCGCCCTTGTACGCGAGCATCGCGCCGCGCTGGCTGAACATCTTCTGGCCGGGGATCACCGTCGCCTCGACCATCTTCGAGTTGATCTCGCGGAACGGCATCAGACCGCCTTTCGATCGTTCGCTGCTCCGCCCGCGCGGCGCAGAGGTGCGGCCATCGCCGTCGGCTGCGGGCCGGTGGCCGCGCGTGCGTCGCTCACAGTTCGCCCCCGATCGTGTTCCGCTCGCTCGGCTGCACGTACACGAGCCCGTCGCCCTCGAACCGGATCTGGAAGGCCTCGCCGCCGCCCTCGCCCATCAGCGTGCGGAAGGTGACGCCGGACTGGAAGTTCTGCTGGAGATTGCCCTGGTGCGCGATGTACGCGCCGGGGTCGACGGAGAGCGGGTACTGGGGCGTCACCCGCAGTACCACGGCCGGCCCGTCGGACATGATCGCCGCCTGGCCCGTGCCCTCGACGGTCGTGGTGAACAGACCGTTGCCGGTCGCGCCGCCGCGCAGACCGGTGAAGCTGGTGCCGGTGCGCAGCCCGCCGTCCGTGCAGAGTAGATTGCTGGACTCGACGTACAGCTTGTCGCCGTGCAGCGAGACGAGATTGATCTCGGACGCGCGGTCGGCGAAGTAGCAGGTGCCCTGGCCCTTCACCTCCATCATGGTCATCTGCTCGCCGGTGAGGCGGCGGGTCACCATGCCGCGGATGCCCTCACCCCCGCCGGACATCTTCTTGAAGGCTATCTGGCCGTCGTACGCGACCATCGACCCGTTCTTCGCCCTGACGGCGTCCCCGGTCATGTCGACGGCCAGCACTTTGCTGCCTTGAAGTCGGAACATTGCCACGGGAGGACGTTATAGGGCGGGGGACGTTCCGGGACAGGCCCTCCGGAATGATGTCGACCCTGACCGGACCCTTAGAGCCGGTCCGGCCGGACCGGCGGCCGGACGGGGCCTGGCCACCCGGGTAAAGGCCAGGGAAAGCGCGGTGCCACAATGGACGCGCTTGTGCGTGCGTTCACAAGACAATCGCCCCCTCCACCGAAGGTGCCTCCGTGGACATCAAGACCGCCTCCTCCCTCCACCGCCTCCGGCTCGTCTCCGCGCCGGAGGCCGTGTCGTTCCTTCTGCTGCTCGTCTGCTCGGTGCTCAAGCGCACGACGGAGTTCAACGCGGTCCCGGTCATGGGCGCGATCCACGGTGTGCTGTTCATCCTGTACGTGATCTTCTGGCTGGACGCCTGGAACCGTACGAAGTGGGACGTCAAGACGGCCGCGGTCTACTTCGTCCTCTCCGTGCTGCCCTTCGGCGGCTTCTTCGCCGAGCGCAAGCTCAAGCGCGCCGCCGAGGACGCCGTCATCGCCGCCCGTGCCCGCCGCGTGGGCACGGTGGACGCGTGATCGTCGCCTTCTCCGTCACCCCGCTGGGTGTCGGTGAGGACGTCGGCGAGTACGTCGCCGACGCCGTGCGCGTCGTCCGGGAGTCGGGGCTGCCGAACCGCACGGACGCCATGTTCACGTCGATCGAAGGTGAATGGGACGAGGTCATGGACGTCGTCAAGCGTGCCGTCGCCGCAGTCGAGGCGCGTGCGCCGCGCGTCTCCCTCGTCCTCAAGGCGGACATCAGGCCCGGTGTCACCGACGGGCTGACCGGCAAGGTCGAGACGGTGGAGCGCCACCTCTCGGCGTGAACGCCTTTCGGGCTCCCCGTGGTGCCACCGCCCGCGGGGAGCCAGGAATACCGAAGTTCGAGACAGGGCTGACCAGCATATGACCAGTGGGTAAGGTCGGTGCCGTGCCGAAGCCGCTCAGTCTTCCCTTCGACCCCATCGCCCGAGCCGACGAGCTCTGGCAGCAGCGCTGGGGCCCCGTGCCCTCGATGGCCGCGATCACCTCGATCATGCGCGCGCACCAGATCCTCCTCGCCGAGGTCGACGCCGTCGTCAAGCCGTACGGACTGACCTTCGCGCGGTACGAGGCGCTGGTGCTGCTCACCTTCTCCAAGGCCGGCGAGCTGCCGATGTCCAAGATCGGCGAACGATTGATGGTGCATCCGACGTCGGTGACGAACACGGTGGACCGGCTGGTGAGGTCCGGCCTGGTCGCCAAGCGCCCCAACCCGAACGACGGCCGCGGCACGCTCGCCTCCATCACCGAGAAGGGCCGCGAGGTCGTGGAGGCCGCGACTCGCGATCTGATGGCGATGGACTTCGGTCTCGGAGCGTACGACGCGGAGGAGTGCGGGGAGATCTTCGCTCTGCTGCGGCCGCTGCGCATCGCCGCGCACGACTTCGACGAGAAGTGACCTGCGTCTCCCGACCCCCCGGAAGATCGCCCAAAGCGGACGGTTACGCTCGTCGCCATGAAGAAGAGCGTCCTGACTCGCTACCGGGTGATGGCTTACGTCACCGCCGTCATGCTGCTGATCCTGTGCGCCTGCATGGCGGTCAAGTACAGCACCGACATGGGCGACGACATCACCTTCGCGGTCTCCCAGGTCCACGGCTTCCTCTTCATCATCTATCTGATCTTCGCCTTCGATCTGGGCTCCAAGGCCAAGTGGTCGTTCGGCAAGCTCCTGTGGGTGCTGCTCTCCGGGACCATTCCCTTCGCCGCCTTCTTCGTCGAGCGCAAGGTCACACGCGCCGTGGAGCCGCTGGTCAGCGGGCAGGTTCCGGCCGTCGCCGAGGCGTAGACCCACCGCCGTACGGGTGCGTACGGCGCTGTGACATCAGCCGCTCCGCGGTGGTGCCATCGACATTTACTAGGACGTCCTAGTAAATTCGAGGTATGGACGCTGACGCCATCGAGGAGGGCCGCCGCCGCTGGCAGGCCCGCTACGACTCCGCAAAGAAGCGGAACGCCGACTTCACCACGCTCTCCGGTGATCCGGTCGAGCCGGTCTACGGGCCCAGGCCCGGGGACGCCTACGAAGGCTTCGAGCGGATCGGCTGGCCCGGCGAGTATCCGTTCACCCGCGGGCTGTACCCGACGGGCTACCGCGGCCGCACCTGGACCATCCGCCAGTTCGCCGGCTTCGGCAACGCCGAGCAGACCAACGAGCGGTACAAGATGATCCTGGCCGCCGGCGGTGGCGGGCTCAGCGTCGCCTTCGACATGCCGACGCTGATGGGCCGCGACTCCGACGACCCGCGCTCGCTCGGCGAGGTCGGCCACTGCGGCGTCGCCATCGACTCCGCCGCCGACATGGAGGTCCTGTTCAAGGGCATCCCGCTCGGCGACGTCACGACGTCGATGACGATCAGCGGGCCGGCCGTCCCGGTCTTCTGCATGTACCTCGTCGCCGCCGAGCGGCAGGGCGTCGACCCGGCCGTGCTCAACGGCACCCTGCAGACCGACATCTTCAAGGAGTACATCGCGCAGAAGGAGTGGCTCTTCCAGCCCGAGCCCCATCTGCGTCTGATCGGCGACCTGATGGAGCACTGCGCCGGCTCCATCCCTGCGTACAAGCCGCTGTCCGTCTCCGGCTACCACATCCGCGAGGCGGGAGCGACGGCCGCGCAGGAGCTGGCGTACACGCTCGCGGACGGATTCGGATACGTCGAGCTCGGCCTGAGCCGTGGCCTGGACGTGGACGTCTTCGCACCCGGTCTGTCCTTCTTCTTCGACGCGCACGTCGACTTCTTCGAGGAGATCGCCAAGTTCCGCGCGGCCCGGCGCATCTGGGCCCGCTGGATGAAGGACGTGTACGGCGCGAAGACCGACAAGGCGCAGTGGCTGCGCTTCCACACCCAGACCGCCGGTGTCTCGCTGACCGCTCAGCAGCCGTACAACAACGTCGTACGGACGGCCGTGGAGGCCCTCGCGGCCGTGCTCGGCGGCACGAACTCGCTGCACACCAACGCGCTGGACGAGACCCTCGCCCTGCCGTCCGAGCAGGCCGCCGAGATCGCCCTGCGCACCCAGCAGGTGCTGATGGAGGAGACCGGCGTCGGCAACGTGGCCGACCCGCTGGGCGGATCCTGGTACGTCGAGCAGCTCACCGACCGCATCGAGGCCGACGCCGAGAAGATCTTCGAGCAGATCAGGGAGCGCGGCCGGCGGGCCCATCCGGACGGACAGCACCCCATCGGGCCCATCACCTCCGGCATCCTGCGCGGCATCGAGGACGGCTGGTTCACCGGCGAGATCGCCGAGTCCGCGTTCCGCTACCAGCAGTCGCTGGAGAAGGGCGACAAGCGCGTCGTCGGCGTCAACGTCCACCACGGTTCGGTCACCGGCGACCTGGAGATCCTCCGCGTCAGCCACGAGGTCGAGTGGGAGCAGGTCCGCATTCTCGGCGAGCGCAAGTCGCGGCGCGACGACGCGCGCGTACGGGCCTCACTGGACGCCATGCTGGCTGCCGCCCGCGACGGCAGCAACATGATCGGGCCGATGCTCGACGCGGTCCGCGCCGAGGCCACTCTCGGTGAGATCTGCGACGCGCTCCGGGACGAGTGGGGGACGTACACCGAGCCGCCCGGCTTCTGACGGATCCCGCGCAGCGCCGGGCAGGTCACTCCCGACGCCTCCGCAACATGGAGCCCCGGCCGGTCGAGCCGGGGCTCCTGCCGTTGAACTCCCGGGTGAGGGAGGCGAGCTGGATCGCTCCCGTCCCCGGGTCTCCTTCGGTGTCGCGGGCGGTGACCCGGTGCTGTGGAACACGGCTCCGGAACATCGAACTGCCGCTTCCGGCAGGCGATGTGGTGGCGCGTCACCGATGGCTCGGCTGCTCTTCGCCGTGTGCCGGTTTCACCTGTTCGCCGTACGCCGGCTGCACCGCCGACTTCGCGTCGCGCTGCGCCGCAACGGCCCCGCGCCGGTGGTGATCCGGCGGCGAAGTGCAGGGAATCAGGCTTGCGCCGCCGCCCCGAGGCCACCCAGCAGGAGCGCCGTGAAGCGCTGGGCCCAGTCCGCGTCGACGGGTTCGGCGCTCACCAGTGCCCGGTGGACCACCGCGCCCGCGATCACGTCGAAGATCAGGTCTGCGGTGCGGGCCGCCGCGGCCGGGTCGGACTCCACCGGCAGTTCGCCGCGCGCTTGAGCCCGCGCCCTGCCCTCCAGGACCAGCCGCTTCTGACGGTCCACGATCGAGCCCCGGATCCGCTCGCGCAGCGGCTCGTCGCGGGTCGACTCGGCGACCACCGCCATCAGTGCGGTGCGGGCCTCGGGCCGTTCGAGCAGCGCCGCGAACTGCACCACCACGCCCTCGATGTCCGCGGCGAGTGAGCCCCGGTCGGGGAGCTCCAGCTCGTCGAAGAGGACCGCGACCGCGTCCACGACGAGTTCGCTCTTGCCCGCCCAGCGCCGGTAGAGGGTGGTTTTGGCCACCCCTGCCCGGGTCGCCACATCGCCCATCGAGAGCCTGGACCAGCCCAGCTCGACCAGCGCGGCTCTGGTCGCGTCGAGGATGGCGGCGTCCGCCTCGGCGCTGCGGGGGCGGCCGGTGCGGATCGTTTTCGGACGGTGGCGGCTACACATGACGGTGACCATACCGGCGGGTAGGTGATTCGCTGTGAGTCAGCTCACCAGTGGAATCCACCCGGTTCGGTGGTATACGAGTTACGCTACGACCCGTAGCGAAAGCGACGACCACAGGCGCCTGGTGGGGACCCGGCGCCACAGCGCTCAGCATCGGAGTCCGGATCGGAGTCCGCGGTCTTTTCACTCGTGCGCGCGGAAGGGGGAGGATGTACTCATGCAGCCTAGGAACATGTCCATGAGCGGCGTCGTCGACCTCGCCGCGTTGAAGGCGGCCGGAGAGGCCAAGGCCAAGGCGGAGCAGGCCCGCGCGGAGGCCGCGCGCCAGGGCGGCGGCGGTGCCGTGTCCCCTGCCAGTCTGGTGATCGACGTCGACGAGGCGGGCTTCGAGCGCGATGTCCTCCAGCGCTCCTCGGAGGTCCCGGTCGTCCTCGACTTCTGGGCCGAGTGGTGCGAGCCGTGCAAGCAGCTCAGCCCGCTGCTGGAGCAGCTGGCCCAGGAGTGCAACGGCCGTTTCGTGCTTGCCAAGGTCGACGTCGAAGCCAACCAGATGCTGGCGCAGCAGTTCGGGATCCAGAGCATCCCGGCCGTCTTCGCGGTGGTCGCCGGTCAGGCGCTGCCGCTCTTCCAGGGCGCCGCGCCGGAGCCGCAGATCCGGCAGACCCTGGACCAGCTGATCCAGGTCGGCGAGGAGCGCTTCGGGCTCACCGGCCTCACGGTCGACGCCGACGCCGATGCCGAACAGGGCGCCGCGGGCCCGTCCCAGGCCCCGGCCGGACCGCACGACGCGCTGCTCGAAGCGGCGCTCCAGGCGCTCGACGCGGACGACTTCGCCGGTGCCGTCCAGGCGTACAAGAACGTCCTGACCGACGACCCGGGCAACACGGAGGCCAAGGCCGGCCTCGCCCAGGCCGAACTGCTCGGCCGGGTGCGGTCCATGAACGCGCAGACGGTGCGCAAGGACGCCGCGGACAAGCCCGGCGACGTGCAGGCCCAGATCGCGGCCGCCGAGCTGGACCTCGCCGGCGGTCATGTCCAGGACGCCTTCGGCCGGCTCGTCGAGACCGTACGGCGCACGGCCGGCGAGGACCGCGACGCCGCCCGCGTACGGCTGCTGGAGCTCTTCGACGTCATCGGCGCAGACGACCCGCGGGTGACGGCGGCCCGTACGGCACTGGCCCGAGTGCTGTTCTGACATTTGCCCTGTAGCGCCCGGGGCGTGGTCGCCGATTTGGCGACAGAGTGACAAAGCGCGGCCGCGCTTTACCAAAACTTGGTAAACGCGGCCGCTGTTACTCGCAGTAAATCAACCCCGTTGTTCTGTCCGCTTTTTCTCGGCAATCTCCCCATATGTCGACGGGGTCTGAGGCACCCTGTGTGGCCAGGCGACATCACCCGGTCGTGGCGTGGTTATACGTCCGTTACTAGTCAGTAACGAACCCCCTTGTGCCCCGGCGCTTAATGGACCACGATCGGCCACGCTCGGTCCATTACCGCACCAGCCCGGCAGCCAGCCGCGTACGCGCTCTTGGGTCCCCACCGAGTGGGCCGGCGGCAGAGGCGCCGGCCGAGGACAGGGGGGTTCCTGCCCGACCGGCAGGGCCTGTCCGTTGCGGTTGCGCGAAGGCGTGGCCAGTGGTTGTCGCTCGGGGGTGATCGCCGGTGATTCGGACGCGGCTAGCGCCTGATACACAGGCGCTCTCCTTCCCGAGGACGTAGCACTTCTCCCATCCCAGGTCGGACCTGCGTGGTCCGTACCGGAGATGTACGTCCGAGAAGGAGGAACAGATATGTCCCAGGTACGTGGTGGGACCAGATGGAAGCGGTTCGCGGTCGTCATGGTGCCGTCCGTGGCCGCCACGGCCGCGATAGGCGTCGGCCTGGCGCAGGGCGCTCTCGCGGCGTCGTTCAGCGTGTCGGGCCAGAGCTTCAAGGTGACGGCCGACAAGCTCGTCGGTCACGACTTCGTGCAGTACGGAAGCGTCGCCGCCGGCAAGAGCCTTGACGGCAAGGACCAGGTCCACCCGGTCGCCGTCTCCGGCTTCCGTACGGCCACGATCACCAACATGTGCCAGTCCGTGGTCACGCCGAACGTGCCGTTCATCGGCAACGTGACGCTGCGCCTGGAGGCGGGCAACAAGGGTACGGACATCGAGGCGGGCAACATCTACCTCGACGTCGCCGACCTCGAGGCGGACGCCAAGTTCGACGACATCGACATCGGTGTTGCGGCGGGCTCCACCAAGGCGCCCGGCATCCAGCCGAACACGAAGGCCAACCCGTACGGCTTCGCGCAGCAGGCGAGGATCGCCACGCTGACCGACGTGAAGCAGACCGCGTGGGCGACCACCGCGGGCACCTTCAAGCTCCCCAACCTGAAGCTGGGGCTGCACACGGGTGACCCCAAGAAGTACGAGTGCTACTAGGCGCTCTCAGCGGGCGGGCCTGACGGTCCAGGCTGTCCGGCCCGCCCGGTCCTTTCGACTTTCACAGCAACACCGGTTCCAGGGAGCTGTTTTCCATGAGCGCCGAGACCACAGGTTCCCGCGGCTTCACCTACTGGCGGCTTCGCTTCCGTGACTGGCGGGGCACTCGGCCCTTCTGGGCCGGCCTGTTCACCCTCATCGGTGGTCTGCCGATCGCGTACTTCCCGTACGCCAACATGCACCTCGGCAATATGACGATTGCCATGTCGACCACCGCGGGTGCGGGCTCGCTGATCATCGGCGTACTGCTGGTGACGTTGGGGCTGACGATGTGGTTCCACAGCGCAGTACGGGTGTTCGCCGGTATCGCCGCGATCCTGCTGGCTCTGATCTCCATCCCCGTCTCCAACATCGGCGGCTTCCTGATCGGCTTCCTGTTCTCCCTCCTGGGTGGAGCCCTCTCCGTCGCATGGGTGCCGGGCAAGCCGGAAGAGCCGGCGGCGACCGAGTCGCCGGAGGCCGAGGACCCCACGCTCCCCGAGCAGCACGCCGGGGAGGACCCGAACGTGATGGATTCGATTGCGCATGCCAACGGCGGGAGGAACAGTGCGGGGTGACGAAACGCTGCTCTCAGCGGCTGACGGCGATGAACCCCGCCAGAGAAGGGGGCCGCGCCACGCGGCCCCGAGGAAGTCGCTGCTGAACAAGCTCCAGGCACCCGCGGGCAAGGCGATAGCGCTGGCCGCGATGCCCACTGCCGTCTTCGTGGGCATGGGTCTGACGCCCAAGCTCGCGCTCGCGGACGACAAGGACATTCCTTTCGCACCGGGCCCGTGCGTGACGCGTTCGGACGAGCCGTCCGCCTCCGCGTCGGAGACGCCGAAGCCTTCCGACAAGCCGTCGGACAGCGCCGGGGAATCGTCCGAGCAGCCCTCTGAGGCGCCCTCGGCGAGCCCGTCCGGTGACGCCGGCGACGCGAAGGACGAGCCGGAGCCGGGAGCGTCCCCGTCGGCCTCCGAGTCGACCGGCACACAGGCCGCCCAGTCCGCGCCGACCGCGACGCCGACGCCGACGCCCACCGAGACCAGGAACCCGCTGGACCCGCTGGGTGTGGGTGATGCGATCAAGGACCTGTTCGACGGCCCCGACACGGAGCCGACGGCCACGCCGACACCGAGCGACACGGCGACGCCGTCCGAGGAGGCTTCGGCCACTCCGGAGGAACCGGCGAAGGATCCCGTCAAGGACGTGGCGGACACGGCCACGGACACGGGCGCGACCTCGGACACGACCAAGGACGCCATCAAGGAAGCGGCCGAGAAGGCCGGCGCCGAGGTGACGGAGCTCGACGACAAGGTCAAGGGCCTCGACCCGGTCAAGGACGAGGACATCCCCGAGGGCGCCGACGGCAAGCCCCGCTTCCCGTGCCCGACCGCCGACCCCGAGGCGCTGGCGAACGCGGAGCTGGAGCCGGGCATCCCGCTGCTGCCGGACGACCCCTGGCGGCTGGAGAGCACCAAGCTCACGCTGAACGGGCTCAAGTACCACGGCATCGTCGAGGTCAAGACCGGCAGCGGCAAGATCAAGAAGGCCCTGAAGTTCACCGCGACCGGGGTCGACATCAAGGATCTGCACCAGCTGGTGGTGGGCCCCAACGGCACCACGGCACACGTCACGTCGGACCCGGGCTCCACGTCCACCATCCGCAACGGCACGGTGACCATGTACACGGAGGAGCTGAAGGGCAACCTCTTCGGCATCATCCCGGTCACCTTCAGCCCTGCGACCCCGCCTCCGCTGGACGTCCCCTTCGCGATCTTCACCAACGTGAAGATCAAGCAGGCAGGCCAGTTCGGCGGCACGCTGACCGTGCCGGGGCTGCACAACTACTACACGGGCGCCTGACAGAGACTTCCGGGAGCCGCGGAAGGCTGTGGGCCGCATCCCCCGCGGGGGGTGCGGCCCACAGTTGCGTGCGGTCCGGTGAGGTGTACTTCGTGTGTGTCATCGGCGTCCGGCCGGAGCCGGACCGGCCGTCCGGCCCCGTAACGCACGGTGGGCCGCACCCCCGAAGGGGTGCGGCCCACCGCCGTACGTGCGGGGCGCACGTCAGTCGTGCTTCACGCCACCGAGGTGGTGCACCCGCACCATGTTCGTCGTGCCCGGCACGCCCGGAGGGGAACCCGCCGTGATGATCATGATGTCGCCCTCGTTGAAGCGCTGCAGCTTCAGCAGGGCCGCGTCGACGAGGTCGACCATCGCGTCCGTGGTCTCCACGAACGGGGCGATGAACGGCTCCACGCCCCAGCTCAGGGTGAGCTGGTTACGGGTCGACTCCTCCGTCGTGAACGCCAGGATCGGCTGCTGGGCGCGGTAGCGGGAGAGCCGGCGGGCCGTGTCGCCGGACTGGGTGAAGGCGACCAGGGCGCGGCCGCCGAGGAAGTCGGCGATCTCGCAGGCCGCGCGGGCGACCGAGCCGCCCTGGGTGCGGGGCTTCTTGCCCGGGACCAGGGGCTGGAGGCCCTTGGAGAGCAGCTCCTCCTCCGCGGCCGTGACGATCTTGGACATCGTCTTGACCGTCTCGATCGGGTACGCACCCACCGAGGACTCCGCCGAGAGCATGACCGCGTCCGCGCCGTCCAGGATCGCGTTGGCGACGTCGGACGCCTCGGCGCGGGTCGGGCGGGAGTTGGTGATCATCGATTCCATCATCTGGGTCGCCACGATCACCGGCTTGGCGTTGCGGCGGCACAGCTCGATGAGGCGCTTCTGCACCATCGGGACCTGCTCAAGCGGGTACTCGACGGCCAGGTCGCCGCGGGCCACCATGACCGCGTCGAACGCCGCGACGACGTCCGCCATGTTCTCGACGGCCTGCGGCTTCTCCACCTTGGCGATGACGGGGACCCGGCGGCCCTCCTCGTCCATCACCTTGTGGACGTCCTTGACGTCGTTGGCGTCGCGTACGAAGGAGAGCGCCACCAGGTCGCAGCCCATCCGCAGCGCGAAGCGCAGATCCTCGACGTCCTTCTCGGAGAGGGCCGGGACGTTCACCGCCGCGCCGGGCAGGTTGATGCCCTTGTGGTCGGAGATGACACCGCCCTCGACGACGATCGTCTTCACCCGGGCGCCGTCGACCTCGACGACCCGCAGCTCGACGTTTCCGTCGTTGATCAGGACCTGGTCACCCTTGGACACATCGCCGGGCAGGCCCTTGTACGTGGTACCGCAGATGGACTTGTCGCCGGCGACGTCCTCCGTGGTGATCGTGAACTCGTCACCACGGACCAGTTCGACCGGTCCCTCGGCGAAGGTCTCCAGGCGGATCTTCGGACCCTGGAGGTCGGCGAGCACTCCCACGGGGCGGCCGGTGTCCGCCACCGCCCTGCGGAGACGGTCGTACCGCTCCTGGTGCTCTGCCTGGGTTCCGTGGCTCATGTTGAAACGGGCCACGTTCATGCCGGCCTCGATGAGCGCTTTCAGCTGCTCGTAGGAGTCGACGGCGGGGCCCAGTGTGCAGACGATTTTGGAACGGCGCATAAGGCGGATCCTATCGGTTTGTTTCTACGCGGAATATTCCGTCTGGTGGAATGTACAAATGGGCGCCCGGCCGCTCAGGCGTGGGCCGGCCGGCCTCCGTCGACGAGGGCGAAGGTCTGCTGGGCGATCTCCAATTCCTCGTCCGTCGGCACCACCGCGACCGCCACCCGCGCGTAGTCCGGCGAGATGAGCCGCGGCTCATCAGAACGTACGGCGTTGAGGCCTGCGTCCACCACAAGCCCCAGCTCCTCCAGTCCGGCGATGGCGGCTTCCCGCACCGGGGCCGCGTTCTCGCCGACCCCCGCCGTGAACACCACCGCGTCCACGCGGCCGAGGACCGCGTAATAGGCGCCGATGTACTTCTTCAACCGGTGGATGTAGATCTCGAAGGCGAGCAGCGCCCGCTGATCGCCCGCTTCGATCCGCCGCCGGATCTCCCGCATGTCGTTGTCGCCGCACAGCCCCACCAGGCCGCTCTTCTTGTTCAGCAGGACGTCGACATCGTCCTCGGACATCCCCGCCACCCGCTTGAGGTGGAAGGTGACCGCGGGGTCGATGTCACCCGAGCGGGTACCCATGACCAGCCCCTCCAGCGGGGTCAGTCCCATCGAGGTGTCCACGCACCGGCCGCTCGCGACCGCCGACGCCGAGGCACCGTTGCCCAGGTGCAGCACGATCACGTTGACGTCCTCCGGGGCCCTGCCCAGGAGTTCGGCGGCCTTGCGCGAGACATACGCGTGCGAGGTGCCATGGAAGCCGTAGCGGCGGATCCGGTGCGCGTCCGCGGTCTCCACGTCGATGGCGTACCGCGCCGCGTACTCCGGCATCGTCGTGTGGAACGCCGTGTCGAAGACCGCGACCTGAGGCAGGTCCGGGCGCAGCGCCCGGGCGGTACGGATACCCGTGATGTTCGCCGGGTTGTGCAGGGGTGCCACGGGGACCAGGCGCTCGATCTCCGCCAGCACCTCGTCGGTGATCACGGTCGGCGCGGTGAACTTCAGACCGCCGTGCACCACCCGGTGGCCGATCGCCGCCAGCTCGGGGGAGTCCAGGCCCAGACCGTCGTGCGCCAGCTCCTCGGCGACCGCCTTCAGCGCCGCGGCGTGGTCCGCGATCGGGCCCGTACGCTCACGCTTCTCGCCGCCGCTGCCGGCCGGCGGGTTGTGCACCACCCGGGACGTCTGCTCGCCGATCCGCTCGACGAGGCCGACCGCCAGCCGGGAGCCGTCGCGCATGTCGAGCAGCTGGTACTTCACCGACGAGGAGCCGGAGTTGAGGACGAGGACACGGGACGCGGAAGGGGAGTCGGTCATGCGGGGAGCTCCTGACCCTGGGACTGGATCGCGGTGATCGCGACCGTGTTGACGATGTCGCTGACCAGCGCGCCGCGCGAGAGGTCGTTGACCGGCTTGCGCAGACCCTGCAGCACCGGTCCGACGGCCACGGCGCCGGCCGAACGCTGCACGGCCTTGTAGGTGTTGTTACCGGTGTTCAGGTCCGGGAAGATCAGCACGGTCGCCTGGCCGGCCACCTCCGAGTCCGGCAGCTTGGTCGCCGCGACGGACGGCTCGACCGCCGCGTCGTACTGGATCGGGCCCTCGATCCTCAGCTCCGGGTGACGCTCGCGGACCAGCTTGGTGGCCTCACGCACCTTGTCGACGTCCGCGCCGGAGCCGGACGTGCCCGTCGAGTACGACAGCATCGCGATGCGTGGCTCGACGCCGAAGCGGGCCGCCGTCGCCGCCGACTGCACGGCGATGTCCGCGAGCTGCTCGGCGTCCGGGTCCGGATTGACCGCGCAGTCGCCGTACACGAGCACCTTGTCGGCGAGGCACATGAAGAAGACCGACGACACGATCGCCGCTTCCCGCTTCGTCTTGATGATCTCGAAGGCCGGCCGGATCGTCGCCGCCGTGGAATGCACCGAGCCCGACACCATGCCGTCGGCCAGGCCCTGCTCGACCATCAGGGTGCCGAAGTAGTTCACGTCCGACACGACGTCGTGCGCCAGCTCCACGGTCATGCCCCTGTGGGCGCGCAGGCCCGCGTACAGCTCGGCGAAGTCCTGGCGGAGCTCGGAGGTGGCCGGGTCGATCAGCTGCACGGCGGAGAGATCGATGCCGAGGTCGGCGGCCTTCTTGCGGATCACGTCGGTGTCGCCGAGCAGCGTCAGCTCGCAGACGTTGCGCCGCAGCAGCACGTCGGCGGCGCGCAGCACCCGCTCCTCGGTGCCCTCGGGCAGCACGACGCGGCGCCGGTCGGCGCGGGCCTGCTCCAGCAGATCGTGCTCGAACATCATCGGCGTGACCCGGCCGGTACGCGCCACCTCGACCCGGGCGAGCAGCCCGGCCGTGTCGACATGGCGCTCGAAGAGGCCGAGCGCGGTCTCCGCCTTGCGCGGGGTGCCCGCGCTCAACTTTCCTTCCAGCGAGAAGAGTTCGGCCGCCGTCGGGAAGGAGCCGCCGGCCACCGAGAGCACCGGGGTGCCCGGCGCCAGCCGGGCCGCCAGGGTGAGGATCGCGTCGGCCGGGCGCTCGTCGAGGGTGAGCAGCAGGCCGGCGATGGGCGGGGTGCCCGCGGAGTGCGCGGCGAGGGCGCCGACCACGAGATCGGCGCGATCACCGGGGGTGACCAGCATGCAGCCGGGGGTCAGGGCCTTCAGCAGGTTCGGCAGCATCGCACCGCCGAAGACGAAGTCCAGCGCATCACGGGCGAGCCCGGAATCGTCCCCGAGCAGCACTGTGGCCCCCAGGGCGTGGCCGATCTGGGCGACCGTGGGAGCGGCGAGCGCCGGCTCGTCCGGCAGGACGTAGCAGGGGACCGGGAGGCGGGCGGCCAGCCGCTCGGCGATCACCTCGCGGTCCTCCGGCGCCACCCGGTTCACGACCATGGCGAGGATGTCGCAGCCCAGGACCTCATAGGCACGGTGGGCGTTGCGGGCCTCCGCGCGTACGGACTCCGCAGGCTGGTCCTTGCCGCCCACCACGGGTATCACCGAGGCGCCGAACTCATTGGCCAGCCGGGCGTTCAGCGCCAGCTCGTCGGGGAGTTGGGTGGCGTGGAAGTCCGTGCCGAGCACCAGGACGACCTCGTAGTCGCGTGCCACCGCGAGAAAGCGGTCGACGAGCCGGGAGACCAACTCGTCGGTACCCTTCTCGGCCTGCAGCGCCGCGGCCTCGTGGTAGTCCATCCCGTACACGGTCGCCGGGTCCTGGGAGAGGCGGTAGCGAACACGCAGTAGATCGAACAGACGGTCGGGTCCGTCGTGCACAAGCGGACGGAACACCCCCACCCGGTCCACCTGGCGGGTCAGGAGCTCCATGACTCCCAGCTCCACCACCTGGCGGCCGTCTCCGCGATCGATCCCGGTCACGTACACGCTGCGCGTCACGCGTGCTCTCCTGTCCTGCTCATCGGTCGAGCTCGTGTGCTCGAAAAAACTCGATAGGGTGGCATTGACCTCTTGACAATACCTCCGTGGCTGGATAGGGCGCCCGCCGTGTGCGGGTGTCCCGGAGGAGCAGCTGGAGGGGTGCGGTCCAGACCAGCCGTGTGAGAATCGGAACCGCTCACACGTACCGCTAGCGAGCAGGAGACACAGCACGATGCGCATCGGAATTCTCACCGCAGGCGGCGACTGCCCCGGCCTGAACGCAGTGATCCGGTCGGTCGTGCACCGTGCCATGACCGGCCACGGCGACGAAGTCATCGGATTCGAGGACGGGTTCAAGGGCCTCCTCGACGGTCACTACCGCCCCCTCGATCTCAACGCGGTGAGCGGCATCCTCGCCCGCGGCGGTACGATCCTCGGCTCCGCCCGCCTGGAGCGCTCCCGGCTACGCGAAGCCGCGGAGAACTGCGAGGAGTTGGCCCGCCGGTACGATCTCGACGCGCTCATCCCGATCGGCGGCGAGGGCACGCTGACCGCGGCGCGGATGCTGGCCGACGCCGGTATGCCCGTCGTCGGCGTACCGAAGACCATCGACAACGACATCTCCTCCACCGATCGCACCTTCGGCTTCGACACCGCCGTCATGGTCGCCACCGAGGCCATCGACCGCCTCAAGACCACCGCCGAGTCCCACCAGCGGGTCATGGTCGTCGAGGTGATGGGCCGCCACGCGGGCTGGATCGCGCTGGAGTCCGGAATGGCGGGCGGCGCGCACGGGATCTGTCTGCCCGAGCGGCCCTTCCAGGTGGAGGACCTGGTGAAGATGGTCGAGGAACGCTTCGCCCGGGGCAAGAAGTTCGCGGTCATCTGTGTCGCGGAGGGCGCCCACCCCGCCGAGGGATCCATGGACTACAAGAAGGGCGAGATCGACCAGTACGGTCACGAGCGTTTCACGGGCATCGGCAACCGCCTCGCCGTCGAGCTGGAACGCCGGCTCGGCAAGGAGGCGCGACCGGTCATTCTCGGCCATGTCCAGCGCGGCGGCGTCCCGACCGCGTACGACCGGGTGCTCGCGACCCGCTTCGGGTGGCACGCGGTGGAGGCCGTACACCGCGGCGAGTTCGGCATGATGACCGCGCTGCGCGGCACACAGGTGGTCATGGTCCCGCTCGCGGAGGCGGTCACCCGGCTGAAGACCGTGCCCGAGGACCGGGTGCACGAGGCCGAGTCGGTCTTCTGAACCGGCGCGAGGCGCGAGTCCTCCGGTGAACCGACGTCCGGCGAGCGGTCGGTCGGACGCGCTCACCGTGTGCGGACCTTCGACCGGGCAGGACCTGGCCTGTCTTCTGGGGCAAGCGAGCGTGCGTGCCGGACGCCGCCGGGAGGACGCGACTTCGAAGACACGGCCTAGCCGGGAGTCAGTGCCCAGAAGTGGTCGACGACCCGGTCCAGGAACTCCTTGCCCGCCTCGCCGGAGCTTCCCGACGCGCCCCAGCTCGACGTCGCCACCATGCGGGCCTGGTACTCCTGGTGCAACTCCTGCAGCACGTCCTCCAGGTGCCGCTTGGGCAGCGGCAGCATCTTCCCCACCGGGCGCACGTACGCCTGCCAGCGCGTCGTCGCCGCGCTGCGCAGCAGCTCGGCCAGCTCCTCGTTCCTGCCGGTCGCCGTCAGCAGCTCGCGCGGGGACAGCGCCAGGACCTCGGCGAGCGCGGCGGTCTGCCGCTCGTTGCCGCGCCAGCGGTTCCCGTCCTCCATCCGCTGGTACGAGGACGTGTCCATGCCCACACGGCGCGCCAGATCGTCGGGGCCCAGGCCCCGGGACATCCGGTGCTCGCGCAGGGTCTGGGGTGCGCCGAGCAGCTCGGCGGGGGAGCACCACAGCACCCCCGCGAGAGCGGTGAGTTCCTGGGAGCTCGGCGCGAGCAGCCCTCGTTCCCAGGCGGCCACCGTGTCCGGGGCGACCTGGAGTCCGTACTGGGCCTGAAGTCCGTAAGCGACATGGCCGGGCGCCATCCCCAGCGCCTCGCGCAGTCGGCGGGCGGCAGGGGCGTTGAAGGGCGGGGTGGAGTGCACGGGCACACCGTAGAAGCAGAGGGTCACCTTTGACTACGGTGCGTTTACCCAAGGTCAAAACTTGTAGGAAGGTCCGAATTGGGTGGGCGTCTCGCTCCGTCGTTCCGACGGGGCCTGCTCGCGCACCGCCGCGGTCGGAGTACACGCGTACCACGCGGTCGGACCGCAGCGTACCAGCGGGTAGCTTCGACGGGTAGCGGGTCTGCTAGCGTCCGGAGTGGATCTTTGCGTGGAGGGGGAGACACGTGCCGGGATTCGCGACTCGGGCCAAGGTGCGCCTGGCCGTGGCGCTGACAGCGCTGGCGGCACTCGTCGCCGGCGGACTGCCGGTCGCCTTGACCGTGCTGCATGACCGGCAGCTTTCCGAGAACCGGGCCCAGCTGGAGCGCGCCTGTGCCGGACTGCTGCCGACGGCCCAGCTGGACCGCTTTCTGCCGGACGATTCGGCGGGTGTACTGACGGAGTACGGCACGCTGCTCGATCCGGACCAGGAGAGCCGCGCGCTGCTGGACTGCCGGCTGTCCTGGGGCGGCGGCCCTGAGAAGTGGGAGCCCGATGCCGAGGTCCGGGTCCGCGGCGAGGCGCTGCTCGCCCCGGTGGCCGAAGTGCGGGGCGAGAGGGTCGGCGAGTTCCCGTTCCGCCTCCCGCCGAACGCCCAGGGCTCGCTGCACGTCGACGACCGGCTCGACGGTGGCGAGGCGATCGCGTCGCTGCTGCTCGACTGCCCGAAGGGACTGCCCGGCGAGCTCGTGCTCGCCGTCCGCCGGGAGGCCCACCTCTACGTGCAGATCCCGGCTGGGCCTGACCCGAGAGTTGGTCATGACCGCCGACTGTCCCTCGGCCGCCGGGCGCGCGATGTACGTGATGCGTTCCTCCCCGGTCGAGGAGAACGCCACCTCCCCGTACGCCCGCTCGGCGCTCAACGCCTTCGCCACCCGATCGGCGAAGGCCCACGGCTGCACGGCACCCGTCGACCACACAGTCACCCCTTGACCGCCCCACCCAGCGTGAAGCCCCCTCCGAGCCGGCGGGCGATCAGCATGTAGAGGATCAGCACCGGCAACGCCGATGCCCTCGCCGACGCACAGCGCGCACTCGATGCGTTTCCGCGCCGGAAGCGGGAGAACCGCAGCGTCAAGCACCGCCGGGCGGTGGAGAAGGTCGCCAAGCTGCACCGCAAGGTGCGGCGTCAGCGCACCGACCACGCGCACAAGACCGCGCTCGCACTGGTCCGCACCTACGACGTGATCGCGCACGAGCGGCTGAGCATCGCGAACATGATCCGCACCCCCAAGCCGAAGCCCGACCCCGACAACGCCGGTGCATTCCTCCCGAACGGGGCTGCCGCCAAGGCGGGGCTGAACAAGAGCATCCACGATGCGGGTTGGGGGTGTTCCTGGGCATCCTCGCGCATAAGGCTGAGAGCGCCAATCGCAAGCTGATCCCGGTGGACCCCCGCAACACCTCCCGCACCTGCCCCGCCTGCGGGCATGTGTCCGGCGAGAACCGCACTACCCAAGAGAAGTTCGAGTGCACCCAGTGCGGTCACACCGCCAACGCCGATCAGGTCGGTGCACTCAACGTCGCTATCAGGGCCGGGCTGGTCCTTCCCGACGTGGCCTAGCCACCGACAGGAGAAGCCCTCCGGGTTCATCCGGAGGGAGGAGTCACGAAGTTCTTCATCAGCCAGATCGCGAACGGCAGTTGGGGCGTGGTGAGGAACAAAGCCGTTCCGTACATCGTGTCGATCAGTTCGACCTGTACGAACAGGCCGTAGACCGGCACCATCACCGCCGTGATCGGCAGACAGGTGGTGAGGAGGGCTGCCCGGTGACCGTAGGTCGGGCTTGCGAACAAGTTCAATGCCCATGCGCGGAAAGGGCTTTCGGCCCGGCCTTCAGCGGCCGGAAGTGATCCAGCGGTACTGCAGTTCGGGCCGGCCGATCTGGCCGTACTGCGGGCTGCGCGCGGCCCGGCCCGCGGTGACCAGATGCTCCAGATACCGGCGGGCGGTGATCCGTGAGATCCCGACCGCGGCCCCGGCCTCGGCCGCGGTGAGCCCGGCGGGGGTGTCGCGCAGCGTGCGGGACACGGCTTCCAGCGTGGGCGCGCTGAGGCCCTTCGGGAGCGCGGCGGGCTGCGGCGTACGGAGGGTCGCAAGGGCCCGGTCCACCTCGTCCTGGCCGGACGCCTCGCCCGCGGATGCGCGGAACTCGGCGTACCGGGTGAGGCGGTCGCGGAGGGTGGCGAAGGTGAACGGCTTCAGGACGTACTGGACGACGCCGAGCGACACGCCCTCACGGACGATCGCCAGATCGCGGGCGGACGTGACGGCGATGACGTCGGCGGAGTGGCCGGCGGCGCGCAGGGAGCGCAGCAGCTGAAGCCCGTGCCCGTCCGGCAGATACAGGTCGAGCAGGAGCAGCTCCACCGGCCTCCGGTCCAGCAGCCGGTACGCCTCGGCCCGCGAATGTGCCACCCCGGCGACGGTGAACCCGGGCACGCGTCCCACGTAAAGGGCGTGCGCGTCGGCGGCGACGGGGTCGTCCTCGACGACGAGTACGCGGATCCCGGCGGGTGCTGGTGTTGTCATGGGGTCACCTCCGCGTCGCGCAACGGCAGTCGTACGGTGCTGTGTCTTTCCGGGGGCAACCCCCGGACCCCCGGCCGGTTCATGCGCTCACCTCCGCGTCGCGCAACGGCAGTCGTACCGTGAACTCGGCGCCCTCGTCCGGGCCTTGTGTCACCTCGACCGTCCCGCCCCTGCGGTGCGCGGTCTGCCGCACCAGCGCGAGCCCGATCCCTCGCCCGGGCCCCCGGGTCGACCAGCCGCGCTCGAACACGGCCTCCGTGTCCCCGGGGCGCACCCCGGACCCGGTGTCCGCGACGCGAAGGACGAGCTCGGCCTCGTCGGTCCGGGCGGTGACAGTGACCCGGGGCCGGCTCTCTCCCGCGCGGGCGCGGGGCACCTCGGCGGCCGCGGCCGACGCCGCCTCGACCGCGTTGTCGATGAGGTTGCCGAGGATGGTGACCAGGTCGCGCGGCGGCAGCCAGGGCGGAAGGACGCCGTCGTCGATGCGGCTGTCCTCCGTGAGGACGAGCTCCACGCCGCTCTCGTTGGCCTGCGCCGCCTTGCCCAGAAGCAGCGCGGCCAGGACCGGTTCGCCGACCGCGGTCACGACGCGGTCCGTGAGGACCTGGGCCAGCTCGAGCTCGGCGGTGGCGAATTCGACCGCCTCGTCCGCGCGGCCCAGCTCGATCAGGGAGACCACGGTGTGCAGTCGGTTCGCCGCCTCGTGGGCCTGCGCGCGCAGAGCCTGCGTGAAGCCGCGTTCGGAGTCCAGCTCGCCCGTGAGGGCCTGGAGTTCGGTGTGGTCCCGCAGGGTCACGACCGTCCCCCGGCGCTCGCCGCCGACCACCGGCTGGGTGGAGACGACGAGGACCCGGTCGGCGGTCAGATGCAGATCGTCCACGCGCGGTTCGCTCGCCAGCAGCGCGCCGGTGAGGCCGGGCGGCAGCCCCAGCTCGTCCACCGGCCGCCCCACCGCGTCCGCGTCAAGACCGAGCAACTCCCGGGCGCCGTCGTTGATCAGAGCGATCCGCCGCCGTCCGTCCAGCATCAGCAGCCCCTCGCGCACCGCGTGCAGCGTGGCCTCGTGGTAGTCGTGCATACGGCTCAGCTCCGCCGCGTTCATCCCGTGCGTGTGCCGCCGCAGCCGCGCGTTGATCACGTACGTACCGGCTCCGCCGAGCACCAGCGCCGCGCCCGCCATCCCCAGCAGTGCGGTGACCTGCTTCCCCACCTGTTCGCTGATCTTGTCGATCGTGATGCCCGCGCTCACGAGCGCGACGATCCGGCCACGGTCCCGCACCGGCGCCACCGTGCGCACCGAAGGACCGAGCACTCCCGTGTACGTCTCCGAGGACGTGCGCCCGCGCAGCGCCTCGTCGATGTGCCCCAGATACGTACGGCCGATCTGGGCCGGCTCCGGGTGCGTCCACCGCGTACCGTCCGGCTGCATGATCACCACAAAGGCGACGCCCGAGTCCTTCCGCAGCCTCTCCGCGTACGGCTGGAGCACCGCCGACGGGTCGGCGGACCGCGCCGCGGCCACCACCGACGGCGAGTCCGCCACCGCCGTCGCGATGGCCACCGTCTGCCGCCGCGCGGTCTCCTCGGCCTGCGTGCGGTCGGTGACGTACGTGAAGAACGCGAATCCGGCCACGATCGCAGCGACCAGCACGACCTGCATCGCGAAGAGCTGGCCTGCGAGGCTGCGGAGGCGCGGTATGTGCATGCCGTAAGTCTGCCTGGCCGGTTTCGTGTGAACGAAACGTACGTAAGGGTGACCGGGGTCACAGCCTGATGAATAGTCGCGGCATCGAGGACATCCGCCGGGACGTGGATGTTCGTCAGGCCGAGGAGGAATCCCCGTGGCAACCCCACCAGCAGCCGCAAGACGGGACCGCACCCACTATCTGTATCTCGCCGTCATCGGTGCCGTCGTCCTCGGCATCATCGTCGGCTTCGCCGCCCCTGACTTCGCCGTCGAGCTCAAGCCGCTGGGCACCGGCTTCGTGAACCTGATCAAGATGATGATCTCGCCGATCATCTTCTGCACGATCGTGCTCGGCGTCGGCTCGGTCCGCAAGGCCGCCAAGGTCGGCGCGGTCGGCGGCCTCGCCCTCGGCTACTTCCTCGTGATGTCCACGGTGGCGCTCGCCATCGGTCTGGTCGTCGGCAACATCCTGGAGCCGGGATCCGGTCTGCACCTCACGGAGGCGGCGAAGGCCGCGGGCGAGAAGCAGGCGGCGGGTGCCGGTGAGGGCACGGCCGACTTCCTGCTCGGCATCATTCCGAAGACCCTGGTCTCCGCCTTCACCGAGGGCGAGGTGCTGCAGACGCTGCTGGTCGCGCTGCTCGCGGGCTTCGCGCTGCAGGCCATGGGCAAGGCCGGCGAGCCGGTGCTGCGCGGGGTCGGGCACATCCAGCGACTGGTCTTCCGCATCCTCGCGATGATCATGTGGGTGGCCCCGGTGGGCGCGTTCGGCGCGATCGCTGCGGTGGTCGGCGAGACCGGAATCGACGCGCTGAAGTCGCTCGCGGTCATCATGATCGGCTTCTACATCACCTGCGCGGTCTTCGTCTTCGTCATCCTGGGGACGCTGCTGCGGCTGGTCGCCGGGGTGAACCTGCTCGCCCTGCTGAAGTACCTGGGCCGCGAGTTCCTGCTGATCCTTTCCACCTCCTCGTCGGAGTCCGCGCTGCCGCGGCTCATCGCGAAGATGGAGCACCTGGGTGTGTCCAAGCCCGTCGTCGGCATCACCGTACCGACCGGTTACTCCTTCAACCTGGACGGCACCGCGATCTACCTGACGATGGCTTCGCTCTTCGTGGCCGAGGCGATGGGCAACCCGCTCTCGATCGCCGAGCAGATCTCGCTCCTGGTCTTCATGATCATCGCCTCGAAGGGTGCGGCGGGCGTGACGGGCGCGGGTCTGGCCACACTGGCGGGCGGCCTCCAGTCCCACCGGCCCGAGCTCGTCGACGGCGTCGGGCTCATCGTCGGCATCGACCGCTTCATGAGCGAGGCCCGCGCCCTCACCAACTTCGCGGGCAACGCCGTCGCGACGGTCCTCGTCGGTACGTGGACGAAGGAGATCGACAAGGCCCGGGTCTCCGAGGTCCTCGCAGGCCGCATCCCGTTCGACGAGAAGACCCTGGTCGACGACCACGCCCCGGCCGGCCACGCTCCCACCGACGTACCGGCGCCGCGGGGGGACGACGAGGACGAGAAGACGCCCGTCAAGGTCTGAGAAGGACCGAGCGGTGGTGTGAAGATCCGAGAAGTTCCGAGCGGTCGTGCGGGCCCCGGCTCCCAGCCGGGGCCCGCACGCCTGTCAGCCCACCGGGAACGAGAACACCGCGCACGTCGTCGTCCCGTGCGCGTACAGCTTGCCGTCCTCGACCCCCGCCACCCGGGCCTCCGCAGTCGCCGTCGTACGCCCCTCCCAGGCCGCGTACACCATCCCCGCCGCGCTCGCCCAGAGCGATCCGACCGTCTCGGCCTTCGAACGCTGGGCCCGCGAGCACCTTCATGTGCCGCTCGTCGTCTCCGAGGCCGCCCGTGCGCTCGGCATCAGCGAGCGCACCCTGCAGCGGGCCGTCTCCCGGACCCTCGGCACGACCCCGGTCCGCTTCGTCCAGGACCTGCGCGTCGAGCAGGCGAGCCATCTGCTGCGGACCACCTCACTTCCGCTCCCGGTCATCGCACGCCGTGTCGGCTACGAGAACCCCGGCACCCTGCGCCTCCTCCTCCGTACGCGCGCGGGCACGACGGCGACCACCCTCCGGGCACGCGGCTGAGACCACGAGCGGCGGTCTCCGGATGGCCGTATCGCGTGCCGTGCCCAATGGTGAAACCGTGGCCGCACCCGGCGGCGCATCGGGATACGGGAGGCACACATGCCGAAATACCTGGTCCAGGCCAGCTACACCGCAGAGGGCACCAAGGGCCTGCTCGCCGAAGGGGGAACGCGCCGCAGGACCGCTGTGGAGAACGAGGTCAAGTCGTGCGGCGGCACGCTCGAATGGATGTACTACGCCTTCGGGGAAGCCGACCTGTACTGCGTCGTCGACATGCCCGACCACGTGTCGATGGCCGCCAGCGCCCTGGCGGCCCGCGCCACCGGAACCGTCGAGTCCAAGGCGATCGTGCTGCTCAGCCCCGAGGACATCGACGCGGCCACCCAGAAGAAGGTCGACTTCCGGCCCCCGGGCGCCTGAACGCGGCGAGGGCGCCGAGACCGACGGTCCCTCGCCGCGCTACCGCTCGCGGGCACGTGACTGACAGCTCACTGCTGGATCGGATTGCCGTCCGTCCCGCAGATGTAGCCCGCGACGACGCAGTTTCGTACCCGGCGCTCCAGCTCCGCCTGGTCCCAGGCGTTGAAAAAGTCGCCGTGGAAGGTGTAGCCGGGTGCGTCCGTCACGTTCACGCCACCGCGGGTACCGGCCAGGGTGAATCCGCCGCCGGTCACCAGCCAGGTGATCAGCAGCTCCAGGCGCGGTACGACCACGGGATGGCTCGCCGGGCAGGGCTGCCCAGCCGCGTACGCCATGTGGTCCCGGTGGTTGGCGCTGTCCAGGTTCTTCCCGTCCCAGCAGGTCGGGAAGTCCAGATAGTTCTCCAGCCTGGTGCCGGGCAGGCAGTTCATGAAGTCCCGGCCGGCCTCGGGCCTGCCGACGCAGGACCAGCGCGCGGCCGGATTCTGGTCGGGGGAGGTGGCCAGCGCGTTGCCTGTACGGCGCAACCCCCGCGGGTACGCCGTACAGGCGTGGTTCAGGGCTCTTTATCGGTGATGCCCTGGTATTGGAGTTCTCCCGCCAGCGTGGCTGGGACTCTCACCTGAATTGCTCCGGTGAGTTTGACGGGTCATGCCCGTCCGGCGACTACCCTCCCGGCAGTCGGACGGGTGCGTGACCCGTCAAGGGCTGAGTGTAACAGGATCATTGCTCACCGTAGTTGGGCTTGGGGTGATCGGGTCGTCGCCCCGACGGTGGCTGGAGAAGCAGTCCGCGCGGAACTCGCTCCCGCGCAACGGGGCCGCCGCCTGCGCCACGATCGCCGCCTGCTGGGCCTTGCTGTAGGTGTACGCGTGCCCCGAGTGCGCGGTATGACCCGGGTGCGCGGCATGACCCGGGTGGCCGTCGCGGTCCGTCGCGCACCCCGCCGTGGCCAGGAACAGCACGGCTGCCGCGCCCGCGATCACTCGGGATAACAGAGGCTTCATGGAGAACTCCCCCATCATCCGAAGGGGATACGGACGACGGACTGGTTGCCGGTGCCGAGCGTGCTGCTGCCGTTGCCGATCGCGCTCCACACCTCGACCCGCACCTTGCCGTTGGTCAGGTTCCCGTGCGCCCCGGTGGCCGACTGCAGACCTCTCGCCTGCGTGTAGTGCTCATAGCCGGGCACGGGGTCGGTGGCGAAGTAGTGGTACGTCTCCGTACGGTCCCAGGTCCCGTCGCCCGTACGGTCGTAACTCACCCTCACCTGCTGGCCGTTGGCGACGGTCGTCCCGGCGTCCACGAACAGATCGAACTGTGTCGAGCCGCCGTTGTACGTCCGCGTGATCGGGCCCGAGGTGAACACCTGCGGGTTGCTCGGGGTGCCGTCGTGGTTGGTTCCACCGGCCGAGGCGAGCGTGACCGTGGAGGCCGATGCCGTCGCGTCACCCGCGCCACCGCCCGTACGCAGATACAGCTGCGAGGAGCCGGAGGGCGGCGGGTCGGTCGGGTCCGGCGGGGTCGTGCTGCCACCGCCTCGCGTCCACACGGCGACGTAGTCGACGAGCATCGGGCGGCCCGGGACGGTCGCGGCGGTCGGGGTCTTCCCGGCCAGCGCGTCGGGGAAGGCGCCGCCGATGGCGACGTTGAGGAGGATGAAGTAGCCCGCGTGGTCCGTCATGTTGGCCCAGGTGCCGGCGTCGACCCGGCTCTGGTTCACGCTGTGGAAGAGCTGGTCGTCCACGTACCAGCGCAGCTCGTTGGGGGAGACGGAGCGGTCCCACTCGAAGCGGTACGTGTGGAACGCGGACTGGCAGCTCGCGCCGGGGCAGGTGCGGCTGGCGCCGATGCCCGTCGTCTCGTTGCAGGGGCCGCCCGGGTTCACCCCGCAGTGGAGCACGCCCCAGACGGAGTTGATGCCGTTGACGTTCTCCATGATGTCGAACTCGCCGATACCGGGCCAGTTCCAGTAGTTGCCCCGGTACGGCGCGCCGAGCGCCCAGAAGGCGGGCCAGTAGCCCAGGGCGGCGTCACCGGTCACGTTCGGCATCTGGATCCGGCCCTCGATGCGCAGGGTGCCGCCCGCAGGGGCCTTGAAGTCGGCCCGGCGGGTCTCGATCCGGGCGGAGGTCCAGTTGCCGGTGCTGTCCCGCAGCGGAGTGATACGGAGATTGCCGTTGCCGTCGAGGCTGAGGTTGTCGGGGCTGGACGTGTAGTTCTGGATCTCGCCGGTGCCCCAGTTGCCGGGGCCGCCGGGATAGCCGTGGCCGGTGTCCGTCTGCCAGTTGGTGGACGACGGCAGCGATCGGTCCGGTCCGGTGAAGTCGTCGCTCCACTGCAGATTCCAGCCGGGCGCGGGCGGTACGGCCCCGCGCGCCGTCCCCGCGCCGCTGACGGCGAGGAAGCCGGTGAGGGCGACGGCCATGGCGAGGAGTGCGGTGAACAGGGGAGTGGACAGCGGGATGGACAGGGGAGTGCGTCGGATGCGGCTCGTGCTCAAGGAACACCTCCGGTGAGGATGGTGCCGAGGGGGGCTTGAGAGCGCTCTCACAGAGTTTTGTAGATGGAGCCAGGGCAGCCGTCAATGACATCGCTCCCTTAACTTCCTCAATGCACAGTGCAGTTGGCGGCACCAGCCGGACCGGCCGGTGCCGCCACGCCATCGCCGAGCGGCAGCTCAGTTCACCGAACGGCAGCTCAGTCCGCGTCGATCAGCCCCGTCTCCCGCTCGGTCAGTTCGAGCGCGGCGGCCGCGGCCGAGTCTCTTGCCGTCTCCGGTCTACTGGCTCCGGGAATCGGGATCACCGCGGGCGAGCGTGCCAGCAGCCAGGCGAGTGCCACCCGCTGGGGGCTCACCCCGCGCTCCCGCGCCACCCGGTGGAAGCCCGTGAACGCCGGGTCCTCCGCCTGTCCCGACGCCCCGTCCAGCGAGCTGCGCGAGATCCCGCCGAGCGGGCTCCACGGCAGAAAGGCCAGGCCCAGCTCGGCGCAGAGCCGCAGCTCCGCCTCGCTGTCGCGCACGGCGGGCGAGTAGCGGTTCTGCACCGACACCAGCCGGTCACCCAGGATCTCCCGCGCCTGCCCGATCTGCGTCGTGTCGACGTTGGAGATCCCCGCCAGCCGGATCGTGCCCTCGTCGAGCAGCTCGCGGATCGCGCCGAGCGATTCGGCGTACGGAACGGCCGGATCCGGCTTGTGCAGCTGATAGAGCCCGATCGCCTCGACGCCGAGCCGCTTGGCGGAGGCCCGCGCGGCACGCTTGAGATGGTGCGGATCGCCGTTGACCGACCAGTCGCCGTCGGCGGTGCGCCCGCGCCCGCCCTTGGTCGCGACGAGGACGTTCCCGGTATCGCCGCCGTACGCGGCAAGGGCGCGCGCGACCAGCAGCTCACCGGCGCCGGGCGTGCCGCCCGGCGGATGGTACGAGTCGGCCGTGTCGATCAGTGTCACGCCCGAGTCGAGCGCGGCATGGACCGTGGCGACCGCCCGCGCCTCGTCGGGGTGGCCCTCGATGGAGAGCGGCATCGCGCCCAGCCCGACGGCGCCGACCTCGATCCCGCCGATCGACCGTACGGCCGTCATCGCCGCACCTCCGCGGCGCGCGGGCCGACGGTCTCGGCGACAGCGCGCCCGAGCCACTCCTGACTGCGGCCGAAGCGGAAACCGAGCCGCTCGGCGCGGGAATTGTCCATGCCGTACGAGCGGGCGAAGGAGAACGGGGAGACCTCACCGGACCCGACCGCACGGAACTCCGCCGTGCCACCGGTGATCCCGGCCACCGCCGCGCAGATGTCGGCCGTGCTGAGCCGCCCGTGCGCCGCCGCGTTCACCGGGCCGGTGCATTCCGCGCCGGCCACCCATTCCAGGAATGCGGCGATCTCCTCGACGTACACATAGGTGGCGGAATGATTCACGGCGGGCACCGCGATCGGCTCGCCCGCCCGGATCCGGTCGGCGTAGTGGTCGAGACGGCCGGTGAAATCGTCCTCCCCGCCCAGCACATGGGCGACGCGCACCGCGACGTACGGGAACGCCGGCTCGCGCGCGAACACCGCCTCGGCCTGGCGCTTGCCCTCGCCGTAGTGATCCTCCCGGAAGTCCTCGTCGTCCCAGGGAAGCGCGAGGTCGACGGCCACGGTGCGCGGTTCGACGGCGTCCTCGCGGACCAGGTCCGCGGAGTCCTCGTGCTCGTACACCTCGACCGTCGAGGTCATCACATAGCGGCGGGTTCGGCCGGCGAAGACCCGGCGGGCGATGTCCGCCTGGCGCGGGGTGTAGCAGACCTGGTCGATCACCACATCGAACGTGCGTGAGCCGAGCGCCGTCGTCAGGGCCGCCTCGTCATCGCGGTCGGCGACGAGATGAACGGCCCCGGCGGGCGGCGCGGACGAGCCGCGATTGATGACGGTGACGCGCGTCCCCGCGTGCAGCAGCCGCTCGATCAGCCGCTTTCCGAAATACCGGTTGCCGCCGATCACGCACACGTCCCGCATTCCGATCCCCACGTCGCTCTTTCCCCTTGTCGGCCCCTGTCGGCGGTCAGGGCCTGTCCGGTGGACCGGGCCGGCCCTGACGCCAGGAACACCAGTGTTACGTTGGCGGGCCACGTCCTGAAGGGGGAGACATGGGAGTTCCGGCCTCCGCGCCGAAAGAACCACGGCAGCTGCGCGCCGCCGCCAACGAAACCTCGGCGGTCGTCTTCGACCGGGTCGACCGGCACATTCTGGAGATCGTTCAGGGCGACGGCCGTATCAAACTGAGCGAGCTCGGCCGGCAGGTACGGCTGAGCCCGGCCGCCGTCACCGAGCGCGTCCGCCGGCTGGAGGCGTGCGGCGCGATCAGCGGGTACGGCGCGCATGTCTCCCCCGCCCGGCTCGGCTACGGCATTCAGGCCTTCATCCGGGTCGACCCGCATGGCGGCTACAACCTCAAGCACCCGCGCTCGCAGGAGCTCTTCGCCCGGCCGGAGGTCGTGGAGGTCCACCACGTCGTCGGCGAGGACTGCTGGATCCTCAAGGTTGCCGCGACGGACACCGTGCATCTGGAGGGCATCCTGGAGCAGACGTCCGCACTCGGCCGCACGACGACGTCGATCGTGCTCTCCTCGCCCGTGGAGCGGAAGCCGCTGCTGCCGACGGACGGTTGACCTGGATGTTTACCTCCAGGTGAGTATCTGACTTCCAAGTCGGTACTTGTGGGGCGGTATGCGGCGAAGAAGCATGATCCTCATGCCTACCGAGAACGCATCCGTCACTGTCATCGGCCTCGGCGCGATGGGCCGGGCCCTCGCCGGAGCCTTCCTGGACGCCGGCCATCCCACCACCGTCTGGAACCGTTCCCCCGGCAAGGGCGACGAACTCGTCGCGCGCGGCGCCGTACGGGGCGTCACCGCCGAAGACGCCGTACGCGCAAGCGAGTTGACCGTGCTCTGTGTCGTCGACTACGACGCCGCACAGGCGATCCTGGACCCGCTGGCCGATGCGCTGCAGGGCCGGGTCCTGGTCAATCTCACCTCCGACACCCCCGAGCGCTCTCGGGAGACCGCGGCCTGGGCGGCGGAGCGGTCCATCGCATATCTGGACGGCTCGGTGATGGTGCCCACTCCCGTGATCGGCACGCCCGACGCGCTGCTCTTCCACTCCGGCTCCCGGGACGCGTTCGACCGGTACGAGTCCGCCCTCAAGGCCCTCGGCGGCAAGACCGTCTTCGTCGGCACGGACCCCGGACTCGCCGCGCTCTACGACCTCTCCCTGCTGGACTTCTTCTACGGCAGCATGTCGGGCCTCGTGCACGCGTACGCGCTGGCCACGGCCGACGGGGTCAAGGCCGCGGACATCGCCCCGTATCTGAGCACGATCGTCCAGATCCTGCCGCCCATCGCGGAGTACACGGCGGCGAACATCGACGCGGGTACCTACGCGGGTACCCAGGCCAACCTCGGCATGATGGCCGCGGGCGTCGACCACATCCTGCACGCGGCCCGCACCCGCGGTCTCGACGTCGCCCACCTGGAATCCATCAAGGCTGTCGCGGACCGGGCGATCGCGAAGGGGCATGGGGCGGACGACTGGGCGAGCACGGTGGAGGCCGTGCGCTCCGCACGCTGACGCCGACCACCGGGCACCCGCCCTGGGCAGGCCCGTCCCCTTACGTTGCTCTCTTCGGGCGACTGCCGCAGGCAGGGCGACGCCGGCGGTCCGCGGCCTGTCCCGGGCTTTCCTTGACCCCGACGTCAAGGCTTACGGTCCTACGCATGCGAATCGGCGAGCTGGCGGAGCGGGCCGGGACGACCACCCGCACCCTGCGTTACTACGAGTCCCGGGGGCTGCTGCCCGCACGGCGTGCGGTGAACGGATACCGCACGTACGACGAGCACGATCTGCGGCTGCTCCAGCAGATCAGGACCCTGCAGGACTTCGGGTTCGAGCTGGAGGAGACCCGGCCCTTCGTGGAGTGCCTGCGTGCCGGTCACCCGGCCGGGGACGCCTGCCCCGCCTCGCTCGCCGTCTACCGGCGCAAGCTCGCCGAGCTGGACGAGCTCATCGACCAGCTTCGCACGGTGCGCTCGAAGGTCGGCGCGCAGCTGTTGCGGGCCGAGGCAGAGCTGCCGGGCGGCCCGGAACCGCAATGTGAATACGGCAGCGTGAATGCGGAGGTTGACGGATGATCCAGGCAGAAGGCGTCGCGACGGTGACGGACGCGGACTTCGACACGGAGGTCCTGGGCGCGGATGGCCCGGTCCTGGTCGAGTTCACGGCGGAGTGGTGCGGCCCGTGCCATCAGCTCGCGCCGGTCCTCGGCGCGGTCGCCGCGGAGAAGTCGGACCGCGTCAAGGTCGTCCAGCTCGACGTGGACACGAACCCCGAGGTCGCGGTGCGGTACGGGGTGCTGTCGATGCCGACGCTGATGGTGTTCCGCGGTGGCGAACCGGTGAAGTCGATGGTGGGGGCGCGGCCGAAGCGGAAGCTTCTGATGGAGCTCGAGGACGTGATCTGACCGTCGTGGTCAGCGCAGGGCGAGCGTGATCCGGCGACGGCTGACGTTCACGCCCACGACTTCGACGCTCACCTCGTCGCCGACCAGCGGCTCGCGTCCCGCGAGGTCGGCGACGGGGACGAGGCCCACCGCCCCGTCCAGCACGCGGACGAAGGCCCCGATCGGCGCGCGCTTCGTGATGACCCCGGGCACGATCCGGCCCAGCTGAGTGCGGGTGAACTCCCGTAGCGGGTCCGGCTCCAGGTCCTTGAGGGACAGCTGGACCTGTACGCGTTTCCAGTCGACGTCGAGCACGGTGGCGGTGATCTCCTGGCCGACGCTCACGAGCTCGGACGGGTGGGCGAAGTGCTCGGACGACCAGGTCAGTTCGGCGCAGTTGATGAAGCCGTCGTCCCCGCCGCCCAGCTCCACGAACACGCCGAAACTCTCGGTGGCAGACACCACTCCGCGCCGGGCCTCGCCCCGCTCCAAGGTCCGGATGAAGGCGGCACGTGCCTCGTCGCCCGGATCGAGTCCGGTGCGGAGATCCTGGCGCGCGGCATCACTCAGCAGCGGCGCGAACCGGGCGAAGAGCATGAGGAGCCACCCGCCCCATTCGGCCCGGAAGTCCTCGTTCACCACCGCGAGGTCGAGCTCATTGGCAGCCGTCAGCTCCGCGAAGTCACGCCGTTGTCCCGACTCCGGCGTGAACGTCCGGCCGCTGAACCGGTCCCGGAACGCCGCGTCGTCCGAGGCCAACGTCGCATAGGACGCGTCCCGGTCGCAGCTCGCGTAGAAGTACACGAGCTGCTCCGCCTCCGCCCCGATGGCCGCGGCCAGCTCCCCGCGCCGCTCCAGCGGCAGCAGCGACGCGCCGAACCCGTCCGTGCCGTAGAACGCATGGCACAGCCCCGCGAGCTGCAGCTCGTCCCTCGCGCCCCAGGCCGCCAGCCGCGCCCGCACCCGCTCCAGGTGAGCGAGGAGCGTCCCACCGGGATGCTCCATCTCCCCGGCACCGCAGGCCCGGAGCAGGTTCAGCGCCCCGGCCACCCGGCCGTCGGCCGCCTGTGTCATGAAGGACCCCCCATCGTTGTCAGTGTCGGCTGCCACGATGCCCGAGGCACTGGTGATCGACAAGGCGGGAGCAGGCCATGGGGACATGGGGCACGGGACCCTTCGACAACGACTCGGCCGCGGACTTCGCGGGCGACCTCGACGAGCTGGCACCCGAGGCCAGGGCGGGGCATGTACGAGCCGCTCTGCTGAGGGTTCTGGAGGCGCCGGGGTACGTCGAGGCGCCCGACGCGGACGAGGCACTGGCCGCCGCCGCGGTCGTCGCGGCCGGGCTGCCGGGTGGCGAGCCGGTCGACTCCGTCTACGGCCCGGAGGAGCCCGTTCCGTCGCTGCCCGGGGACCTCGCCGCTCTCTCGGTCCGGGCCATCGACCGGATCCTCGCGCCCGAGTCCGAGCTCGCGGACCTCTGGGCCGATGCCGGCGCCGCCGACGAGTGGCGTGGCATCCTCGCGCGGCTGCGTGCCGTGCTCGCCGCCGCGCCGTAAGTCGCCCGAGCACCGCAGCAAACAAAAACCCCGGTCCGAATTTGACGGCCGGGGTATTTCTTCACGTATATTGAATAGTTCCGTGTTCGCACGGGCTAAAGCGCACCGAGAACTTCAATAAACGTACTCTATCGCGTCAGGAGCTGAATTGTCAACCGAGGAAATGCGGCAGGAACAACAATTCGTCTCCCTCGCCCACGAGCGGCTCGACCAGCTCCGGGCCGAGGCCGAGGCTGCCGTGCGCGCCACGATTGCGCAGGTCAGCACCGATCGTCAGGCGCGTGTGGAGCGCGATATCGGCGTGGCCGAGCACTCTGCCTCGCTCGCTGCGCTGAATGCTGCCGACTCCGGGCTCTGCTTCGGACGTATCGACAGGCGCGACGGAATCACGTACCACATCGGGCGCACCGGAATCCGGCGGGACGACGCCGAGCGGACTCCGCTGCTGATCGACTGGCGGGCTCCGGTCGCGCGGCCGTTCTATCTCGCGACCGGGTATGAACCGATGGGGCTGCGCCGCAGGAGGCACATCACCACGCAGGGGTGCACGGTCACCGCGCTGCACGACGAGATCATGGATCTCGCCGACCCCACCCGCACCGGATACGAGTCGCACGACGCCGACGAGGTCCTGCTCGCCGCGCTGAACAGTGCCCGCACGGGCCGGATGGGCGACATCGTCTCGACCATCCAGGCCGAGCAGGACCACATCATCCGCGCCCCGCAGCGCGGGGTGCTCGTCGTCGAGGGCGGGCCGGGCACCGGGAAGACCGCGGTCGCGCTGCACCGGGCCGCGTATCTGCTGTACGCGCACCGGGAGCAGCTCGCCAAGCGGGCCGTGCTGATCGTCGGCCCCAACCCGGCCTTCCTCGGCTACATCGGCGAGGTGCTGCCCTCGCTCGGTGAGACCGGCGTGCTGCTGTCGACGGTCGGCGAACTGTTCCCCGGCGTGCACGCCACCGGCACCGACAGCCCCGCGGCCGCCGCCGTCAAGGGCCGGGCGGACATGGCCGGCGTGCTGGCCGAGGCAGTACGGGACCGGCAGCAGGTGCCCGAGAAGGACGAGCCGATCGTCATCGCGCACGACGACGGGGAGCTGGTTCTCGACTGGGGCATGGCGGTCGAGGCGCGCCACAAGGCCCGCGAGACCGGGCTGCCGCACAATCTCGCCCTGCCCACCTTCGCCTTCCGGATCATCGACGATCTCACCACGCAGCTCGCCGACCGCATCGGCGCCGACCCCTACGGCGGCCCGAACTTCCTCGGCCCCGACGACATCGCCCAGCTCGGCAAGGGCATCGCCGCCAGCGCGGAGGTGCACGCCGCCATCACCACCCTGTGGCCGCCGCTCACCCCGCAGGAGTTCCTCGCCGGCTATCTGGAGGAGCCCACGCATCTGGCCGAGGACGACGCCGAGCTGATCCGGCGTACGAAGAGAGCCGCCTGGACACCTGCCGACGTGCCCCTCCTCGACGAGGCCGCCGAGCTCCTCGGCGAGGACGACTCCGCCGCCCAGGCCGCCGCCGAGGCCGAGCGGGCCCGTCAGATCGCCTACGCGCAGGGCGTCCTCGACGTTTCGTACGCCTCCCGCACCTACGAGTTCGAGGACAAGGAGGACATCGACGAGGACGCCTCCGAGGTCCTCGCGGCGCACGACATCATCGACGCCGAACGGTTCGCCGAGCGTCAGGAGGAGGCCGACCACCGCAGCGCCGCCGAGCGTGCCGCCGCTGACCGGACCTGGGCGTTCGGGCACATCATCGTCGACGAGGCGCAGGAGCTGTCGGCCATGGCCTGGCGGCTGCTGATGCGCCGCAGCCCGACCCGCTCGATGACCCTGGTCGGCGACCCGGCCCAGACCGGCGACCTGGCCGGGTGCGACTCCTGGCAGGAGATCCTCGCGCCGTACGTCCAGGACCGCTGGCAGCTGGCCCGGCTCGGGGTCAACTACCGTACGCCCGCCGAGATCATGGAGTACGCGGCCGAGCGGCGCCGGGCCACCGATCCCGCCTTCGAACCCCCGCGCTCCATCCGCTCCACCGGAGCACGGCCCTGGGAGCGCACCCTGCCGCTCGCCGAGGTGGCCCGGCTCGCCGAGGCCGAGACCCCGGCGGAGGGCAGGCTCGCCGTCATCGCCCCGCGCGAACTCCACGCGGAACTCGCCGGACTCGACGACGGGCCGCTGGACCTGCACCGGCCCGTCGTCCTGCTCGACCCGCGCCAGGCCAAGGGCCTGGAGTTCGACACGGTTCTCGTCGTCGCACCCGCGCTGATGACGGCCAACGATCTCTATGTGGCGCTGACCCGGGCCACCCAGCGGCTGGGGATCATCACACCGGCTTCAGCCACACCGTCGCCAGTGGCGGCAGAGTGAGCTGGACGCTCGTGCGGTGACCGTGGGCGGCGACGGACTCCGGCTTCACCGGATCCGGGTTGAGGACGTCACTGCCGCCGTACCGTGCCGCGTCCGTGTTGAGCGCCTCCGCCCAGGCGGACACGGACGACGGCACGCCCAGCCGGTACTCGTGGCGGACGACCGGTGAGAAGTTCGACACTGCGAGCAGCGGCGCACCGTCCGCGTCGAAACGCAGGAAGGCGAAGACATTGTCCTCGGCGGCTCCGCCGTCGACCCAGGCGAAGCCCTCGGGGACGGTGTCCTGCTGCCACAGCGCCGGTGTCGCCCCGTACACCGCGTTCAGCTCACGCACGAGGTCCCGTACGCCCCGGTGGTCCGGCTCCGCCGCGTACGATGGGTCGAGCAGCCACCAGTCCGGGCCGTGGCCCTCCGACCACTCGGCGCCCTGGGCGAACTCCTGCCCCATGAACAGCAGCTGCTTGCCCGGGTGTGCCCACATGAAGCCGAGATACGCCCGGTGGTTGGCGCGCTGCTGCCACCAGTCGCCGGGCATCTTCGACACCAGCGCCCGCTTGCCGTGCACGACCTCGTCGTGCGAGATCGGCAGCACGTAGTTCTCGCTGTACGCGTACACCATCGAGAAGGTCATCTCGTTGTGGTGGAACTTGCGGTGCACCGGCTCGTGCTCGACGTAGCCGAGGGAGTCGTGCATCCAGCCCATGTTCCACTTCAGCCCGAAGCCGAGCCCGCCGAAGCCGCCGGGCCCGACATGGTGGGTGGCCCGGGTCACCCCGTCCCAGGCGGTGGACTCCTCGGCGATCGTGACCACGCCGGGGCAGCGGCGGTAGACGGTGGCGTTCATCTCCTGCAGGAACGCGACGGCGTCCAGGTTCTCCCGGCCGCCGTGCTCGTTGGGGGTCCAATCGCCGTGCTCGCGCGAGTAGTCGAGGTAGAGCATCGAGGCGACCGCGTCCACCCGCAGCCCGTCGACATGGAACTCCTCGCACCAGTACACGGCGTTGGCGACCAGGAAGTTGCGGACCTCCTTGCGGCCGTAGTCGAACTCCAGCGTGCCCCAGTCCGGGTGCGCCGCCCGGGCCGGATCCGAGTGCTCGTACAGCGGACGGCCGTCGAACTCCGCGAGCGCCCAGTCGTCCTTCGGGAAGTGGGCCGGGACCCAGTCGACGATGACCCCGATACCGGCCCGGTGCAGCGCGTCGATCAGGAACCGGAAGTCGTCCGGAGTGCCCATCCGGGCGGTCGGCGCGTAGAAGCCCGTGACCTGATAGCCCCACGAGCCGCCGAAAGGATGCTCGGCGACCGGCATCAGCTCGATGTGGGTGAAGCCCAGCTCCTTCACGTACGAGGGGAGTTGGGCAGCCAACTGGCGGTACGTCAGTCCAGGGCGCCAGGAGGGAAGGTGCACCTCGTAGACCGAGAACGGAGCCTCGTGCACCGGCAGGTCGCCGCGGTGTGCCATCCACTCCTCGTCCCGCCACACATGGTGGGACTCCTCGACGATGGACGCGTTGGCGGGCGGCGCCTCGGTGCGCCGGGCCATCGGGTCGGCGCGCACCGTGTGCGAGCCGTCGGGGCGGGTGAGCTCGAACTTGTAGAGCGCGCCCTCGCCGACGCCGGGAACGAACAGCTCCCACACCCCGGACGAGCCGAGCGACCGCAGCGGGTAGGCCGTGCCGTCCCAGTAGTTGAAGTCGCCGATGACCCTGACCCCGAGCGCATTGGGCGCCCAGACCGTGAAGCGGGTTCCGGTGACGCCCTGATGCGTCATGGGCTGCGCGCCGAGGGCCTGCCACAGCTCCTCGTGCCTGCCCTCGCCGATCAGATGCAGATCGAGCTCGCCGAGCGCGGGGAGGAACCGGTACGGGTCCGCGAACTCGATGGTGGCGTCCTCGTACACCACCTGCAGCGAGTACTCGGGCACCTTGCGCAGCGGCAGCACGCACGAGAAGAAGCCGTCGCCTTCCTCGTGCAGCTCCGCGCGCAGCCCCTTGGCCAGCACGGTCACCGACTCTGCGTACGGGCGCAGCACACGGAACACCACCCCGACGCGCTCCACATGCGCCCCGAGCAGCGAGTGCGGATCGTGGTGCGAGCCGCTGAGCAGCCGTTCCCGGTCGGAGTCGGAGAGCGGCTTCGCGGGGCGTACGCCATGGCGGGCGGGGGGCTGGGCGGCTGGCTTGCGGGGGGTCACGGGGGCGGCCTCCTTGGCGTGTTGGGGGGGCATGGGCAGTAGGGGGTCCGGGGCGTCAGCCGCCCGCACCGGAAAGCCGCTTGATCGCCGACATCGGGACCGGCAGCCAGTCCGGCCGGTGCCGGGCCTCGTACACGACCTCGTAGACCGCCTTGTCGGTCTCGTAGGCGCGCAGCAGCTCCGGCTCGGTCCGCGGATCGGTGCCCGAGGCCTCGGCGTACCCCTCGCAGTAGGCCGCCCGGCAGCGTGCCGCCCACGCGGGGTTCCAGGGGCGGTGCGAGCGGGCCGCGTAGTCGAAGGAGCGCAGTATCCCCGCGATGTCACGGACGGGCGGCTGTACCCGGCGGCGCTCGTCGAGCGGCCGGGCCGGCTCGCCCTCGAAGTCGATGACCGACCAGCCTCCGTCGGGGGTGCGCAGGGTCTGGCCGAGATGCAGATCGCCGTGGATGCGCTGCGCGCGCCCGTCCCCGGCGAAGGCCGCTCCGGCGATCGCGTCGAAGGCGGCGCGCAGCCCGCGTACGTACGGCAGCAGGGCGGGCACGGCCCGCACGGCGGCGTCCAGCCGCTCGTTCATGGCGGTCGCGAGGTGCTCTGTCTGCGGACGGCCGAGGGTCACGGTCGGCAGCGCGCCCGCGAGCGCGGTGTGCACCTCGGCGGTGGCCCGGCCCAGTGCCTGCGCCTCGGCGGTGAAGTCACGTCCGGCGGCGAGCGCCTTCAGCGCCAGCTGCCAGCCGTCCTGCGAGCCCCGCAGATACGGCTGGAGGACCCCGAGTGTGCAGGGCTCGGGCATGTCCGACTCGAACCAGGCGACGGGCGCGGGCACCCGGTCACAGCCCGCCCGGGCGAGCGCGAGCGGCAGCTCCAGATCGGGGTTGATGCCCGGATACACCCGGCGGAAGATCTTCAGGATGTAGGAATTCCCGTACACGAGCGAGGAGTTGGACTGCTCGGCGTCCAGCACGCGGGCCGGCAGTCCGCCGAGCACGGGCACCGCACGGTCGAAGCGGAGCGGGCCGAACCGGCCGGGGGTGCGCAGCCGCTCCAGCAGCAGCGCGGCGAGCCGCGGATCGTGCAGGCCTTCGTAGACGGTCCGGCCGGCCAGCGGGCCGTCCGGTACGCGGCCGATCATCGCCGGAGCGAGATACGGCGGCAGTGCGGCCCGCACACCGAGCAGCAGCTGGTAGCAGTCCCCGCCGTGCGCGGCGTCCCGCCTTCCGGTCGCGGACTTGGCACCCGCCGTCTTCCCGTTCATGGCCTTCCCGCCGGAGCTCTTCCCGGAGGCCGGACCCGGCTGCTGGACGCGGACGAGCATGTGCAGCAGACCGGGACCGGCCGAGTCGACCGGCAGCAGCTCGGCCGCCGAGACCAGGGAGAAGTCGGCGACCGGGCGTCCTTTGCCCGCGAACCACCGCTGCCGGGGCAGCCATTCGCGCAGCAGTGGTGAGAGCGAAGGAAGCAGGGCGACGGGGGTCCGGGTGGATGCAGCCTCCGACATGGCATCGCGTCCTTTCCCCGGGCACACCACAGGATGCGAAGAGTGTCCCGGATTGCGGCAATAGCTGTCCGGCTGTGCGGGACGTGTCGGGTGAGGATGGTCCGTACGGACTCGATATGAGGGGGAGCGTGCCCCGTGCGGACCGGTGACAACCGCCCCGCACGCGACATGGCATGTGCCGGAATCACGCACCCATGGGCGTGGACCGCGGCACGGACTCCTGCGGCGCGATGCTCTGCGCCACGACGGCGTTCGGTACGGCGTCCTTGGGCGAGGCGGCCTTCGGTACGGCGTCCTTCGGTACGGCTTCCTTGCGCAGTCGAAACCAGTAGAAGCCGTGCCCCGCCAGCGTCAGCAGATACGGCCACTCACCGATCGCCGGGAACCGCACCCCGCCGATCAGCTCCACCGGATGACGGCCGTTGAAGCTCCGCAGATCCAGCTCCGTCGGCTGCGCGAACCGCGAGAAGTTGTTCACGCACAGGACCAGATCGTCCATTCCGTCCTCCGACGAGGGGGCCTCGCGCAGGAACGCCAGCACCGCGGGATTGGACGACGGCAGTTCGGTGTAAGAGCCCAGCCCGAACGCCCGGTTCTGCTTGCGGATCTCGATCATCCGCCGGGTCCAGTGCAGCAGCGACGACGGAGAGGCCATCGACGCCTCGACGTTGGTGACCTGGTAGCCGTAGACCGGATCCATGATGGTCGGCAGGTACAGCCGGCCGGGATCGCACGACGAGAACCCGGCGTTGCGGTCGGGAGTCCACTGCATCGGGGTGCGCACCGCGTCCCGGTCCCCCAGCCAGATGTTGTCGCCCATCCCGATCTCGTCGCCGTAGTACAGGATCGGCGAGCCGGGCAACGACAGCAGCAGCGCCGTGAACAGCTCGATCTGGTTGCGGTCGTTGTCGAGCAGCGGCGCGAGCCGCCGCCGGATGCCGATGTTGGCGCGCATCCGCGGATCCTTGGCGTACTCCGCGTACATGTAGTCGCGCTCCTCGTCGGTGACCATTTCGAGGGTCAGCTCGTCGTGGTTGCGCAGGAAGATGCCCCACTGACAGTTCTCCGGGATCTCCGGGGTCTTGGCCAGGATTTCGGAGACCGGGTAGCGGGATTCCCGCCGTACGGCCATGAAGATGCGCGGCATCACCGGGAAGTGGAACGCCATATGGCATTCGTCGCCGCCCGCCGGGAAGTCGCCGAAGTAGTCCACGACGTCCTCGGGCCACTGATTGGCCTCGGCCAGCAGCACCGTGTCGGGGTAGTGGGCGTCGATCTCCTTGCGGACCCGCTTGAGGAATTCGTGGGTCGCCGGCAGGTTTTCGCAGTTGGTGCCCTCCTCCTGGTAGAGGTAGGGCACGGCGTCCAGCCGGAAGCCGTCGATACCGAGGTCCAGCCAGAAGCGCAGCGCGGAGACGATCTCCTCCTGTACCGCCGGGTTCTCGTAGTTGAGATCCGGCTGGTGCGAGAAGAAGCGGTGCCAGTAGTACTGCTTGCGGACCGGGTCGAAGGTCCAGTTCGAGGTCTCCGTGTCGACGAAGATGATCCGCGCGTCCTGGTACTGCTTGTCGTTGTCGGCCCAGACGTAGTAGTCCCCGTAAGGTCCCTTCGGATCCTTGCGGGACTCCTGGAACCACGGGTGCTGGTCGCTGGTGTGGTTCATGACGAAGTCGATGATCACCCGCATGCCGCGCTGGTGGGCGGCATCGACGAACTCGACGAAATCGGCGAGGTCGCCGAACTCGGGCAGTACGGACGTGTAGTCCGCGACGTCATAACCGCCGTCGCGCAGCGGGGACTTGAAGAACGGCGGCAGCCACAGACAGTCGACGCCCAGCCACTGGAGATAGTCGAGTTTGGCGGTGATGCCCTTGAGGTCGCCGACTCCGTCGCCGTTGCTGTCCTGGAAGGACCGTACGAGCACTTCGTAGAAGACGGCGCGCTTGAACCAGTCGGGATCACGGTCCTTGGCGGGTGTGTCCTCGAAGGTGTCGTGGACGGGCTCGTTGACGATCATGATGTGGGTGACCCTCCGATCGGCGGGGACGGTCGCAGGACCACGACGTGCGCAGGCGTGACGCCCGGCTCGAGGCGCACATAGGCAGCCCTGCCCCAGTGATAGGTCTCGCCGGTGAGCTCGTCGCGCACCGGTACGGTCTCGTGCCAGTCGAGGCCGAGCTCCGGCATGTCAAACGAGACCGTCGCCTCCTGGGTGTGGTGGGGGTCGAGATTGACGACCACCAGAACGATGTTCGAACCGGATCGCTTGCTGTAGACGATGACCGCGTCGTTGTCGGCGTGGTGGAAGTGGAGATTCCGCAACTGCTGCAGGGCCGGATGGCGGCGGCGCACCCGGTTGAGCGCGGTGATCAGGGGGGCGATGCTGCGCCCCTCCCGCTCCGCCGACTCCCAGTCCCGAGGCCGCAGTTGGTACTTCTCGGAGTCCAGGTACTCCTCGCTGCCCGGCCGCAGCGGGGTGTTCTCGCACAACTCGTACCCGGCGTACATGCCCCAGGCGGGGGAGAGCGTCGCGGCGAGCACCGCACGCGCCTCGAAGGCCGGGCGCCCGCCGTCCTGGAGACAGGCGTGCAGGATGTCCGGGGTGTTCACGAACAGGTTGGGCCGCATGTACGCGGCGGCCTCGCCGGACAGCTCGGTCAGATACTCGGTCAGCTCCTGCTTGGTGTTGCGCCAGGTGAAGTACGTGTACGACTGCTGGAAGCCGACCGCGGCGAGCGTGTGCATCATCGCGGGGCGGGTGAAGGCCTCGGCCAGGAAGATCACGTCGGGGTCGGTGCGGTTGATCTCGCCGATGACCTTCTCCCAGAAGACCACCGGTTTGGTGTGCGGATTGTCGACGCGGAAGATCCGCACACCGTGCTTCATCCAGTGGCGCAGCACCCGCAGGGCCTCCTTGACCAGCCCCTTCATGTCCTGGTCGAAGGCGATCGGATAGATGTCCTGGTATTTCTTCGGCGGGTTCTCGGCGTAGGCGATGGTGCCGTCGGCGCGATGGCGGAACCACTCGGGGTGCTTCTCCACCCACGGGTGGTCCGGGGAGCACTGCAGCGCGAAGTCGAGGGCGACCTCCATCCGCAGATCGCGGGCGCAGCGGACGAACTCGTCGAAGTCCTCCAGGGTGCCGAGGTCGGGGTGGACCGCGTCGTGGCCGCCCTCGGGCGAACCGATCGCCCAGGGCACGCCGACGTCGTGCCGGCCCGCCTTGAGCGAGTTGTTGGGACCCTTGCGGAAGGTGGTGCCGATGGGGTGGATCGGCGGCAGGTAGACCACGTCGAAGCCCATCGCGGCAATGGCGGACAGCCGCTGCGCCGCGGTCCTGAAGGTCCCGGAGACCGGCTTGCCGCGCTTGACCGTGGCGCCCTCGGAGCGCGGGAAGAACTCGTACCAGGAGCCGAACAGCGCGCGGGTGCGCTCCACCTGGAGCGGCAACGCGGGTGAGGCGGTGACCAGTTCGCGCAGCGGATGACGGGCGAGCGCGGCCACCGCCGCCGGGGCGAGCGCCGCGGCCAGCCGCGCCTCGGCGGAACGGCTCTCGTCGCGCAGCGCGTCCGCCGCGGAGAGCACCGCCTCCCGGCCGTCCTTCTTCGGTACGCCCGCGGCGGCGCGCTCGTACAGCTCGGCACCCTCGGCGAGCATCGGCGCGGTGTCGATCCCGGCCGGGATCTTGATCCCGGCGTGGTGGCGCCAGGTCGCCACCGGGTCGCTCCAGGCCTCGACGAAGTAGGTCCACTGCCCCTCGGCGTCCGGGGTCACGTCGGCGCCCCAGCGGTCGGTGCCGGGCGCGAGTTCACGCATCGGCGTCCAGGGGCCCTGTCGACCGCCGGGGTCGCACAGGACGACATTGGCGGCGACCGCGTCATGGCCTTCGCGGAAAACCGTCGCGCTGATCTGGAAGGTCTCGCCGGCCACGGCTTTCGCGGGCCTTCTGCCGCAGTCGACGAGCGGGCGTACGTCCAGGACGGGAATGCGGCCAATCAGCGGGTTCACGGCATCACCTGGGGGCTGTGCGGGCATGGCGGGGCGAGCGGGCGAGTCCGCTTCGCGGGGTGTGGGTGTTCTTTGTAACTGCTCCGTCGACGACTGGCGGGCTGCGGGCATGGCCGCTCCTGTCCGCGTTCACTCGAATGGAAGGGTCGCGAGCGCGCTCCGGTGCGTACCGGGGGAGCCTTCCCACGCACTTCGGGTCCGCAATCCGGTGGTTCGTTAACTACTGGGGCGTAGGCGGCGAGGCAAGATTGCGGGGCGGACGGAAGTGTCTTTGCCGGGGGTCCGGGGGTCGTCCCCCGGGGGGTGCAGCACTATTGGGGCGTAGGCGGCGAGGCAAGATTGCGGGGCGGACGGATGCGTCTTTGCCGGGGGTTCGGGGGTCGTTCCCCGGGGGGTGCAGCACTACTGGGGCGTAGGCGGCGAGGCAAAATTGCGGGGCGGCCGAAGCTGTTCATCGGTGCGGGCGACGCGACCGGGTATCGGCCGAAGGAGGCACGGTCCGATGCGCCCTCCTCGCGCCGTGGTTGGGGACGGGGCGACGCCACTACGGTCGAAGGGTTGGGCGGGCGCACACCGTTGTGCGTCCCCGGATGAACCTCCGCTTCGAAGGTGGGACCTGTGAAGGCCATTCGTCGATTCACCGTCCGCCCCGTCCTCCCCGAACCCCTCGCTCCGCTCAGCGACCTGGCCCGCAATCTGCGCTGGTCCTGGCATCCGCAGACCCGGGAGCTGTTCCGCGCCGTCGACCCCGCCGGGTGGCAGGCGGCGGGCGGCGACCCGGTGCGGCTGCTCGGCTCCGTGTCCGCCAGCCGGCTCGCGGCACTCGCCACCGACCCGGACTTCCTGTTCCGGGTCTCGGAAACCGCCCGCGATCTCGACGACTACCTGGGCGGGCGCCGCTGGTACCAGGAACAGTCCGGCGACGGGGAACCGCTGCCCGCCGCCGTCGCCTACTTCTCACCCGAATTCGGGATCACCGCCGCGCTGCCGCAGTACTCGGGCGGCCTCGGGATACTCGCCGGTGACCACCTCAAGGCCGCCAGCGACCTCGGCGTCCCCCTGATCGGTGTCGGGCTCCTCTACCGGCACGGATACTTCCGCCAGTCCCTCTCCCGCGACGGCTGGCAGCAGGAGCACTATCCGGTCCTCGACCCCGACGAGCTGCCGCTGACCCTGCTCCGGGAACCCGACGGCACCCCCGCCGTGATCGCCCTCGCCCTGCCCGGCGGCCGGTCGTTGCGCGCCCGCGTCTGGCACGCCCAGGTCGGCCGCGTACCGCTGTTGCTGCTCGACTCGGACGTCGAGGAGAACGCGCCGGGGGAGCGGGACGTCACCGACCGGCTGTACGGCGGGGGCAGCGAGCACCGGCTGTTGCAGGAGATGCTGCTCGGCATCGGCGGGGTGCGTGCGGTTCGAACGTACTGCCGGATCAGTGGCCATCCCGAGCCCGAGATCTTCCACACCAACGAGGGCCATGCCGGATTCCAGGGTCTCGAACGGATCCGTGAGCTCATGCCGTACGGCCTGGACTTCGACGCCGCGCTCGAAGCTGTCAGGGCGGGGACGGTGTTCACCACGCACACGCCCGTTCCGGCGGGGATCGACCGCTTCGACCGCGAACTGGTGGCCCGCCACTTCGGCGACGACGGCGAGCTGCCGGGAGTCGACCCCGGGCGGGTGCTGCGGCTCGGTATGGAGAGCTACCCGGGCGGCGAGCCCAACCTGTTCAACATGGCGGTGATGGGGCTGCGGCTCGCCCAGCGCGCCAACGGGGTCTCGACGCTGCACGGTGCCGTCAGCCGCGGCATGTTCGCCGGCCTGTGGCCGGGCTTCGACCCGTCGGAGGTGCCCATCACCTCCATCACCAACGGTGTGCACGCCCCGACGTGGGTGGCGCCCGAGGTGCTGAGTCTCGGGGACACCGTCGTCCACACGCCGGGCGCCGATCTCTGGGAGCTGCGCCGGGTGCTGCGCGAACAGCTCGTGGGGGAAGTACGCCGACGGCTGTACGCGTCCTGGCGCCAGCGCGGCGCGGGGACCACGGAGCTGGGCTGGATCGACGGGGTGCTGGACCCCGACGTCCTCACCATCGGCTTCGCCCGCCGCGTCCCCGCGTACAAGCGGCTCACGTTGATGCTGCGCGACCGCGACCGGCTGATGGAGCTGCTGCTGCACCCGACCCGGCCGGTGCAGATCGTCGTCGCGGGCAAGGCCCATCCGGCGGACGACGGCGGCAAGCGGCTGATCCAGGAACTGGTGCGGTTCGCGGACGACCCGCGGGTGCGCCATCGGATCGTCTTCCTGCCGGACTACGGCATGGCGATGGCGCGGAAGCTCTACCCGGGCTGCGACGTCTGGCTCAACAACCCGCTGCGGCCGCTGGAGGCGTGCGGCACGAGCGGAATGAAGGCCGCCCTCAACGGCTGCCTCAACCTCTCGGTGCTCGACGGCTGGTGGGACGAGTGGTACGAACCCGACTTCGGCTGGGCCGTCCCCACCGCCGACGGCAGTGCCGCCCACGACGACGAACGCCGCGACGACCTGGAGGCCGCCGCCCTGTACGGGCTGATCGAGGAGCGCATCGCACCGCTCTTCTACGACCGGGACGGTGACGGACTGCCAGGCCGCTGGATCGAGATGGTCCGCCACACGCTCACCACGCTCGGCCCGAAGGTCCTGGCGGACCGCATGGTGCGCGAGTACGTGGACCGGCTGTACGCACCCGCCGCCCGCGCCCACCGATCCCTCGCCCTGGACGCGGACGCCGCCACGGAGCTGGCGGCGTGGAAGTCCCGGGTGCGCGCGGCCTGGCCCGGTGTCTCGGTCGGCCATGTCGAGGCGGGTACGGCCCTGGGCACGGCGGAGCTGGGCTCCACGCTCGCCCTGCGTGTGTGCGTCGCCCTCGGCGAACTCCAGCCGGAGGACGTGGAGGTGCAGGCGGTGGCGGGCCGGGTCGACTCCGACGACGCGATCGCCGACGCCCAGACCTTCCCGCTGAAACCGGTGGGCGGCGGCCCCGACGCGGCGGGCCGCAGGGTGTACGAGGGCCCGCTCGCGCTCGACCGCACCGGTCCGTTCGGCTACACCGTACGTGTGCTGCCCGCCCATCGGCTGCTCGCCTCCGGCGCCGATCTGGGGCTGGTCGTGCTGCCTACGGAGGCGACGGGTGAAGGGGCGGGAGTGCTGATGCGCTGACACCGGCGCCCGGTGGGCGGGGATTGACGTGTACACGGAATGGCTCTAGGTTCCACGGCCAGTGTCACGTTCATACCCCCGCCCACTGTTTATGTGGATGAACGGAAGGCTTCCGTCATGCGCAAGAGAACCGGCGTCGCGCTCCTGGGCTTCGGCCTCACCCTCTCCGCCGCCCTCCTCATGGCCCCCACCGCCGCCGCAGGGCCCGAAGCGGCTGCCGCACCCGCCCCCGTACGGGCCGCCGCACCTGCTCGGTTCACCCACCCCGGCGTGCTCGTCAGCAAGCCCCAGCTCGACTTCGTCCGCGGAAAGGTGCAGGCCGGCGCGCAGCCCTGGAAGGCCGCGTACGACCAGATGCTCGGCAGCAAGTACGGCTCGCTCTCCCGCACCCCCAAGCCGCGCGCGGTCGTCGAATGCGGCTCGTACTCCAACCCGAACTACGGCTGCTCCGACGAGCGCGAGGACGCGATCGCCGCGTACAGCCAGGCCCTCGCCTGGTACATCACACGCGACGACCGCCACGCGAAGAAGGCCATCGAGCTGATGGACGCCTGGTCCGGAGTCATCAAGGACCACACCAACAGCAATGCCCCGCTCCAGTCCGGCTGGGCCGGCTCGGTCTGGCCCCGGGCCGCCGAGATCATCAAGTACACCTACACCGGCAGCTGGCCCAACGCGGGACGCTTCGCGACCATGCTGCGCGACGTCTACCTCCCGGAGGTCATCAACGGGAAGCCGAACAGCAACGGCAACTGGGAACTCATCATGATGGAGGCGGCGCAGGGCATCGCCATCCACCTGGAGGACAGTGCGAGCTACGACAAGGCGATGTCCATCTACAACGGCCGCGTCCCCGCCTACGTCTATCTGGCGAGCGACGGCTCACAGCCGAAGTACCCGCCGCGCAGCTCCATCGACACCACCGCGGAGCTCATCGACTACTGGCACGGCCAGTCGGCCTTCTCGGACGGGCTCGCCCAGGAGACCTGCCGCGACTTCGGCCACACCGGCTACGGCGTCGCGTCCATCTCCCATGTCGCGGAGACCAGCCGCATCCAGGGCCAGGACATCTACCCCCAGATCAAGGACCGGCTGCGGCACATGCTCGGCTTCCACACGAAGTACGAGAACGGCGCGTCCGTGCCGTCGTCGCTGTGCGGCGGCAGTCTGAAGCTGGGCCTCGGGCCCGTGACGGAGGTCGGCTACAACGCGCTGAACACCCGTATGGGCATCGCCATGAGCAACACCAAGCAGTACACGGAGTCCCACCGGCCGCAGGGCACCGAGAACCACTACGTGGCGTGGGAGACACTGACGCACGCGCAGAACCCGAACTGACACGGGCAGGCGCGGGCCCGGTCGCTACGGGGACGCGAAGTCGGGGCCGTACTGTGCCCGCGCCGCCGCCTTGATCCTGGCGATGTGGGTGCCGAAGTCCGCCCGGCGGAAGCCCGTGACGTGCTTGTAGTCGTACGTGGCGGTGAACGCGAACGGCTTGACCACCCACCGGGGCGTGGGTGCGTCGCTCCTGTGACCGGTCCTGAACGGCACCGAGGTGAAGTTCCGCCGCTTGAGGTAGCACGAATTCGTGATGCCGAGCGTCAGATCGACCCACCGACGCGCGATCAGGGCAAAGGCCGCCCGTGTTCCGGCGGCCGACTGCGCGTTCAGCGAGGCGAGCAGTGCGGTCAGCTGACGCTCGGCCTCCGGGACGAAGGCCCCGCCGGCGGCGATCGCGCGTTGGGCGACCACCGTGCCGAGGAAGTTGGAGCACAGATCCTCGGGCGAGAACGACGAATTGTGCAGACCGGGAATGGTGGGGCCGCAAGATCCCGCACCCATGGGGTACGTGGCGATCTCGTGTCCCAATGCGTCGTCGAAGGCGATCGACCGGGCCGTCTCCAGCCACTCCGCCGGCGGCACCGCGCTGGTCAGCGTGGCCTCGCCCTCTGCGGTACGGATCTTTGCGCCGGCCGTGCCGCTCGCCCGGTGGATCTCCTGATAGGCGAATGCCGTGCCGTCGCAGACGTCCCACAGGTGGGCCAGGTCGATGAACCCGGCTCTGCCGGTGTAGACGATGCCCGGCTTGCCGGAGCCGTGCCCTCCGGCGGCGCTCGCGCCGGTGAGGAAGCCGGGCGACAGCATGCAGCACGTCCGCAGGACCGGAGGTCCGGCGAGCGCCGGGCTCGGCGGGGCGGGAGCCACGAACGACGGACGCCGCGGCGGAGGCGGGGCGACGATTCCGGAGGACTGCTCGACGGCGTGAATCGCGTCGGGCCGCCCCTGCACGGAACTCGTCGTGCCGTACGCCGGGTCGATCACGGAACTCGTCGTGCCGTACGCCGGGTCGATCGCCGGCGGAGCGGGCGGCGGCACCGGCACCTCCGCCTCGTACGCATCGGTGGTTGCCGCCCGCGGGGCCGACGCCCACAGGTCCTGCGGGCCACCGGGACGAAGCATGTCCGCCTCGCTCTGCGCCGCTTCCCCGCCGATCCACCGGGCCAGTTGCTCCACCGCCTCCGGCGTGACGGCTGACCGCCCGCATGCCGCCCGCCACGCGGCGGCCACGCGGAAGGCGGCAAGCACGCCGGACTGCAGTGCCCCCTCCATGTAGCCGAAGAACCCCGGCGAGGCCTGCTCGCCTGCGAAGAACAACCGTCCCTGGTAGGCGCTGCTCAGGTTCTTCGCGACCGTGGTGACCTGGCCCGGGGCGGGCACCGCATAACCGGTGCAGACGTACGGCTCGTTCGGCCAGTCGACCAGTGTCGACTTCATCAGATGGGTGGCGTAGCCGGGGTAGAGCATCTCCATACGGGTCTTGTAGAGCGGTGCGCTGAGGACGAACGATCCGCCTGAATAGACGGACAGGTCGAACCCCTTCGCCGGTTTCGTCTGATTGTCGGTGCCCTCCCAGACGCTGCCCAACCAGTCCCAGAGCGCGCTCGGCGCCAGTCCCTTCGCGGTCCAGAAGTCGCTTTCGAAGGCGCTGAGGAACTTGACCGCCGGGCCGTGCTGGATGGTGTAGTCGGCCGGGACGAAAGGCGTGGGACCGCTGACCTTCGGCCAGACGAACGGCGAGCCGGCAAGGATGGCGAAGTCGAAATCAGCGGTCGAGACCGCCCCTGTGGAGGCACCGGAGGTGTACGTCACCCGCACGCTGCTCTTCTGCACCTCGACCGCGGTCACCGGGCTGTTGAGCCGGACGTCCTTCAGGGTGCGCGCGAGCGCGGTGGCGAGCTGGTCGTTGCCGCCCTCGCAGCGGTCGGTTTCGGTGCGGCTCCAGTAGGCCAGCATGTCGCCGGCCATCGAGTGCGCCTTCACCGCGGCCAGGTACCCGAGGTAGCTCTGCTTGTTCAGTGCAACGCACTGGTCGTTCTCGGTGATGAACTCGAAGTAGTGCCGGGCCAGGGAGGAGGCCTGACCGAACATGTCCGGGTCGTTCAGGCGGTCCTCGAGCGAGATGGCGTCCAGCTTGGCGGCGTTCTTGCTGGTCCACGGACGCAGCGCGTCGACCGCCCTCGCCTCCGCGCCGATCTTGCGAAGCACCGGTTTCAGGTCGGACTCGATCTGCTTCTGCTCGGCATCCGTCAGGTCGGTCATACCGAATCTCAACCGGACCTTGAGCCCCTTGGACTTGTACTCGTCCTTCGTGGTGACCTTGGTCAGCGTCAGTTTGAAGGCACGGGCGAGGGCGATCCACGCCCAATGGTTCTCTCCGATCAACTCGGCGCCCGCCTCGACCACCTTGCCCGGCACGAGCGACCGGTCCGTGCGCACCCGGCCCCCCAGTCGCTCGGTGGCCTCGAACACGGTGACCTGTGCCCCGCCTGAGGCCAGTGACCAGGCGGCCATCAGCCCCGCGAAACCCCCGCCGACCACCGCCACCCGCAGATTGGACAGCGCGCACGGGTCAGCGTATTCGGTCAGCGAAGCCTCGGAAGGTGTCTCCCACGCGTCGGGTCCGGGGCGGTCCACGGCGACTGCGTCGCCCTCGCCGTACGTATGCAGGCTGCTCCGGTCGCCCGCCTCGCCGCCGGGCCTCACGGCGGCGACCGCACGGTCCGCCCGCAGATAGCCGCTGCCCAGCCGACGCGCGTCGGCGCCCGGCAGCGGCGGGTCGCAGCTCGCCAGGAGCGCCCGGCGGGTCTCTTCGATGGGCAGCGGTCGGCCGGCGGCCTGGAACATCAGTGCCACCGTGCCGGTCACCGCCGGCGCCGCCATGCTCGTGCCGGACATCCGGACGTACGCCGGTCCCCGCTCACTTGCGCCGGGGTGTGATCGCGCGCCGAGCACGCGCACGCCAGGAGCGACAAGATCGGGTTTCTGGCGCCCGTCCCGGGTCGGACCGGACGAGGAGAACAATCCCGGCGGCCGGTCCGGGCGGTGCGCCTCATAGGCACCGACCGCGATGGTACGAAGCCCGTTGACGATGGTGCCGAGCGTGGTGGTGGCGTCCACGTCGGAGTCGTCGAAGTGCGTCTGGCAGTGCCGGCACCCGGCATCCCGCTCGATCCAGGCGTGCACCCGGCCGTCCACCACGTCGTCGGCGTGCAGCGTGATGTGCCAGCCGTCGACCGCGGGGTCCGGGTCGAGGAACAGGCTGATCTGATGGTCGCCGTTGTTGGGGTCGTGCGCCCGGTGGTAGATCCGGCCCACCTCACGCCCGTTGACGCCGATCACCCCGTTGTCGCCGAGCGGCACCACGGCCCGGTGCGCTCCGTCGGCGCTGACCACCTCGACGGTCAGCCGGTCGCGGCCCGGATACCAGATGTCGACCTCGTTGGAGGTGAGGTCGGCCGGGTCCACCGCGACCCGGAAGGTCCGTTCTTCTCCCGGGCGCAACTGCCAGGCGGCGTGGGCGCGGCGCTCGAAGTAGTTGCCGCAGGACTGGACAACGGCCCTGCCGGGCGCCTCACTTACCAGATGGTCCAGGGCCTGCTCCAGCAGCAGCCGTCCCGTGTGTTCACCGGCCTGTCGGCCCAGACTGAGATTGATCACGCAGGACCGGTCCCCTGCGGTGTCGAAGATCATCGCGCAGGCGTCCAGCAGATCACCCGAACTGCCCAGGGGAACAACCGCATTGCCGGGCTGTCTGCTCAGACTGACCGCCAGAATGTCCGCCTCGGGCGCCAGGCCCGGCGGTCCGCCCGCCAGACCGTTGCCCGCGGCGACGCTCAACGTGTGGGTGCCGTGCGCGCCCGTTCCGGAGTCGAAGTCAGCGGGGTGGTAGCCCAGCGCCCGGTACGGGTCGGGCTGCGCGAGCGCGGCATCGATGTGCGCGGAGGTGAACAGCCGTCCTACTCCGTAGGGTGTGGCCGGGCCGGGGCTGGCCGGGTCCGCCGAGCGCTGGTCCCACAGGGCCAACAGCCTGGTACGGCCGTCGGGTCGGCGGAAGTCGGGGTGCGCGAAGTCGAAGCCCCAGTCGACCAGGCCGACGACGACGCCCCTGCCGGTCTCTTCGAGGTCCGGTCGTGCGTGGTCCAGGAACGGCTCGCCCCCGGCCGCCTCGGTGTCGATCGAGGGCGGCTCGACGTCCGGTGCGTACAGACGCGGAGCCTTGACGCTCACCGCGGCCGGGTCGGCCCACAGACCGGCGATGTTCCGGCGGCGCACCCGCACGGTGGCGATGTCACCGAAGGTGTTGACGACCCGCACCGTGGCCGGGGGCCGGTCCGGGTCGCGCAGCCGGAGGATGACACCGACCTCGTCATCGGGGTCGCCGCGGCGGGACAGCTCGTGCAGCGCCGGATCCATGGGCGGCCCCTTCGCTCACGGCGTCTTGCCGGACACCTTGCCGGCGATCAGGTCGAGCTTCTTGACCAGGGCGTCGTACCGCACCTTCGCGGAGGCTTCGTCCTCCAGCCTGGCGACCGCTTTGGCCAGTTCATCCAGCTTCTTTGCCAGATCGGGCAGGGGGCTCGGGGTGGGCGGCGTGGTGATCACGTGCAGAGTCACCACCGAGCCCTTCGGCCGGACACCCCCGACGGGCGGTTCGTGGCTGAAGACGTCGCCCGCTTTGCCCTCTGCGACGATCTCCCGCACCCGCGGCGTCAGCCCGAAGTCCCTGAGCTTCTTCTCGGCCTCCGCGCGGGTCTTGCCCACCACATCGGGCACGCCCACGCCGCCGTCCGGACCGGCGCCGGCAGTGGTGCCGAATGTCAACGCAGCCATCTCCGCCTCACTTCTTGGTCAGCATGGACAGCAGGACCAGGTTGGTGACCATGTCGCCGCCGAGCCCGTTCTTGTGCGACTCGTTGCCGCCGGTCAGGCCCGGCATGAGCAGCAGGAACGGCAGGAAGTCGGCGATCTTGCTCTGCGACTGGGTGACCACCTTGACCGGCCTGCCGTCGGCGTCGGCGTCCACCGTCTCCTGAGTGAACATCGGCAGCAGCAGGGCGAGCAGTTTCGTCTGCTGCAGGTCGGCCCGGATCACCTCGGAGCCCTTCTTCTGCTCGCCGGACTCCTTGCGGAGCGTGGTGGCGAGCTTGGCCTGGTCGGTGGCGAGCGTGTTGGTCCGCGACTCCAGCGACTTGACCGCGGCGGCCAGGGTCTCGATCTTGCTGTCCAGGTTGCGGGCGGTGGACTGCACCTGGCCCTGGCTGGCCGGCGCGGGCGTATGTCTCGCGGCGAAGCTGCTGCGTCGGCTCGGTGTGCGCACCGTCTGGCGGCGGTATGGTGTGCGTTCCTCGAAGTCCTCGTACTCCGTGCCGTCCAGCAGCGTGCCGATTTCGTCGTACTCAGTCATGGGTTGTCCCTTCGCGCATCGACGGTGGGTCGGTGGTGACGGTCGAACGGTCCCGCCGGTGCATGCGGGCGTGCATGACGACGGCCGGGCGGACCAGCCGGTCGAAGAGTTCGGGCTCGGGGGTGGTGAAGCCGGGCACGCCTCGCCCGCGGCACCACCAACATGTGCCGTCCGCGCCGAAGCACGCGGGGCACGCGCCGAGCGCGGCGGCCACGTCGTCGAGCAGACCGTGCGCCGCGTCCAGCTGGGCGGCCAGCTCGGCGAGCCGACGGCGTACGTCCTCGGCGGGCTCGCGGGGTTCGGAGAGCCGACGCGCCTCTCCCTCGGTCCGTAGCTCGGCCTGTTCGGCCTCGGCCAGGTCGCGCTCCAGCTGCGCCTCGCGCCGGCTGAGCAACTGGGCGAGCTGCTGGTCGGATCCGGCCAGGTCGGCCAGGCCGTCCGTGTCTGCAGCCGCGCCAGGGAGGTGCCGCTGCAGGAGTTCGATCACCTGCTGCTGACTGGTCATCGCACACCGACCAGTTCGTCGAAGTCGACGGCGAAGCACTCGTCGTCGGTCAAGGCGTCGTCGATCAGGGCGTCGTCGAGATCGATGTCGTCGAAGTCCTCGTCGTCGAGCCCTTCGTCGTCGTCGAACCCGCCGTACGCGCCGAACTCCTCGTACGCCGCGGTGGCGGCGTCGTCGGATTCCGCCTCGTCCCGCTCCGCACCCACCAGCAGGCCCAGCAGCCGTCCCGCCCGCTCGTCACCGGCCGTCGGATCCTCCTCCGACTCCGCGTCGGTCGTCCACTCCGCCTCGGCCTCTCGGGCCAGGGCGCCGAGCAGCCCGGCGAACGTGTGGGCAGGCACCGGCACCTGCCGGCGGCCCACGGGAATCAAAAGGGTTCGGCCCTCGCTCAGGGCAGTCAGCGCCCGGGCCGTCTCCGGCCGCCGCAGCAACGCCATCAGCGCGGCCGCAGCCGGGCCGCCGCGGCCTCCGGCCAGGCCCAGCAGTCCCGAGGCCAACCCGCCGGGCCCGGCCGGCGAACCGGCTGTGCCGACCGCGCCGCCGATGCCACGGGCATCGTGGCCGCCGTATCGCTGGAGTGCCGACCCGGCCGCACCGACCAGCGCCCCGCCCAGCGCGCCGAACGGGCCCAGCGCACTGCCGGCGGCGGCGCCCCGAAGTGCGCCGGGAGCGACGGCCTTGGCGAACGTGCCCGCGGGCTCGGCCACCTTCGCCAGCGCACTGCCGAGGCCGTCGAAGAACTCTTCGTACTCCGCGGGGGTGATGTTCTCACCGCTCGCCTCTGCGAAGGCCTCTTCCAGTTCACCGTCGGAGAAGCCGGCATACCGGGAGTCCAGCACCTCACGCAGATGTGGGTAGTAGGTACCTGCGTAGCACTCCGGCATCTCCGTGACCTCCGTTGTGACGGCGTCGTGCTGCGTCCTCAGCGAAACACGGGGTCAGTGCCGGCACCATCCGAGACGCCCGAACAGGTGCCCGTCGCAATCCCAGCGCGAAAGCGCCCTGGGGAGCGTCCAACCGCTGTCACGACCCAGTGCCCCTCCCGCACCAGTGCCCCTCCCGGCAAGTTTCGCCCTGTCGCGTCGTCCGGCACGCACCCTCGCTGCGTTGGCCGAAAGCCCTGGTAGCTCCGCTACAAGGACTTCCGGCCGCCTTGCGATGGCACGCACCGGACGATGCTCCTTGACGGGCAAACATTGCCGGTCGCGGCACTAGCGTCGTCGCTCCTCCTGATCCAGCACGTCCTTCGCCGCGAGCCGGCCGTCGTCGAAGCACAGCCGGTACACCGGGTGCAAGGCGGAGTCGGTCGTCCGGTAGTACACGCACTCGTCCATCCCCGGCGGCTCGGGCTCCGAGCCGTCGGGCCGGCCGTCCAGCGCGTAAGGGGGCAGCCGTGCGGTGACGTCGGTGCGGCTGTCGCCGATGCGCAGGGCGTCGTAGTCGGTGCGGTTCAGGGACGATTGGGTCTGGGTGTACAGGGCGAAGCCGCCCATCAGCACCGTCAGGGCGACGAGCAGCGCCGCCGGGATCCAGATCGCCTGGGCGAGACCGCGGCGCACCCGCCGTCGCGCGAGGCTCAGTTCGCGGGCGGACGTGGGCGCCTCGGGGGCGGCCGGGACAGGTGCGCCGGCGCCGCTCAGCGGCAGGGACGCCGTCACCGTGAAGCCGCCGTCCGCCGCCGGACCGTGCCGCAGGGTCCCACCCGCGAGCCGCACGCGCTCATCGAGCCCGACAAGCCCCGTCCCGCCGGAGGCAGAGCTCTCCGACGCCTGCTCGGGGCCAGGGCCTGTCCTCGGGATCCTGCCGGGCCCGTTGGCGACCGAGACCGCCACGGTCTGCCCGTCCCGGCCCAGCACCACCCGCACGGACGCGCCCGGGGCGTGCTTGGCGGCGTTGGTGAGCCCTTCCTGCACGACACGGTGCACGGCCCGCCCCACCATGTCCGGCACGTCCCGGGCAGACAGGTCCTCCCCGGTCAGTTCCACCGCCATCCCCGAGGCCCGCGCCCGTTCCACCACGTCCCCGGCCGTCTCGCCGGCCGGAGCCATACGCGCGGACTCGTCGTCGGTGCGCAGGACGCCGATGATGTCCCGCAGCCGCCCGGTCGCCTCCGCCGCGGCCCGGCGGAGCTCACCGGCGGCCGCCTGCTGGGCGGGACCCAGCTCGCGGTCCACCTCCAGGGCCGCCGCCCGTACTGCGATCAGCGCCAGATCGTGCCCCAGTGAGTCGTGCATGTCCCCGGCGATACGGGAACGTTCGCGCAGGCGCTCCCGGTCGGCGATCGCACGCTGTTCCCGTTCCATGCGGTCCGCCAGCTCCCAGCCGGCGCTGACGAGCTGCGCGTACTGCCGTACGTACCGCCCGAACAGCCAGGGCGCCACGATCGCGAGCGCCAGTGTGAGGAGCAGCGTGAACCACTCCCACGGGGTTCTCCCCACGAGCAGCGTCAGCAGGAGACCGGCCGCCGCCACGGCCCCGAACGTCCACAGCGCGGACCGTGTGTGCTCGGTGCGCCGCCCGGTCAGATAGCCGAACGCGACCAGCGCGAGGCTGTACGACGACGTGAACAGCTCCACCGACGCCGCCAGACTCAGTGCCACGACGATCGCCAGCGCGAGCAGCGGCCAGGCCCGGCACACGGCGACGCACACCCCGAGCACCGCGACACCCGCGCCCACCCACCACCACGAACCGCCGTCGTTCGGGTCGCCCTTCAGCAGCACCGGCACGCTCAGCAGGCCCCACAGGGCCAGGTCGACGACGTAGGCACGGGTCCGGTCTCTGCGCATGTCCCCACTGTGCCGGACGCTCCGGGGCCCGGGCCTCCGACGAAAGTAGGGGGTGGTCAGCGGCCGGCCGGGGCGTCCTTCTCGCCCTCGTCGTCCGTCTCGTCCAGCAGACCCGCCTCGTACGCCAGGATCGCCAGCTGCACCCGGTTCCGCAGACCCAGCCGCGCCAGCACGGCACTGACATGTGCCTTCACCGTGCCCTCGACGATGTGCAACCGCCCGGCGATCTCCCCGTTCGACAACCCGGAGCCGACCAGTGCGACCACCGCGCGCTCACGGGGCGTCAGCGGCTCCAGCCGGGCCCGGGCGTCGGCGGCCTTCGACAGCCGGCCCGTGCCGACATGGGCGATCAAGCGGCGTGCGATCTCCGGGGAGAGGAAGGCCGCGCCCTCCGCCACCGCCCGGATCCCCGCGATCAGCTCCCGCGGATCGCCGGACTTGAGCAGGAACCCGCTCACTCCCGAGCCGAGCGCTCGCGCGATGTACTCGTCCTCCGAGAACGTCGTCAGCATCACCAGCGCGGTCTCCGGCACGGTGCGCCGCAGCTCCTCGGCGGCCTGCAGCCCGTCCAGCCGAGGCATCCGGATGTCGAGCAGTGCCACGTCGGGCCGGTGCTTCAGGGCGAGTTCGACGGCGTCGTGCCCGTGACCGGCCTCGGCGACGACCTCGATACCGGGGTCGGCGGCCAGGATGGCCTTCACACCCGCGCGGATCATCGCCTCGTCGTCGGCCAGCAGCACTCTGATCATGTCGTCACGATACGTGGAACCGCCCGGGGGAACCGGAGTCCCCCCGGGCGGTCCGCTCACCGACGTGCCTACGGGAACGTCAGCTTGACGCTGTTGATGTAGCCGGTGTCCAGCGCTGCCACATCCTGGACCTTCAGCTTCCACACGCCGTTCGCGACCTCGCTCGACGCGTTCACCGTGTACGTCTCGACCACGTTGTCCGCAGAGTCGCTGCCGCTGGCGTTCTTCAGCCGGTACGCCGTGCCGTCCGGGGCGAGCAGGTCGATGACCAGGTCACCGCGCCAGGTGTGGACGATGTCGACGCCGACCTTGAGGGCGGCAGGAGCGTTGCCGGAGCGGCCGGTGACGGTGACCGGGGACGTGACGGCGGCGCCGTTGTCCGGGATCGCGACGTCCGTGGTGTTCTCGAACGACGTACCGGTGTCGCCGCCCGGCCGGGAGCCGACGTTGATTCCGGCCCAGGCGTCGGCGACCGCCTTGTACTCGGCGCTGCTGGCCCCGTACAGCTCGCTCGCGACGGCGAGCGTGCCGGTGCGGGCGCCCGCGTAGTTCGTGGTCGAGTTGAACTTCGTCGTCAGCGCCTTGTACCAGATCAGCGAGGCCTTGTCACGGCCGATGCCGGCGACCGGCAGACCGTCCGAGGTCGGGGAGTCGTAGTTCACGCCGTTGATGGTCTTTGCGCCACTGCCCTCGGAGAGCAGGTAGTACCAGTGGTTCGCCGGGCCCGACGAGTAGTGCACGTCGATGCCGCCGATGCCCGAGTACCAGGAGTCCTTGGACGCGCCGTCCTTGCTCGGCTTGTCCATGTAGCGCAGCGGGGTGCCGTTGCCGCGGATGTCGATCTTCTCGCCGACGAGGTAGTCGCCCTTGTCCTGCGCGTTGTTGGCGTGGAACTCGACCGCCGCCGCGAAGATGTCGGACGTCGCCTCGTTGAGGCCGCCGGACTCACCGCTGTAGACCAGCTTCGCGGTGTTGGAGGTGACGCCGTGCGTCATCTCGTGCGCGGCCACGTCGATCGAGGTGAGCGGCTTGGTGTTGTTGGAGCCGTCGCCGTAGGTCATGCAGAAGCAGCTGTCGGACCAGAAGGCGTTGACGTACGCGTTGCCGTAGTGGACGCGGGAGTACGCGCCGACGCCGTCGCCGCGGATGCCGCTGCGGCCGTGCACGTTCTTGTAGTAGTCCCAGGTGAGCGCGGCGCCGTAGTGCGCGTCGGCGCCGGCCGTCTCGGCGTTCTGCGGGGTGCCGTCGCCCCAGGTGTCGTCCGGGCCGGAGAAGAGCGTCCCGGTGCCGGAGGTGCCGCGGTTGAGGTTGTACGTCTTGTGGTTGCCGCGGCCCGTGTCGGTCAGGGTGTACGACGGCGCCGTGCCGAGCGTGACCTGGCCGCTGTACATCGTGTTGCCGGTGCCCGTCTCGATGGCCTGCCACTCGTAGAGCTTCTTGCCGCTGGTGGCGTCGGTGACGACGTGCAGCTCGTTCGGGGTGCCGTCGTGCTGGACGCCGCCGACGACGGTCTCGTACGCGAGGGTCGGCTTGCCCTGGGCCAGCCAGACCACCTTGCGCGGGGCCCGGTCGGCGGCGGTCTTCTTCGAGCCGTCGGAGCGCGCGGCGGCGACGGCCTGCTGCTCGGCGGCTGCAGGGGCGACGTCGGCGCTGGTGTCGACGTTCTTGAGGGCGGCGGCGGAAGCCTTGGTGACCGACTCGGTCCGCCCGGCCTTCGTCTCGGCGACGACCAGGTCACCACCGAGGACGGGCAGACCCGCGTAGGTGCGCTCGTAGCGCGTGTGCGTGGTGCCGTCCCGGTCCTGGACGACATCGCGGACGACGAGCTTCTCCTGGGAGCCGAGGCCGAGTTCGGCCGCGGTGGCCGCCTTGGTGGCGTTGGCCTCGCGTATCAGCTCCGCCCGCTGGGCGGGGGTGAGCTGCGCGGGCAGTGCGCCGGGGTCGGCCGCCGAGGTGGCCTGCTGCTTCGGGGCGGTCGCCGGGGCGTCCGGGGCCGCGGCGGCGGAGCCGGACTGGATGCCGACGGTCAGGAGGGCGGCGGCTGCGAGCAGAGCGCCGGTCGCGGACGCGCGACGGCTGGGCGTGGGTCTCACGCGAACTCCTTCTGCGAGGGGGGTTACAGGCGGCTGGGTGGGCCGCCCGGGCAGAGCGACGGAGCATGTGGTGCGTGGATCGGGGGAAGAGTGGCAGGCGTGAGGGGCTCCTGTCAGGAGCGCGTCAACAGATTGGCCGGAAAGTGTCCGTTGGATGAAAGGCCGTGTTCGTTAAGCGGACGTTTCGTCGATCATCACCGCGAGGCCGTCGAGCAGCCGTGCCAGCCCGAATTCGAAGAGCGTTTCGAGGTCCAGCTCGAAGTCGTCCTGTTCGAACAGAGTGGTGAGCAGAGGGTACGCGCCACCTGATGCGATCGCCTCGAGCTGTGGCTCGTTCCGTGCCATCCACTCGTCGCCCCCCGACAGTCCGGTGTCCTGCCGGGCCTGTGTCTCCAGGTCGGCCGCCATCGACACTCCCTGCACATAGGCGAAGAGCGAGAGATGGGCGTGAATTGTCTGAAAGGGAGTCAGCCCCGTGGACCGCATGGCCCGCAGCACCCACTCCGTGTACGCCATGGCGTTCGGCGAAGAAGTCCCGCAACGACCTTCAGAAGGAGATCTATGCCGGGCTGAAGGCGGATTTCGGGCTGTCGGCGCAGGCAGTGGTGCGCACGGTGAAGAAGGTCATTGACGCCTACGCGACGCTGCACGCCCATGTGCGAGCAGGGATTCTCGGTCCCGAGGGGGGCAGAGTGCCGCAGAGGCGAATCGGACTCAGTGCACCGGGGCGGATAAATGGTTCCTGACCGTGACCTGCGAACCTCACGGGGCCTTGTGGGCCGACGGAGGTGCCTTACGGCCGTTGGTGCCGGTGGGGGTGTCCCCGACCCGTTGGCTCCGGCGAGGCGTCCCGACGGTCGTCGGTTCCGGCGAGGGTGTCCCGACGGCCGTTGGCGCCCGCCTGTCAGGCCGCCGGCCGGGGATCCAGCCACAACGCCTCGGCGAGGGCGCACAGTTCGCCGTCGGCCGTGGCCAGTGCCACGCCCATCGCGTGCTTGCGGCCGGACTCCGACTGCAGCCAGGAATAGGAGATGTGCGGTTCGCCGGCGCGCACCGGACGCAGGAGCGCGCCGGTGAGGGCCGCGGTGACCGCGCCCGGGCGCTGGGTGCCCAGCATGCGGCCCGCCCAGTTGCCCGGGCAGTCCAGGGCGCCCCACACCAGTTCCGGCGGGAGCAGGCCGTCCTCGGAGGCGAGGGCGGGGGACGGGATCCAGGCGGAGGCGACGAGGTCACGGCCCGGCACCGGGGTGCAGTGCTGGCGCAGGCCGCGGTCGGGCGTACGGTCCAGGCCGCAGCCGAAGCAGTCGACGATCCCCACAGGCGGCGCCGCCCGGAACGCCTCGGCCGCCGCGGCCGCCTCGTCCAGGGAAGGGGCGGCCGGAGCGTCGAGCAGCAGTTCGGCCGGGCAGGCGGTGGCCAGCGGCCGGTCCCCTTCGCCCAACTCCGCACCCCCGCCGGCCGTTCCGGCGATCCGCACGGGAACCTCCACCGGGACGGGACCGCGGAAGTCCACCCGTACCGTCTTCGCCCCCGAGCGCTCCGCGAGCACCCCCGCGACGTACCCGCCGAAGGCCACCCCGGGATAGCCGACGTACAGCTCCGGCACCACGATCGCGTCAGTCGTCGTCATGGTCCCCACTCCATCACACCGGCCAGGAGCGGTCCGAGCCCGCCCGGGCCGGCGAGGAGAGCAGTTCGTCCGCCCCCCCCGGGCCCCCCACCGTCCGCCGTACGTCGTCGCGCTCGGTGAAGTCCACCGTGTGACTCCTGATGCCCAGCTCGTCCGTCAGGTGCGCGTCTGCGCGGGGTGGCGGGCGGCCGCGGCGCCGTCGCCAGGGCGCATGGGCCGTCCGTCGGCGTTCCGGACGGCGTGCCCGGACACCTGCACGGGCCGGGCGCCGTCGACGGTGACCACGTGGCTGATCTGCTCGGCGGGGTCGTGCACGGCCGGGTGACCGATACGGGCCGTGGTCATGCGCCGTCTTTCACCGAGGGCGCCCCGGCCCAGGCCGTGAGCGCACCGGCCCGCTCGTTGCGGCGAGTGTCCGTGTCGGTGGTACGGGTCGCCCACGCGATGTGGCCGTCGGGCCGTACGAGGACTTCGGTCACGCCGTCGAGATCCTCGTGCGCGTCGTGCTCGGTGACGGTCACGGCGGTGACCCGTGAGCCCCACCCCGCGGTGACGGCGTTCTGCGGGTCCGGGTCCCCCGCGAGGCCGAGCAGGACGTAGCGGCCCTGCGGAAGCAGTTCGTGGACGCGCACCGCCTCCGAACCGGCGGCGGTGAGGCCGACGTCGGGCATGCGCCGCCCCACCAGCGGATCGGCGCCGGCGGCCGTGGGCGGGTAGGCGGTGCCGAGGGCGGAGACCGCTCCGGCGAGCCGGCGGTTGACCTCCCGCATACCGAGCAGCTCGTCGAGGAGCCTGCGCAGGGCGGCCCCCGGGCGCCGGTACTGCGGGACGAGCGCCAGCTCCGCCAGCAGGGTCTGGACCTCGGTGTTCTCGGTGACCGCCGTCCCGACCGGCCGGCGCTCCCCGTCGTAGCTGTCGAGCAGTCCGGCCGGCGCCCAGCCGTTGATCACCGCGGCGAGTTTCCAGCCCAGGTTCATGGCGTCCTGGAGACCGGTGTTGAGCCCCTGGCCCGCCGCGGGGAAGTGGATGTGGGCGGCGTCGCCCGCCAGCAGGACGCGGCCGGAGCGGTAACTCTCCGCGAGCCGGGTGGCGTTGCCGAAGCGCGACAGCCAGCCGGGCTCGGCGATCCCGCAGTCGGAGCCCGAGATCCGGATCAGCGACGTACGGAACTCCTCCAGGGTCACCGGCTCCCGGGAGGGCACGCGCAACCGCTCCGGATCCAGGAGGACGAACCGGGTCCGCCCGTCCTCCAGCGGTGCGATCAGCACGCCACGGGCTCGCGCCCGGTCGAGGGCGCCGGGGGTCGCGTCGGCGAGCGCGAAGTCGCCGAGCATCCCGGTCAGGGTCTCGTCGGTGCCGGGGAAGCCGATCCCGGCGGACCGGCGCACCATGCTGCGCGCGCCGTCGCAGCCGACGACGTACCGGGCGCGCAGGGTCTCGATGCCGCCGGGTCCGAGGACCTCGATCTCGACGCCGTCGGCGTCCTGGCCGAGACCGGTGGTCTCGTGGCCACGGCGGATGTCGACCTCCAGCTCGTGCGCGCGCTCCTCCAGCAGTGCCTCGGTGTGTGCCTGAGCCAGGAACAGGGAGTAGCCGTGCCGGGAGTCCAGCGCGGTGAAGTCCAACAGGGTGCGCAGCCCCGCGAAGTGCCAGGCCGGCACGGTGCGGCCGAGCGCGAGGAACCGGTCGAGCAGCCCGCGCTGGTCCATCAGCTCCACGCTGCGCGGGTGCAGGCTCAGCGCCCGCGAATCCTGCTGCGGCGCCGTGCGGCGCTCCAGGACCCGGGTCCGTACGCCCGCCAGCGCCAGCTCGCAGGCGAGCATCAGCCCGGTCGGTCCGGCGCCCACGACGATCACATCGGTGCCCATCCGAGATGTCCTCCCGTATTTAGTGAACAACGTTCACGTGAACACTGTTCACTATAGTGAGATCCATGAGCTCCCCGTCAACCCCGACAAGAGGCCGGCCCGCACGGCTGGACCAGGCCCGTACCGTCGAAACGGCCCTTGGGCTGCTGGACGAGTCCGGCCTCGACGCGCTGACGATGCGGCGGCTGGCCGATGCGATGGACGTCCAGGCCGGTGCGCTGTACCGCTACTTCGCGACCAAACAGGACCTGCTCACGGCGATGGCGGAGCGCATGGTCGAGGGCGTCGCCGAGTCGGCGGTGGACGGGGACTGGAGCGAGAAGGTGGCCGGCCTCGCCCGTGCGATGCGCACGGCCCTGCTCGCCCGTCGCGACGGCGCGCGCGTCTTCGCCGGTACGCACTCGACCGGCCCGAACACCCTGGGCTTCGCCGAGACGCTCGTCGGCGTGCTGCGCGACGCGGGCTTCGGCGACGACGAGGCGGCGCGGGCGCTCTTCGCGGTGGCCAACTTCACCGTCGGTCACACGCTGGAGGAACAGGCCGCCCTACGGCCGGGGAACGGAGGTCCGGCCGACCCGGAGGTCCTGCGCGACGCGGTGACGGCAGGGACGTATCCGCACCTCGCCGCCACCCTGCCCGTGCTCACCGGCGCGCAGGACTTCGCGACCCACTTCGAGTTCGGGCTCGGCCTGCTCATCGAGGGTCTGCGGGCGCGGAGATGACGACCGGGGCCCTGTACGCCCTACGCCCTGCACCCGGCGCGCCGGTCGGTCAGGCGTTGGCCGCATTGCGCCGCGTTCCGTGGGTAGTGATGTGTACGCTACAACCTGTAGCTGTGTGACAGGCGTGACATCTCGGGGGAGTACGTGCGCATCGTCATCACTGTGAAAAACGACGGCTCGGGCAGCAGCGGCGCCCACGACCTCAAGCGCTGGCTGGCCGCGGAGCCGGAATTGCGCGGCCGGGTGCGCCACGACGAGTCCGCACCTCTCCCCGCCGGAGCCATGGGCGGCGGAACGGCGGCCGACGTACTGATCGCGCTGCTCGAACCCGGGGGAGTCGTCACGGTCCTGGCGAGCGCGCTGGTCGCCTGGTTGCACAGCCGACGCGGCGAGTGCGCCGTCACGGTCACCCGCCCGGACGGTACCGAAGTCACCGTGACATCGGCCGGGGCGAAGGCAAGCGGTCCTCAGCAGGCGGCCGCCCTCGCACAGGAGTTGGCAGCAGCCCTGGACCCGGCGGACCCCGTGGACGCGACGGAATCTGCGGGCTCGACGGACTCCGCGGTCTCGGGGACGGGAGACCCGGCGGAGGCCGAGCCCGCTCGGCCGCCCGGCCCGGATCGAGCCGGTTCCGCTCGGCCCGCACCACGGCCGGGCGACGACCCCGTGACCGCGTCCTGAGCCATGCCGGCCGACGCCGAAGACACCTGGCCGGCCGGAACAGGCGCGCACGCCGTACTCATCGGAAGCGCGAGCCATGTTCCGGATTCGGAGCTGCCCGCTCTGCCCGCCGTGGCCACCACGCTCGACGACCTCGAAGCGACGCTGCACGACGTGTGCGGCATGGACCCGCAGCGCATCCACCGCGTCCCCCCGGACGCCTCCCCGGCCGATGTGATCGCCGCAGTGGAACAGGTCGTGGCCGAGGCGACCGGCGTCGTCCTGCTCTACTACGTCGGCCACGGGCTGCTGGGTCCGCAGGACGAGCTCTACCTCGCCACACACGCCGTCCGGTCGCCGCACCAGATCTCGCAGGGCGTGCCGTACCAGACGCTCAAGGGCCTCATCGGCGGCTCGGCGGCCGGCGGCATCGTTGTCCTGGACTGCTGCTATTCGGGGCGGGCGACGGCGCCGGCAGCGGGCGGACCGGGGGACGCGCCCTACTTCACCACCCGGCCCGACGGCAGTTTCCTCCTCAGTGCCACGTCCCGCTACGACCTCTCCTTCGCGCCGGAGGGTCGCAGGCACACCCTCTTCACCGGCCGGCTGCTCCAACTGCTGCGTGAGGGCGATCCGTTCGGGCGGGGACCGTGGATCACGATGGACAGCCTGTACGAGGCCGTCGACCGTACCTTCCGCGACGGGCCGATCCGGCCGCGCCGGCAGAGCGACGGCTCACTGGGGTCGCTGATCCTCGCGCCCAACCGTGCCTACGGCACCGGCGCCGGCCGGTCGCGCGGCGAACCGCCCGCGGATGTGCCGTGCCCGTACCCGGGTATGGAGTCGTTCGGAGCGTCGGACAGCCGGCACTTCTTCGGCCGTGAGGAACTCACCGGGCGACTGATCGATGCCGTGTGCGGGACGGACGCGCCCGCGCGCGGCGACGGCCCGGACGCTGCGGCCGGCCGCCCGGTCGTCCTGGTCGGGGCGTCCGGCGTCGGCAAGTCCTCACTTCTGAGGGCCGGCCTGCTGGCCGGGCTCGAGCGCCGCCACGCGAGCCGGGCGAGCCGGCCGAGCCACGCGCCCGTGACACTTCCCTGGCCGGCACTCCTCCTCCCGGCCCCCGGACCGCACCCGTTGCGCGCACTCGCAAAGCTGTGGGCCCGGGCGGCCGGCCGTCGTCCGGAGGAGGCCCAGGAGGCCCTGGAGAACGGCCGGTTACCGGAGCCGCTCCCCGGCCGGGAGCGGTGTCGGCTGCTGGTGGTCGACCAGTTCGAGGAGGTCTTCACCCGCTGCCGCGACGCGGACGAGCGCGCCCGCTTCATCGACCTGCTCACGGCTGCACGCGCCGACGGACCCCGCGTCGTCCTCGGCCTGCGTGCCGACCACTACGGCACGTGCCATTCGTACCCTTCCCTCGTCGAGGCCCTGGAGCACGGACAGGTCACCGTCGTCCCGATGAACGACGAAGCCCTGCGCTCAGCCGTGGAAGAGCCTGCCCGCGCCGTCGGACTGGAGCTGGAGACCGGCCTGACCGACCGTCTCCTGCACGACCTCCGCCAGGATCGAAGCGACCTCGCTCGCGACACCGCGGCCCTGCCCTTCCTCGCCCACGCTCTGCGCGAAACCTGGCGGCGGCGCAGCGGCGTCACGCTCACGCTCGCCGGATACGAATCCACCGGCGGCATCTGGAAATCCGTCACCACGACCACCGAACGGCTCTACAACGACCTCGACCCGGCCGGACAGGAGGCGCTGCGCGAGCTGCTGCTGCGCATGGTCCACCTCACCAGCGACGGCGGAGACGCCGTCGTACGCCGCCGGGTGACCCCAGAGGCTCTCCTCGACGGTCTCACCACCCATGAGGCCGCCGTCACCGCGGCCATCCGGGACCGGCTTGCCGCCGCCCGCCTGATCACCGTGGACCGCACCGGCGCCCAGATCTCCCACGAGGCACTGCTGCGCGCCTGGCCCAGGTTGCGGGCATGGATCGACGAGGACCGCACCCAGCTGATGCTGCGCCAGCAGCTCTCGGACGACGCCGATGCCTGGGCGGCAGCCGACCGCGACCCGGCGTTCCTGTACCGGGGCACACGGCTGCACGCCGCCCAGGAACTCCTGCGTGAGGAGCGGTTCAGGCACCGCCGACTGCCCGGCCGGGCCGAGAGGTTCCTCTTCGCCGCCATCGCCGCGGCCCGCGCGGAGCGGGAGCGGGAAGCCCGCCGCACACGGCGGCTGAAGCAGACGCTGGGCGCGGTGGCAGTCGCGTTGTGCGTGGCGCTGGTTGCGGGGGCGATCGCGTTCGTGCAGCGGGGCGAGGCGCAGGAACAGCGGCGTCTGGCGGTTTTCCGGGCGCTGGTGGCCGAAGCGGGCAACCTCAGGGGCACCGAGCCGGAGCTGTCGCTGCGACTGGGGCTCGCGGCACACCGGCTGCGGCCCACGACAGAGGCGCGCGCTGCCGTGTTCGACACGCTGGCACAGACACGCTTCGCGGGCAGGTCCGAAGCCGATGATGCCGACAATCCCGTACTGAGCCACGACGGCAGGACGCTGGCGGCGGGAAAGCTGGGTGACCCGGCCACCTTGTGGGACGTCACCGATGCCTCCCACAGAAGGCGGCTCGCACCGCTCTCCGGCTGCGGGGACTACGACGGCCTCGCGTTCAGCCGGGACTCCCGGATGCTGGCCCAGGCATGCGAGGACGGCAGGGTCATTCTCTGGACGCTCGCCGACCGCTACAAGCCGCGCGTCATCGCCACCGTTCGCCTCGCGGACATGAAGGGATCGCCATCGGGAGTCGCCTTCAGCCCGGACGGCCGGACCCTGGCAGCCACGGGATGGGACGACGGCAAGAAGAAGACCTATTCCGATGGCGCGGTCGCTCTGTGGAACATCACCGACCAGGCCCACCCGCAGCAACTAGCCGTCAAGCGCGGCCTCTACGACACCAGCACGGTCGCCTTCAGTCCGGACGGCCGCATTCTCATCTCGGCAACGGGACTTGTCGTCTTCTCAGAAGAGCCCAAGGACAGAAACTCAGTGGTCCATCGCTCCGGCGCAACCCTGTGGGATGTCAGCAGCCTGGCCCGTCCCCGCCGACTGGTTCGTCTGGAGGGTATCGATGAGGATGTGGCCTTCAGCCCGGACAGCAGACTGCTGGCGACGATGGACAGCCGCCTGGTCCAAGTGTGGGACATGCGCAAACCCGCCGAACCCGCGAAGCTGGCCGCCTGGACCGCCCACGAGGACATCGTCGACAGCCTGAGTTTCAGCCGGGACGGGAGGACCCTCGCCACCGGAGGCTTCGACGGCACCGTCAAGCTCTGGGACATGACCGATGTGGCGCACCCCACCGAGTCGGAGACTCTGGAGGGCCACAAGTCGTATGTGGAAGCCCTGGCATTCGCCCCGGACGGCCGGACCCTGACCTCCGCGGACTCGAAGTCACTCGCCCGCTGGAACCTCACGGCCCGAGGCCGGCCGGATGCCGTGGCGACCCTCGACAACGGAGGGCCCGCCATCAGCGCGGTGGACCTCACGCCGGATGGCAGGACGCTGGCGACCGGCGGCTACGACCAGGCCGTCGTCCTCTGGGACATGACCGACCCCCGCCGTCCGGAGCGTGGGGCGATCCTGGATGTCGGGGCGTTCGTCAACGACATCGCCATCAGCTCCGACAGCAAGACCCTGGCCAGCGCCGACCGAGCGGGCCGGGTCGTGCTCTGGGACATCACCGACCGCTCCCGGCCTCGCAAGGCAGCGGTCATACAGCGCCGAGCAGAGACGGTGTGGGCGGACTTCTCCCCGGTCGGCTCCATCCTGGTCGCCAATGGAGCGGAGACGCTCTTCTCCCCCGGCTGGGCCGTGATGTGGGACGTCACAAACCGCAAGAGTCCCAAGGAGATCAGCTCCTCGACCGGGGTACAGCCGCTGTATCAAGCCCGCTTCGGTCCTGGCGCACGGGTGCTGGCCCTGCCCGCCCTGAACACCCATCTCGTTCCGCTGGACGGAAAGACGGACAAATCCGTCCAGCTGCCGGACGGCAACGGCGCATCCGCCTTCTCGCGGGACGGCAAGCTCCTGGCCACCGGCGGCTCCGACCGGGACGCATACCTGTGGAACATCACGGACCCGAAGAAGCCGCGGCTCGCCGGCGACGTCCCGGACACCGACGGAGACTTCTCCCGGTACGAGTTCCACCCGGGCGGACATCTGCTCGCTGCGGTGAGCGAGCACGGGAACTCCACCCTGTGGGACATCGGTGACCTCGCACGTCCTCACACAGCCGCGACCCTCACTCGGCACCGAGACGCGGTGGACGACCTGGTCTTCACACCTGACGGCCGCTTCATGGTCACCGTCAGCAGCGACGGCACAGCCGTCGTCTGGGACCTGCGCGACCTGCCCGCCATCAGTGCCGACCCCATGGCCATGGCCTGCCGCCTGGCCGGCGGAGGCCTCACCGAGGAGCAGTGGAAGCAGTACGTCCCCGGCCTTCCCTTCCAGGACACCTGCAAGAAATAGCAGCTCGCGGCCAGGGCCTGTCCGGTGGATCTTGCCGGGCTCGCGAGTCCGGCAAGATCCACCGGACAAGCCCTTAGACCAGGCTGTCCCGCCAAGCCCGGTGCAGATCGGCGAACCGGCCCGCCCCGCCGGTGAGTTCGGCCGGGGTGCCGTCCTCGACGATCCGGCCGTGCTCCATCACCAGCACCCGGTCCGCGATCTCGACCGTCGACAGCCGGTGGGCGATCACCACCGCCGTACGGCCGCGCAGCACCGTCGTCATCGCGCGCTGAACCGCACGCTCGCCAGGGATGTCCAGGGAGCTGGTCGCCTCGTCGAGGATGAGCACCGCGGGGTCGGCCAGCAGCGCCCGCGCGAACGCGACGAGCTGGCGCTGACCTGCCGAGATCCGCCCGCCTCGCTTGCGTACGTCCGTGTCGTAGCCGTCCGGCAGGCCGCTGATGAAGTCGTGCGCGCCGATCGCCTTCGCCGCCTGCTCGATCTCCTCGCGGGTCGCGTCCGGGCGCCCGATCGCGATGTTCTCCGCGACCGTCCCGGAGAACAGGAACGCCTCCTGCGTCACCATCACGACCCCGCGCCGCAGTTCGGGCACGGCCAGCTCGCGCAGGTCGACGCCGTCGAGGAGAACCCGCCCGTCCGTGGGGTCGTAGAAGCGGGCCAGCAGCTTCGCGAGCGTGGACTTGCCGGCGCCGGTGGAGCCGACGACCGCGACGGTCTGGCCCGCCGGGATCGTCAGCCCGAAGCGGGGCAGTACCTCACCGCCGGTGCGGTACGCGAACCGAACGTCCTCGAAGACCACCTCCCGGCCGGGGCCGGCGGCCCCGGCGAGATCCGGCAGCCGCACGGGACGCTCGGGCTCCGGCACGGACGGCGTCTGGGCCAGCAGACCGGCGATCTTCTCCAGCGACGCGCCCGCCGACTGGTACGAGTTGAGGAACATGCCGAGACGGTCGATAGGGTCGTACAGCCGCCGCAGATACAGCACCGCGGCCGCCAGCACACCCAGTGCCAGTGTCCCCTCGGCGACCCGGGACGCGCCCCACAGCACCATCCCCGCCACGGCGGTGTTGGCGACCAGCCGGGAACCGACGACATAGCGGGCCATCTCCAGCAGGGCGTCGCCGTTGCTGCGGGCGTGCCGTTCGTTCAGCGCGCGGAAGCGGTCGTCGTTGGCGCGCTCGCGGCGGAACGCGCGCACCGGCCGGATGCCGTTCATCGTCTCCGCGAACTTCACGATGACGGCCGCGATCGCGGAGGACCGCTCGGTGAACACGACCGCGGCGCGCCGCTGGTAGAGCCGGACGAGCAGATACAGCGGTACGAAGCTGAGCACGGCCAGACCCCCGATGCCGAGGTCCAGCCAGAGCAGCATCGCCGAGATGTAGACGAACGCGAGGACGACGCCGATCAGCTCCTGGAGGCCCTCGCTGAGCAGTTCCCGCAGCGACTCGACGTCGGTCGTGGAGCGGGAGATCAGCCGGCCCGAGGTGTACCGCTCATGGAAGTCCACACTGAGCGCCTGGGCGTGCCGGAAGATCCTGCCGCGCAGATCGAGCAGGACGTCCTGGTTGACGCGGGCGGCGGCGCGGATGAACGCGTACTGGAACACCCCGGACGCCACCGCGCACACGGCGTACCCGACGGCCACGGCCACGAGCGGCCCGTGGTCACCGCGGCGCAGCGCCGGGACGCCGCTGTCGATGGCGTACGCGACGAGCAACGGGCCGGCCTGCGCGGCGGCCTGCTGGAGCAGCAGCAACAACGCGGTAAGCGCGACCCTGGCCCGCCGGGGCGCCAGCAGCGACCGCAGCAGCGCCCCGGTGGCGCCCTCGGGCGTGGGGAGGGCGTCGCGGTCGAACGGGTCCCGATCTCCGCCCGCGCGCTCCCCGGCCGTGTCGTCGGCGTCCGCGTACGGCTGTGTGGTCGTCGATGACGTCATCGGACTCGCTCCTCGGCGTGCGCGCCCGACATCAGCCGGGCGTACTCGGCGTTGTCCCGCAGCAGTTCGTGGTGGGTGCCCACGGCCGCGATCCGGCCCTGGGACAGCAGTGCCACCCGGTCGGCCAGCAGCACCGTGGACGGCCTGTGCGCCACGACGAGCGCGGTCGTGTCCTCCAGGACGCGCCGGAGCGCGGCCTCCACCAGCGCCTCGGTGTGCACGTCCAGCGCCGACAACGGGTCGTCGAGGACGAGGAACCTCGGCCGCCCCACGACCGCGCGGGCGAGCGCGAGCCGTTGCCGCTGGCCGCCGGAGAGGCTCAGCCCCTGCTCGCCGACCTGGGTGTGGACCCCCTGGGGAAGCGTGTCCACGAATCCGGCCTGCGCCACGTCGAGCGCGCGCCGCAGGCCTTCGTCCCCCGCGTCCTCGGCGCCCATCAGCACGTTCTCACCGACGCTCGCCGAGAAGAGCGTGGGCTCCTCGAAGGCCATGGACACGAGCTGCCGCAGCTCCTCGCGGGGCATCGCGGCGATGTCCCGCCCGTCGAGCGTGATCCGCCCGCCGGTCACCTCGTACAGCCGCGGTACGAGCGCGGTCAGCGTCGTCTTCCCGGACCCGGTCGCACCGACGAGCGCCATGGTCTCGCCGGGCCGGACCCGCAGATCGATCCGTTCCAGCACCGGCGCGGACCGTGGGCTCGCGTCCGGGTAACGGAACTCGACCGCGTCGAAGACCAGCCCGCCCCCGGCAAGTTGCCCGGAGGGGTCAGGGGCCGACCGGCCACTCGTATGCGAAACGTGCCCGGCTCCCCGGCCGGCTGCGAGGTCCGCGCCGGTGGCCCCGTCGACGGCCGGGCCTACCGGTTCCGCTGCCGGTTCCGCTACCGGGCTGTCGGCCCCGGAAGCCGGAGTCTTCCCGGGACGGCCCGCCCCGGCGCGCCCGTGGTGGGTCCGGGAGGACGCCTCGGCCTCCTCCTGGGACTCCTCTTCCGCGTCCAGGACCTCGAAGTAACGGTCCGTCGCCGTCGCCGCCTCCTGGCTCATCGCGATCAGGAAGCCGATCGAGTCCACCGGCCAGCGCAGGGCGAGCGCCGTCGAGAGAAAGGCGACCAGCGTGCCGGCCGACAGCTCGCCGTCCGCGACCTGGAGGGTGCCGAGGACCAGCGCCGTGCCGATCGCCAGCTCGGGGATGATCATGATGATGGACCAGATGCCCGCCAGGAGGCGCGCCTTGACCAGCTCGGTGCCCCGCAGCCGCCGCGCGAGCTCGCGGAAGGCGGCGGACTGGCTGCGGTGGCGGCCGAAGCCCTTCACGATGCGGATACCGAGCACGCTCTCCTCGACGACCGTCGTCAGATCCCCGACCTGGTCCTGCGCCGTTCGGGCGACGGACGAGTACCGGTTCTCGAACATCGCCAGGAGGATCACCAGCGGCGCGACCGGCACCAGCAGGATCAGCCCCAGCGTCCACTCCTGCATCAGCAGAATGGCCGCCCCGACCAGAATCGTCACTCCGTTGACCAGCAGGAACGTCAGCGGGAACGCCAGGAACATCCGCAGCAGCATCAGATCCGTCGTCCCTCGCGACAGCAACTGCCCCGACGCCCAGCGGTCGTGGAAGGCCACCGGCAGCCGCTGCAGATGCCGGAAGAGATCCGCCCGCATCGCGGCCTCCACCGTGGCCAGCGGCCGAGCCACCAGCCATCGCCGGAAGCCGAAGAGCACCGCCTCCGCGATCCCGAGCAGCAGCAGATACAGCGCCCCCAGCCACACCCCGCCCGCGTCCCGCTCCGCGACCGGCCCGTCCACGAGCCACTTCAGGACAAGAGGGATCACCAGGCTCAGACAGGACGCGACGATCGCGACGCACGCCGCGCTGAACAGGCGGACCCGTACCGGCCGTACGTACGGCCACAGCCGGAGCAGCGAACGCACGGCGGACCGGTTCTCGGCGACTTCATCTGTGGTGGGCATCAGGGGCGAGCCTACGTTTCACCACTGACACAGCCCACCGAGTTTCTGCGGGGCCGTACCTGACGTCCGTCCGGTGGATCTTGCCGGGCTGAATCCGGAGGACAGGCCTAGCTCTCGACCCGCAGCAGCAGCACCGACCGTGCCGGCACCGTCACCCCGTCGCCGCCCCGGTGCACCGTGCCCGGCGCCGACGACTGGTCCTCCCGCGAGGTGTCGACGACCAGCTCGTACGCCTCGGCCCACGGCGGCCCCGGCAGCCGGAAGTCCACCGGGGCGTCCGCCGAGTGCAGCACCGTCAGGAAACTGTCGTCCGTCACCTGATCGCCCCGCGCGTCCCGGCCGGGAATGTCCCGGCCGGAGAGGAAGAGCCCGAGCGTCGACGCCGGCGCGTACCAGTCCTGCTCGGTCATCTCCGTGCCGCGCGGGGTGAACCACGCCAGGTCCCGCAGCCCGTCCGCGGTCTGCGGCCGCCCCGAGAAGAACGCCCGGCGCCGCAGCACCGGATGCGCCCCGCGCAGCGCGAGCAGCCGCGACGTCAGGGCCAGCAGCCCGCTCGGTCCGGGTTGCCCCAGGAGCGACCAGTCGAGCCAGCCGACCTCGTTGTCCTGGCAGTACGCGTTGTTGTTGCCGCCCTGTGTACGGCCCATCTCGTCGCCCGCGACCAGCATCGGGACCCCGGTGGACAGCAGCAGGGTGGTGAGCAGATTGCGGATCTGCCGTCGGCGCACCGCGTTGACCTGCGGATCGTCCGTCTCGCCCTCCACGCCGCAGTTCCACGCCCGGTTGTCGTTCGTGCCGTCCCGGTTGCCCTCCCCGTTGGCCTCGTTGTGCTTGCGCTCGTACGAGACGAGGTCGCGCAGCGTGAAACCGTCGTGGGCGGTGATGAAGTTGACCGACGCGTACGGCCGCCGCCCGCCCCAGGCGTACAGATCGCTGGAGCCCGACAGCCGGTATCCGAGGTCCCGTACGTCGGGCAGCGCGCCGCGCCAGAAGTCCCGGACCGCGTCCCGGTAGCGGTCGTTCCACTCCGTCCACAGCGGGGGGAACGCGCCGACCTGATAGCCCCCGTTGCCCACGTCCCACGGCTCGGCGATCAGCTTCACACGGCGCAGCACCGGGTCCTGGGCGATCACCGCGAGGAACGGGGAGAGCATGTCGACGTCGTGCATCGACCGCGCGAGCGCCGCCGCGAGATCGAAGCGGAAGCCGTCGACGCCCATCTCGGTGACCCAGTAGCGCAGCGAATCGGTGATCAGCCGCAGCACGTGCGGCTGGACGACGTGCAGGGTGTTGCCGCAGCCGGTGTAGTCGGCGTAGCGGCGGGCGTCGGACTGGAGACGGTAGTAGCCGCGGTTGTCGATGCCCTTGAGACTGAGGGTCGGCCCGAGCTCACCCGCCTCCGCCGTGTGGTTGTAGACGACGTCGAGGATCACCTCGATGCCCGCCGCGTGCAGCGCCCGGACCATCCGCTTGAACTCGCCGACCTGCTGCCCGGCCGTCCCCGATGCACTGTAGGCCGCGTGCGGCGCGAAATAGCCGATCGAGTTGTAGCCCCAGTAGTTCTTCAGCCCGCGCCGCAGCAGATGGTCCTCGTGCGCGAACTGATGCACCGGCAGCAGCTCCACCGCGGTCACGCCGAGGCGTACGAGATGGCCGATCGCGGCCGGGTGCGCCAGGCCCGCGTACGTACCGCGCAGCTCCTCCGGGACGTCCGGGTGCAGCTTCGTGAAGCCGCGCACATGGAGCTCGTAGATGACCGAGTCGGCCCACGGCGTCTTGGGCCGGCGGTCGTCGGCCCACTCGTCGTCGGGCGCGTCGTCGTGGACGACGACGCCCTTCGGCACGTACGGAGCCGAGTCCCGGTCGTCGCGGACGGTGTCGGCGACATGCTGCTGCGGCCAGTCGCGGACATGGCCGTACACCTCGGGCGGCAAGGGGCCGTACTCCACCCGGGGGACACGGCGGCCGTCAGTGGCTCCGCCACGGGCCCTGCCCCCGAATTCCCCGTCCACCGCGCGTGCGTACGGGTCGAGGAGCAGCTTCGCCGGGTTCCAGCGGCCACCGGTCCACGGGTCCCAGCGGCCGTGCACCCGGAAGCCGTACCGCTGACCCGGCCGTACGCCCGGGACGAAGCCGTGCCAGATCTCGTGCGTGAGCTCCGTCAGCGGCAGCCGGGTCTCCGTCCCCGCGTCGTCGAACAGGCACAGCTCCACGGCTTCGGCCCCGCCCGCCCACAGCGCGAAGTTGGTGCCCGCGACCCCGTCGGCACCGACTCTGAACCGCGCGCCCAGCGGGGTCGGCGCCCCCGGCCAGACCGGCGGCCCGGGGACATCGGCCTCCCTGCGCCGTCCGTTCAGCGCCGGACGCCGCTGCGCGGCAGGGGAGGTCCGCTCCCCGTCCCGAACTGCCTCCTGCTCGGCTGCGCTCGACACGTGTCGGCCTCCCGCGGCTCGTCGGGCCCCGCGGGATGTGGCGCACGGCGTCCCGGCCGCGGCTCCCCGCGCGTGGTCCTCCCACCTGTTCTGCCCGCGCTGTGCTACTCCCAACATGACCCGCACTCACGTTTCCCCTGGAGGGTGGCGGTCGTTGGGCGGGACGTGCTGTGTCTTTGCGATCCCGCGAGGTGGACTCTGTGAGCAACGCAGTGAGGCGGACAAAGGCCACTCTGGCCGCCGCCCTGGTATGGACAGGACTGCTGGCCGCGCTGACCGGCTGCACCAGCGGCGACCTGGACGTCGGCGGCAAGCCGCAGGCGCCCTCGGACACCATCCGGGTGACGCCCGAGGACGGAGCGAAGGGCGTCGCCGCGGACGGCAAGGTGGAGGTGAGGCTGCCCGGCGGACGGCTGGAGCGGGTCAAGGTCACCCAGATCGAGGATGCCCAGCCGGTCGAAGTGCCCGGCTCGATCTCGGAGGACGGGCTGCGCTGGCAGCCCGAAGCGGGCGCCCGTCTCGCGCTGGCCGCCAAGTACAGCGTCGAGGCGGTGGCCCTGGACGCCCACGGCCGCAGGGCGGCCCGGCACACCACCTTCACCACCGCCGTGCCCGCGCACCGGTTCATCGGCTACTTCAATCCGGAGAACCGCGCCACCGTCGGCACCGGCATGATCGTCTCCTTCACCTTCAGCCGGCGGATCGAGGACCGCGCGGCCGTGCAGCGCGGCATCCGCATCACCGCCGTTCCGCCGGTGGAGGTCGTGGGCCACTGGTTCGACGGGCAACGGCTCGACTTCCGGCCGCGCCAGTACTGGAAGCCCGGCACCAAGGTCACCGTCGACCTGCGGCTGCGCGATGTCCAGGGCTCGCCCGGCACGTTCGGCATCCAGCGGAAGACCATCCGCTTCACCGTGGGCCGCTCGCAGATGTCCCTGGTCGATGCCGAGAAGCGCACGATGGTGGTGCGCCGCGGCGGCAAGGTGCTGGCGACTCTGCCGATCACTGCGGGTGGGACGAAGACGACGACGTACAACGGCAAGATGGTGGTCAGCGAGATGTTCGACGTCACCCGCATGAACGGCGCCACGGTCGGTTTCAAGACCAAGAAGGGCAAGAGCGAGTACGACATCAAGGACGTGCCGCACGCGATGCGGCTCACCACCTCGGGCACCTTCCTGCACGGCAACTACTGGGCCGATCCCGCCGTCTTCGGCTCGAGGAACGTCAGTCACGGCTGCATCGGACTGCGCGACGAGAAGGGCGGCAGCCAGGACTCCCCGGCCGGGTGGTTCTTCGACCGGACCCTGATCGGGGATGTCGTCGAAGTCGTCAATTCCCGCGACCGCAAGGTCGCGCCCTGGAACGGTCTGAGCGGCTGGAACATGAGCTGGGACGAGTGGAAGGCCGGTTCCGCGCTGGGCTGACCCTCGGCCAACCTGCATGGCCCGCATGTCTTCCGGGCAGGTTTGCGACTGAACGGTGACATTTGTGGGAAGCCCTCGTGGCTTGCGGTGTGATTATCTATCGCAGTGCGCGCCGGTCGAGCGCGTGGGGGTAGGAGCCTGGCGGGACATGCGGCCAGGCTCCAAGGGCCGTGGCGGGGCCAGGCCGTGCGAGGGGAGACAGCGATCTTGAACGGGCAGCCGATATCGGGGGCATCGGTGCGGACGGGGCGCAGGCGCGGTCGTACCGCTCTGCCGGCCCTGGCCATGGGGGCGTTGCTCCTGGTGACGACGGCGTGCGGCGGGGGCGGGGACTCCGGCGGCGACAGCGGTGGCAAGGTCGGGAAGGACGGCGGCAAGGTCGGCACGGCGGCCTCGCAGGCGGTCGTGACCATAGCGCCCAAGGACGGCGCGGCTTCGGTCGCCACGAGCGGCGCGCTGAAGGTGACCGCCGACAAGGGCAAGCTGACCACGGTCGCCGTCCAGGACGACAAGGGCAACGCGGTCGAGGGGAAGATGGCCGCGGGCGGTGCGAGCTGGGAGCCGCTCCAGCACCTCGCCGGGGCGACCAAGTACAAGGTGCACGCGGTCGCCAAGGACTCCGAGGGCCGTGAGTCGGCGAAGGACACGACCTTCACCACCCTCGTCCCGAAGAATACCTTCGTCGGCCACTACACGCCCGAGGACGGCTCGACCGTCGGCGTCGGCATGCCGGTCTCCATCAACTTCACCCGGGGCATCACCAACCCCGAGGCCGTCGAGCGGGCCATCAAGGTGACCGCCGAGCCGTCGGTCCCCGTCGAGGGCCACTGGTTCGGCAACGACCGCCTCGACTTCCGCCCGGAGAAGTACTGGGCCGCGGGTACGAAGGTGACCGTCAAGCTCAACCTGGACGGTGTCGAGGGCCGGCCCGGTGTGTACGGCAAGCAGTCCAAGACGGTGAAGTTCACCATCGGCCGCAGCCAGGTCTCCACCGTGGACGCCAGTGCCCACACCATGAAGGTCGTGCGGGACGGCAAGGTCGTCAAGAACATCCCGATCACTGCCGGTGCCCCGTCGACGACGACGTACAACGGCCAGATGGTCATCAGTGAGAAGTACAAGGTGACCCGGATGAACGGTGCCACCGTGGGCTTCGGCGGCGAGTACGACATCAAGGACGTACCGCACGCGATGCGCCTGTCCTCGTCGGGCACCTTCATGCACGGCAACTACTGGGCCTCGTCCGGTACCTTCGGCTCGGCGAACGTCAGCCACGGCTGTGTCGGCCTGCGTGACGTGCGCGGCGCGTACGACAGCGGTACGCCGGCGGCCTGGATGTACAACAACTCGATCATCGGCGACGTGGTGATCGTGAAGAACTCCAGGGACAAGCAGATCGCCCCCGAGAACGGGCTGAACGGCTGGAACATGTCCTGGGCGGAGTGGACGAAGTAGGCCCCGGAGAACGCGTACACACGTACGTACGGGTCCGGTGCTGTACGGGACATTTTGGGGGATATCCCCAAACCCCCGACGGCACCGGGCCCGTCGCCGTGCTGTGTCTTCTGGGGGGATCCCCCAGACCCCCCTGCCACTAACCTGCTGGCCATGACCGTTTCTCTCGAAGTCTCCGAAGGCGTCGGCACCATCCGCCTGGACCGCCCCCCGATGAACGCCCTGGACATCGCGACCCAGGACCGGCTGCGCGACCTCGCCGCCGAGGCGACCGACCGCGACGACGTCCGGGCCGTGATCCTCTACGGCGGCGAGAAGGTGTTCGCGGCAGGCGCGGACATCAAGGAGATGCAGGTGATGGACCACGCCGCCATGGTCAAGCGGTCCAAGGCCCTGCAGGACTCGTTCACCGCCGTCGCCCGGATCCCCAAGCCCGTCGTCGCTGCCGTCACGGGCTACGCCCTGGGCGGCGGCTGCGAGCTGGCGCTGTGCGCCGACTACCGCATCGCCGGGGACAACGCCAAGCTGGGCCAGCCGGAGATCCTGCTCGGGCTGATCCCGGGCGCGGGCGGCACCCAGCGGCTCGCCCGGCTCGTCGGCCCCTCGAAGGCCAAGGACCTCATCTTCACGGGCCGTCATGTGAGGGCCGACGAGGCGTTGGCCATCGGTCTGGTCGACCGGGTCGTCCCGGCCGCCGAGGTGTACGAGCAGGCGCACGCATGGGCGGCGAAGCTGGCCCAGGGCCCGGCGCTGGCCCTGCGTGCGGCCAAGGAGTCCGTCGACGCCGGTCTGGAGACGGACATCGACACGGGCCTCGCGATCGAACGGAACTGGTTCGCGGGCCTGTTCGCCACCGAGGACCGTGAGCGGGGCATGCGCAGCTTCGTCGAGGAGGGCCCGGGCAAGGCGAAGTTCCTCTGAAGTTCCGCCGCGCTCCAGGCAGTTGGGGCAGAGCGAAGCGTCGCGTCAACATGGCGGCCGCATTAATCGAACCTTAAAGGAGCCTTAAGGCGATTCGGGCCACCGCGCTCGGCGATCATTCGTAAGCGGTGCGTCATCGCAGGTCAGATGGGCCGCGCAATCCCCGCACTGCCAGAGTCATATGCCAACTCGATACCCCGGAACGGTTCGTTCCGGGGTATCGATTCCTGTGGAACGGCCCCGGAGGGTGCCGCGTGCGGCCATGATGGGGGGCATGGCGGGGCTGGAAGGTACGGAGCAACCGCGGGCGCGCGGCGGCGCGACCGCCGCGCGGTGGATGCCGGCCGTCGAGGACGAACGGGCGCTCAAGGCACTCGAGTTGTTCGGCAATCCGACGGACGAGGAGATCCGGCTGCCGTCCCGTCCCGAATCCGCCGCCACCGCCCGCAGGCTGACGCAGTGTGTGGTGCTGCGGCAGTGGGCGCTCTCCCCGCAGGTCGCCGAGCACGCGATCCTGCTCGTCTCCGAGCTCGTCGGCAACGCCGTGCGTCATACCGGGGCGCGGGTCTTCGGGCTGCGGATGCTGCGCCGGCGCGGCTGGATCCGTGTCGAGGTGCGTGACCCCTCGCGAGGGCTGCCCTGTCTGATGCCCGTGCAGGAGCTGGACATCAGCGGCCGCGGGCTGTTCCTGGTCGACAAGCTCTCCGACCGGTGGGGTGTCGATCTGCTGCCGCGCGGCAAGACCACCTGGTTCGAGATGCGGGTCTCCGACCGCTGACGCGCGGGCGCCGGGCGCACGAAAGCCCCCTGATGCCGTCGCGCGGCACTGAGGAGGCTTCACGTGTGCGGCCGGTGGACTTGGGGGTGTATCCGCGGCCGCTTCTTCTGGACGACCTGGCCCGGGTCAATGGGGGTCGTGCCACCGACTATGGCAGACGGGGGGCCCGTCGCCAAAACTCTGTATGCGAACGAAATCGTACATACCCATGCAATCCAACCTTGAATTAAAGGTGAACTGGGCCACTCGCCTGTAAAACCATGAATGAATATGGGTTGGCGTGGGTGAATCCTCGATCTGCTGGCCGCGGGGCGGGTTGTGGATGTGCGACCCGCGATCGTCCTGAATTGGGTCAATCGTTATTTTCCGCCCTGCTCGCGCCTACTGTGCTGTGACGTGAACCGAATCGGCCGCCGTGGCGTACTGCGCACAGGAGCGGGCGCCGCGCTTGCCGGAGCCCTTGCCACCGGCTGTACGGAGGCGGGCCCCGCCCCGAAGCCACCCGCCCCGGATCGCCCCGCCGACCCCGCGGCTCCCGCCGCCCCGTCGGCCACGGCCCGGCCGCCGGCCGCCGGCACCGCGCCCCGCGCATCCCCGGTCTGCCCGCCGAGATCGCGCACGGCCCCCGAAGCCGCTCCGCCGTCGCCCTCACCTTCCATGGCCAGGGCGAACCGGCCATCGCCCGCGCCCTGCTCGCCGAGGCCGAGCGGGCCGGCGCCCGTATCACCGTCCTCGCCGTCGGCACCTGGCTGGACGAACACCCCGCCCTCGCCCGGCGGATCCTCGACGGCGGTCATGACCTCGGCAACCACACCCTGCGCCACCTCGACATCTCCTCGATGGCCGAGGCCGACGCATACGTCGAGATCACCGGCTGTGCGGAGCGGCTGCGCAGACTCACCGGTTCGATCGGCAGCTGGTTCCGCCCGTCCCGTACGCGGTACGCCACGCCGCTCGTCCAGCGGCTGGCCGCCCGGGCGGGCTACCCGCACACGCTCTCCTACGACGTCGACTCGCTCGACCACACGTCTCCCGGCGCTCCCGCCGTCACCAGCACCGTCACCCGCGAGATCCGGCGCGGCTCGGTGGTGAGTCTCCACTTCGGCTACCCGGACACGGTCGCCGCACTGCCTGCCCTCCTCGACGAACTGGACCGCCGCGGACTGCGTGCGGTGACGACCACGGAGCTGCTGACCTGATGCTGCACCTCACCGAACGATCCACGGTTCTCCTTGCCGCCGCCGCGCTCGCCGTCCTTGCCGCGGGCTGTGGCGCCCCCGCGGAGAAGAACGAACCGGAACAGGCCCCGCCCGCGTCGAAGAAGGCGGTCGCCGCCCCGGCCGGACTGCCGGGAATGCCGCCCGTCCTGGACCCGAAGGACGTCTACGCCGCCGACCGGCCGGGTCAGCTGTCGCCAGTGGTCAGGGACTTCCCGTCCCGGGTGTACGTCCCCAACACCAACTCCAACACGGTCACGGTCATCGACCCCGCGACGTACAAGGTCGTCGAGACCATCCCGGTCGGCGCCCAGCCGCAGCACGTCGTCCCGTCCTGGGACCTCAAGACCCTGTGGGTGAACAACAACCGCGGCCACACCCTCACCCCGATCGACCCCGCCACCGGCATCGCGGGCAAGCCTGTCGAGGTCCACGACCCGTACAACCTCTACTTCACGCCCAACGGCCGCCACGCCGTCGTCATGGCCTCCCTCGACCGCGAACTGGTCTTCCGTGACCCGCACACGATGCGGAAGGTCAAGACCACCCCGGTCTCCTGCTACGGCGTCAATCACGCGGACTTCTCCGCCGACGGCCGGTACTTCATCGTCTCCTGCGAGTTCTCCGGTGAGCTGCTCAAGGTCGACACCGAGCGGATGGAGGTCATCGGCCAGCAGAAGCTGCCGTTCCGCGGCGCGATGCCGCAGGACGTGAAGATCTCGCCGGACGGCAAGACCTTCTACATCGCCGACATGATCGCCCACGGCATGTGGGTGCTGGACGGCGAGAAGTTCACCACGCCGAACCTGCTGCCCACCGGCAAGGGCTGTCACGGCCTCTACGTCAGCCGTGACTCCAAGGAGATGTACGTCACCAACCGCGGCGAAGGCACCATCTCGGTCTTCGACTTCGCGCAGGACAGGCTGACGAAGAAATGGCGGCTGCCGGGCGGCGGCTCCCCGGACATGGGCGGTGTCTCCGCGGACGGCAGGGTGCTCTGGCTGTCCGGGCGCTACAACTCGGAGGTGTACGCGATCGACACCGGGACCGGGGAGCAACTGGCCCGTATCCCGGTCGGCAGCGGCCCGCACGGCCTCGCGGTCTATCCGCAGCCGGGCCGCTATTCGCTGGGACACACGGGCGTCTTCCGCTGAGCGGGGGCTCAGCCCCCGCACCCCCCGCCCCTCGATCGCCGGAGGGGCCCGGAACGAGCCCCGCCGGCGATCGAACGGGAAGGGGCGGGGGGAAGAGCCCCAGCTACCACAACACCGGCAGCCGCTCCGGCAGGCGCTTGATGAACCCCGTGCGCCACACCAGCTGCTCGTCCGGCACCGCGAGCCTGAGCCCCGGCAGTCGCCGGACCAGCGCCTCGAGTGCGATCTCCGCATGGGTCCGGCCCAGCGCGGAAGCGGGACAGAAGTGGCGGCCGCCGCCGAAGGAGAGATGCGGGTTGTGCTCACGCTCCAGATCGAGCCGCTCCGGGTCCTCGAAGACCTCCGGGTCGAAATTGGCGGCCTCCACCAGCACCAGCACCAACTCACCCTTGCGGACCAGGACGTCGCCCAGCCGGACGTCTTCGAGGGCGAGCCGGGGAAGGCCGTCGCCGATCGACAGATTCCAGCGCAGCAGCTCGTCGACGGCACGGCCCATCCGGTCCGGATGGTCCCGCAGGTAGCCGATCAGCTCGGGGCGTTGCACCAGTGCGAGCACCGCGAGCACCAGGAACGAGGACGTGGACACGGCGCCCGCGCCGAAGAGCGACGCCGCGACCATGGCGAGCATCTCGTCCGTCAGATGGGCCGATTCGGGGTCCTGGCGCAGCGCCGCCAGCTCACCCAGCAGGCCGTCCGGCTCCGGTGCATTGAGCTGCTCGACCATGTAGTCGAGGTCCTTGTACCAGTTGAGGGACGCGCCGTCGAAGGGCTGGGCGCTGGTCATGAAGGCGATGTCCAGTCCGGACATCAGCCGGCGCCAGTCGTCGAACGGCACACCGATGACCTCGCAGTGCAGCGCCGCCGACAACGGGTCGGCGAAGCAGGCACGCAGATCCAGCGGCGGGCCCTCCGCGGCCATCACATCGATCAGCTCGTCCGCCCTGAGGCGCAGCCAGTGCTTGAGAGCGCCACCGCCTGCCCGGGGGTTGAGCGCCTTCATCACGGCAGTGCGCAGACCGGCGCTGTTGATGTTGCCCATGTTGTTCACGACTTCGGGCGGGATCGTCAGGGCGTACTGCCGGGGCACACCGGGTGCTGCCGTGTCCTTGAGGCTGAACCGCTCGTCCTCCAGGACCTGTTCGGCCAGCGCATGGCTGCTCACGAGCCAGGCCTCGTCGCCGGTGAGCGTACGCACCCGCGCCACCGGCCGCTTCTCCCGCAGCCAGGAACATTCGGCGGGCAGCACGTCACCGCGCCGGGAGAGCGGGAAGTCAAGCTGCTCGACGGTCATCTTCCTGGGTCCTTTCCGAGACATGGGGACGCACCACGGCATATGCCTGATTGCGGGTGGCCCGCAGTCCGCCGCCCTTGGCGTAGAGGAGTTCGGTCAGCGGCATCAGTGCGTGATAGCAGGAGACCGAAGAGGGCACTTCGAGAATTCCTGGGGTGTCCAGGAAGAAGGGGAGCTCCGCCGCAATGTAGTCCAGGCAGGCGGTGCGCTGTGCAGCGTTGATGGATCCACCGCCTGCCACTTTCGGGGCGAGGAACTGCTCCACCATCCTGGCGCAGCTCTTCTGGAATTCCTCGTCGGTGCCGAGGAAGTGCCGCACGCGCCGGTGCAGCAGCTCGTAGACCTGATTGCCGGAGAAATCCGACAGGGCGTGCACGCCGATCCGGCGGCCCGGCGGTCCGGCCGCCGCCTCGACTCCGCCGAGGATCCGCCGCCGTACGGCCTTGAGTTCCTTGGCCGCGCGCCGGCCGGCGTGCTCGTCGGTGTGCCCGAGTGCCGAGAACATCTCGGCGACATGGAGGTCGGCGTAGACGAAATCCACTTCTGTGAAGTGGGCCGTCGCCCAGCGCGTGAGTTCGGTGATACGCCGGGCGTTGAAATAGCTGTTTCCGGGGGAGACCCCGATGAGAACGTGATCGCCTTCGTCCCAGATGATCCTGCAGTTTCTGGTGAAGGGCTCGACCGTGAAGGGTTCGGTGGTGAAGGGGGAATCAGCGCCCAAGGCGCCAATCGTGTCAGTGTCAGCTGCGATCGTCACTGGTGAATTCACCCTTGCGCCGCTTGTCCCTGGGAGCCCTGCGCTCCTGGTGTGGCGACGACGCCATGAAGTTATCTCCCGGCGGCGGAGAGTGATGAATCATGGAGGCTGGATTGGCGGGAATTCGGCGGTGCGGGGCGAAAAACCTACGTTTCGAGCTACCGATAGGTAATTGAACCCTTCTCCATCGGCTTTGTCCGTCAGTGGGCCACCAGAAGGGCCTCGGAGCCCACCGGCCGGTAGCCGGCCTGCTGGAACGTCCGCACGCTGCGGGCGTTTCCCGGCGACTGCTGAGCCCATACATGCGCGTCGGGGACCAGATGGCGCGCCGCGACCGCCAGGCGCACCCCCAGGCCCGCGCCACGCGCCTCCAGGTCCACCTCGATCGCGGCCTCCCAGCGCCCCGCGACTCCACGGCCCAGCACCAGCACGCCGCCGTCCGCGGCCCAGACCCGTACGTCGTCGCGGAACTTCATGGCCCGCGCCACCCGTGGATGGGCCGGATCCTCGATCTCCCGCAGTTCCGGCTCCGGCGGTCCGGGCCGGGCGTCGGCGACCGTCAGCAGGTCGATGGTGTTCATCGAACGGCCGGTTCTCGCCATCAGCGCACTCAGGAAGCCCGGGTTCATCGTCGCCGCGAGCGCATCGCCGGAGACGGTGGCCAGGGTGTCCCGTACCCACTGGGGGTCCTCGTCCGTGAAGACCACCGAGTGCGCGGTGAAGGCCAGCACCCCGGCGTCCCGCGGATTCGGCTGCGGCACCACGGTGGTCGTGCCGTCCGGCGGCGGGAACTGCCCGCGTGCCGCCGCTGCCAGGATCCGTGCCACCGCATCACTCATGCCTCCATGGTCGCCGACCCCGGCCTCCGGCCTCGGAGCGCCCCCCAGGCCTGGATCGTGGATCCCGCCGATAACCTGACCTCCGTCAGTTATGCACCAAGAAGGGGTGGACCCAGTGGCGGACATCGAGACGGCGCGCAAGGCCTTCGACCGGTACGACCTGAACGGGGACGGGCTGATCTCGGCCGCCGAGTACAAGAGCGTCATGGCGCAGCTGGGCGACTTCAACGTGACCGAGACGGTTGCCGAGGCCGTCATCAAGTCCAAGGACAGCAACGGCGACGGCCTGCTGACCTTCGACGAGTTCTGGGCGTCGCTCAACAAGGGCTGATGCCACCGGTGCGCGCACCGGTACGGCCTCCGGCGAGTCCGCCGGGGGCCGTGGTCGCTCGTGCGTCAGAACGCGCAACGGGTCACGTCGGCCACCTTGCAGGTGATCTTCTCGTCGGCCTTCCGCTCAGCACTCGATGATGTTCACCGCGAGGCCGCCGCGCGCGGTCTCCTTGTACTTCACGGACATGTCCGCACCGGTCTCCTTCATGGTCTTGATGACCTTGTCGAGGGAGACCTTGTGGCTGCCGTCGCCGCGCATCGCCATCCGCGCCGCCGTGACGGCCTTCACCGCCGCCATACCGTTGCGCTCGATGCACGGGATCTGGACGAGGCCGCCGACCGGGTCGCAGGTCAGGCCGAGGTTGTGCTCCATGCCGATCTCCGCGGCGTTCTCCACCTGCTCGGGCGAGCCGCCCAGCACCTCGGCGAGCGCGCCCGCCGCCATCGAGCAGGCCGAGCCGACCTCGCCCTGGCAGCCGACCTCGGCGCCGGAGATCGAGGCGTTCTCCTTGAAGAGCATGCCGATCGCGCCGGCCGCGAGGAGGAAGCGGACGACGCCCTCCTCGTCGGCGCCGGGCACGAAGTTCATGTAGTAGTGCAGGACGGCAGGGATGATCCCCGCGGCGCCGTTCGTCGGCGCGGTGACGACGCGGCCGCCCGCCGCGTTCTCCTCGTTCACCGCCATCGCGTAGAGGGTGATCCACTCCATGGCGAGCGCCAGCGGGTCGCCCTCGGAGCGCAGCTTGCGCGCCGTTGTGGCGGCGCGGCGGCGGACCTTCAGACCGCCGGGCAGGATGCCCTCCCGGGACATGCCGCGCGAGACACAGGCCTGCATGACCCGCCAGATCTCCAGCAGCCCCTCGCGGATCTCCTCCTCGGTCCGCCAGGCCTTCTCGTTCTCCAGCATCAGCGCGGAGATCGACAGACCGGTCTCGCGGGAGAGCCTCAGCAACTCGTCACCGGTGCGGAAGGGGTACTTGAGCACGGTGTCGTCGAGCTTGATCCGGTCCTCGCCAACCGCGTCCTCGTCGACGACGAAGCCGCCGCCCACCGAGTAGTAGGTCTTCTCCAGCAGCGTCGCGCCGTCGGCGTCGTACGCCCACAGGGTCATGCCGTTCGCGTGGTACGGGAGCGCCTTGCGGCGGTGCAGGACCAGGTCCTCGTCGAAGTCGAAGCCGATCTCGTGCACGCCGAGCACGTTGATCCGCTTGCTCGACCTGATCTGCTCGACCTGGTCGTCGGCGGTCTCGACGTCGACCGTGCGCGGAGAGTTCCCCTCCAGGCCCAGCAGGACGGCCTTCGGGGTGCCGTGGCCATGGCCGGTCGCGCCGAGCGAGCCGTACAGCTCGGCGCGTATCGCGGTGGTGTGGGCCAGCATGCCCTCGTTCTTCAGACGGCGGGCGAACAGGGCGGCCGCCCGCATCGGGCCGACCGTGTGGGAGCTGGACGGGCCTATGCCGATCGAGAACAGGTCGAAGACCGAGATGGCCACGGGGGTACTCCTAGGGGGTGGTAGACGCCGTTGTCTGCCAGGGTGGCGCAGAAGAACGAACGGGCGGTACGTGGTGCGGGGCACCGCATGCACCGGTGAGTGCGTGCGGTGCCCCGTTTGTTGTTGTCCTGTTTGTTGCGGCAGCCGTCAACGGCTGCCGCGACTCCTACAGACCAGGGTAAAGCGGGTGCTTCGCGGCCAGCGCCGAGACGCGTGCCTTGAGGGCCTCACCGTTGTACGAGGGCTTGAGCACCTCGGCGATGATGTCGGCGACCTCGCGGAAGTCCTCGGCCTGGAAGCCGCGGGTCGCGAGCGCCGGCGTACCGATCCGCAGACCCGAGGTGACCATCGGCGGGCGAGGGTCGTTCGGGACGGCGTTCCGGTTGACCGTGATGCCGACCTCGTGGAGCCGGTCCTCGGCCTGCTGGCCGTCCAGCTCCGAGTGTCGCAGGTCGACGAGGACGAGGTGGACGTCCGTGCCGCCGGACAGGACCGAGACGCCGACCTGCTTGACGTCGTCCTGGACCAGACGCTCGGCGATGATCTTCGAGCCCTCGAGGGTGCGCTGCTGGCGCTCCTTGAACTCCTCCGAGGCGGCGACCTTGAAGGAGACCGCCTTGGCCGCGATCACGTGCTCCAGCGGACCGCCCTGCTGACCCGGGAAGACCGCGGAGTTGATCTTCTTGGCCAGCTCGGCCGTGGAGAGGATCACACCACCGCGGGGGCCGCCCAGCGTCTTGTGGGTGGTCGTGGTCACGACATGGGCGTGCGGCACCGGGTTCGGGTGCAGACCGGCCGCGACCAGGCCCGCGAAGTGGGCCATGTCGACCATCAGGTACGCGCCGACCTCGTCCGCGATCCGGCGGAACGCGGCGAAGTCCAGCTGGCGCGGGTACGCGGACCAGCCGGCCACGATCAGCTTCGGCTTGGACTCCTTGGCGAGCCGCTCGACCTCGGCCATGTCGACCTGGCCGGTGGCGTCGTCCACGTGGTAGGCGACCACGTTGTAGAGCTTGCCGGAGAAGTTGATCTTCATGCCATGGGTCAGGTGCCCGCCGTGGGCGAGGTTCAGACCCATGATCGTGTCGCCCGGCTTCAGCAGCGCGAACATCGCGGCGGCGTTGGCCTGGGCGCCCGAGTGCGGCTGCACATTGGCGTGCTCGGCGCCGAACAGCTCCTTGATGCGGTCGATGGCGATCTGCTCGACGACATCGACGTGCTCGCAGCCGCCGTAGTAGCGGCGGCCCGGGTAGCCCTCGGCGTACTTGTTGGTGAGGACGGAACCCTGGGCCTCCATGACCGCGACCGGAGCGAAGTTCTCCGAGGCGATCATTTCCAGGGTGGACTGCTGACGGTGGAGCTCGGCGTCGACGGCGGCGGCGACGTCCGGGTCGAGCTCATGGAGAGGGGTGTTGAGAAGCGACATCACGCGATCCCTAAGGTTTCTGGTCAGCTGGCGAAGTCGGTGTACTCGTCGGCGGAGAGCAGGTCCTTCGGCTCCTCCGAGACGCGCACCTTGAACAGCCAGCCGCCCTCGAACGGGGCGGAGTTCACCAGCGACGGGTCGTCCACGACGTCCTGGTTGGCCTCGACGACCTCGCCGGTCACCGGGGAGTACAGGTCGCTGACCGACTTGGTCGACTCCAGCTCACCGCAGGTCTCACCTTCGGTCACCGTGTCACCGACCTCCGGGAGCTGGACGTAGACGACGTCGCCCAGGGCGTTCGCCGCGTGCTCCGTGATGCCGACCGTCGACACGCCGTCCTCGGCGGCCGACAGCCACTCGTGCTCCTTGCTGTAGCGCAGCTGCTGGGGGTTGCTCATGGCCTGAATTCTCCTGTACGCGGGGGAGTGCTGCTGATGGGGGGCTGCTGGAGGGATTACTTCTGGCGCTTGTAGAAGGGGAGCGCCACGACCTCGTACGGCTCATGAGTACCGCGGATGTCGACTCCCACGCCCTCGGTGCCGGGCTCGGAGTGCGCCGCGTCCACATAGGCGATGGCGATCGGCTTGCCGAGGGTCGGGGACGGGGCTCCGGAGGTGACCTCGCCGATCACCTGGCCGCCGGAGACGACGGACATCCCGGCGCGCGGCACCCGGCGGCCCTCGGCGATCAGACCGACCAGCTTGCGCGGCGGGTTGGTGGCCGCACGCTCGGCGGCGGCCTCCAGGGCAGTACGGCCCACGAAGTCGCCCTCCTTCTCGAACTTCACGACCCGGCCCAGACCCGCGTCGAACGGGGTGAGCGAGGTGGTCAGCTCATGCCCGTACAGCGGCATGCCCGCCTCCAGGCGCAGCGTGTCGCGGCACGACAGGCCGCAGGGCATCAGGCCGGCGTCCTGGCCCGCGTCGGTCAGCGCCTGCCACAGCTTCTCGGCGTCGGCCGGGGCCACGAACAGCTCGAAGCCGTCCTCACCCGTGTAGCCGGTACGGGCGATCAGCGCCGGGACGCCGGCGACCGTGCCCGGCAGGCCCGCGTAGTACTTGAGCCCGTCCAGATCGGCGTCCGTGAGCGACTTCAGGATGCCGGGGGACTCGGGGCCCTGGACGGCGATCAGCGCGTACGCGTCACGGTCGTCCCGTACGGCCGCGTCGAAGCCTCCGGCGCGCTCGGTCAGGGCGTCGAGGACGATCTGTGCGTTCGAGGCGTTGGCGACGACCATGTATTCCGTCTCGCCGAGCCGGTAGACGATCAGGTCGTCGAGGATTCCGCCGTTCTCCTGGCAGATCATGGTGTAGCGGGCGCGGCCCACGGCGACGCCGCCGATGTTGCCGACCAGCGCGTAGTCCAGAAGGGCGGCGGCCTGCGGCCCGGTGACGGTGATCTCACCCATGTGGGAGAGGTCGAAAAGACCGGCCTTGGTCCGTACGGCTTTGTGCTCGTCGCGCTCACTCGCGTACCGCAGCGGCATGTCCCAGCCGGCGAAATCGGTCATGGTCGCGCCCAGTGAGCGATGCAGGGCATCGAGGGCGGTGAGACGGGGGGCGTTGCTCATGGATGGGGCTCCCAGGGCATGACTGGCGAGGACGATCCTCCCCATCTGTCATCGAAACCTGAGAGGTTCATCACGACCACACGTGGGGGAGGTCATGACTTGCACCTTGGGTGGAGCCGCAGGAGCTGCGGCCCGCTTTTCAGATCTGCCTCATCGCGCGCGGTACGGGGCCTGAGAGATTCAAGGGAGGGACTTGCTCCTTCGGCGCCCGGCACACACAGTGGCCAGGACTCTCCCGCGCGGATTCAAGCGGCCGGTATGCAGTTGGCGGGCACATCATTGCACGGGCGCTCCGATCGGCAAATCACTTGTTGGTCATTACCTTTTCTTTAAGCTTCTGGGGCAGGGTCGAAGTGACCTGACAGGGGGAGAGCGATGACGGTGCAGCGGAGCGGTGCATATCTGACCCCGGCGGCGGGAGTGCCCGCCCGGCCGGGCGTGCGCTCGCGCGGGCTGCTGGGCGCTGCGGCGCCCGCACCCGTCGTGCGCGATCTGCGGGACGGCGCGGGGCGCGGCCCGCGCAGCCTGGTCTTCGGCCCGGGAGACGTGGTGGTGATCTCCGGGCTGCCGGGCAGCGGCAAGTCCACGCTGATACGGCGCGCGGCCGAGGACGGCGGGATCGACTCACAGGACACCAGGGACCGCTGGGACCGGCGGATGCCCAGGCTGCTGCCGTACGCCGTGTACCGCCCCCTGGTCCGGGTCGCCCACTACGGCGGGCTCTGGCGGGCCCTGCGCTCCGGCGCGAGCGTGATCGTGCACGACTGCGGCACCCAGTCCTGGGTACGGCGCTGGCTGGCCCACGAGGCGCGTCGCCGCGGCCGTGCGCTCCATCTGGTCCTGCTCGACGTCACCCCGGACGTCGCCCGCGCGGGCCAGCGGGAGCGCGGCCGCGGAGTCTCCGGGTACGCCTTCGCCCGCCACCGCCGGGCGGTGGGCCGCCTGGTCCGCGACGCCCAGCGCGGCCGCCTGCCCGCGGGCTGCGCCTCGGCGGTCCTGCTGGACCGCGATGCGGCGCGAACGCTGCGCCGCATCGGCTTCGAGGCGCCGGTCTGACCGGTGTCTCCGCGCCCGAACGCGCGGGGGCGCCGGCCCGTGGACCCTGTGCTGGGGCGCTGCCCTGGTTCTCGCGCTGGGCTCTGCCCGTGGACCCTGCGCTCGGGCGCTGCCCCGGATCCGGCGCTGGGGCGCCGGTCTGGTTCCCGCGCTGGGGCGCTGCCCCGGATCCCGTGCCGGGGTGCTGCCCCGGATCCGGCGCCGGGGTGCTGCCCCGGATCCGGCGCTGGGGCGTTGGCCTGGATCCCGCGCTGGGGCGCCGGACCCCGCGCCTCAAACTCGCCCTACGCCCTGCGGGCGTGGGGCGACCCCCAGCGGGGCTCGATTCTCCAGCCCGTCCGGCGTTTGAGGACACGGCCGAAGGCCGTACGGGGATGGCCGGTGGCTTGCCCAGGCCATGCCCCGGCCTCCGCCCCGGACCCCGCCCCAGCGCCTCAATGATGGCGCGGCTCCGTTCGGCCTGACCGGCGACTGGGGATGGACACGCCCGCCCGCCCGGCGGTACCGGGGGCTCGCCCCCGGCGGTTCCGGCCCGCACTACCGCTACCCTGCTTTCGCAGGACATCGCGGCCCGCCCGAGGGCCGGACGGGGAAGCAGGGATCGCACGTGGACACGACATGGCCCGCCAATGAGCTGGAAGAGGCGCTCGCCGCCTCCGTCGGCAACACCGCCGCGGGTGGCCGGCTCGTCGAGGTGCTGGGCCGCAGCGCCGTGTGGGTCCCGCTGCCGAACGGCGGCGGACCGGACAGCCCCAGCCTCGATCTGCCGACCCTGGACATCGACGGCGCCCCCTACGTCCCCGTCTACAGCTCCCAGCAGCAGTTCCTCGCCTGTGTGGGCGACCGGATCTCCGGGACCGTCGCACCCGCGGTCGAGTTCGCGCGCGGGCTGCCCCCACAGCTCGGCATCGCCGTGAATCCGGGAGGCGCCGTGGGCGTACCGCTGCCGCCGCCGGCCGTCGCCGAGCTCTGCCGGGTCGGGCGCACCCCATTGGACGGTCCGGCGAGCGGTGGCCGGGTCCGGCTCTTCGAGCCGGACTGGCAGGAGGAGCCGGTCGACTTCCTCGCCGCCGCGGCCGGCGAGTTCGAGGGGACCGGCGTCGTGCAGACCGCCCGGCGCGTGCTGGCCAGCATCGAGGGCGACGCTCCGGTCCTCTTCATCGGCGTCCAGCTCTCCGCCTTCGAGGGCCCCGACCGCACCGCCCCCATGGACGCACTCGGCCGGGCCCTCGGCCGGGTCGCCGTGAGGTGGCCGGTCAACCTGGTCCTGCTGGACATCGCCCAGGACCCGGTCGGCGACTGGATGCTCAACCGGGTCAGGCCCTTCTACACCCGGCAGTACGCATAGTCGTCAAGTTTGTGTCAGGACGGCCGCTTAAGCTGGTTTGATGACGTTGCCCGCGGCACTCCTGTGCCCAGGGCGGCGTCAGGGAACGGCGGATCGAAGAGGGGTGGGACCGAGAGTGAGCGCGTCAGGCACCGCGGCGGCCGGGCAGGCCGAGCACATGCTGCGCCAGGTGACTCCCGGACGCTACGACGCGTACGAGGCCCTGCTCCACGCCCTCGCCGAGGACCGCATCTGGATGCTCCTCTGGCACGGCCAGGCCGGCTCCCCCGACGCCCAGTACGGGAACATGGAGGTGGACGGCGAGACCTACGCCCCCTGTGTCACCTCTGCCCAGGAACTCGCCGCGTCCGGCTGGACCAGGGCGCACGAAGTGGTCACCGGCACCGACGTCGCCCGTGCCCTCTTCCCCGATCGCTACGGCCTCTGGCTCAACCCGCATGCGCCGGGCGGCGGGGTCGGTATCCCCTGGCTCGATCTGCGCCGGATCGCCACCGGCCTCGACCGGATGCCCGCAGGACCCCTGCGGCTCACCGAGCCCGCCATCGAGATCCCCCAGTTCTACGCCCTGCTCACGCAGAACGCCCACCGCACCCCCGCTGTCCGTTCGCTGCGCAGAGCCTGGGTGCAGCCCGCACTCGGCGCCCCGTACCTCGCCATCGGTCTCGATCTGTACGACACGGGCCAGCAGTCCGTCGACACCGTGCGCGCCATGATGCAGCAGTCGATCGCCGCCGTGCCCGACGGCCTCCCCGTCTCCACCGTCGCGATGTCCGACGACTACGACCCGGTCACCATGTGGCTGCGGGCCAACGCCCGCCCGTTCTACGACCGCGAGGCCCACGCCGCGCCGCCGCAGCCGTCCGGATACGGCTACCCTCCCGCGCAGTTCCGCTGATCCGTTCGCCCACAGTTCCGCTGATCTGTACCCCGCAGCTCCGCTGTTTCGTACGCCCGCAGTTCCGCTGTTCCGAACGCCCGCAGGCCGCTGATCCACACGCCTGCGGGCGCCGCTGTTCCGTAAGCCCGCGGGCCCTGCCCAACAGCTCTTTGTGTCCCGGAAGTTAACCGGACGAGGTCCGATGTCCCGGATCGGACCGATTTGGTGAGTGTCCGGGTCTCAGGTGTGCATCACCGCTATGCGGACTGTTCTCCCTGTTGGGACTCGTCTGTAGTGTTCGGCCAATCAAGACCTGACCCGGCGCATTCCAGGGGTGGACCATGCGAATATTCAAGTCCAGAGCCGTTACGGCGATAACGGCGGCCATTGCGGTCGGCCTCATCGCCACGGGTTGTTCGAGTGACCGCGGCAAGGACGGCGACAAGGGTGGCGACAAGGACACCTTTGTCTTCGGTGCCCCGGGCGACCCGGGCTCCCTGGACCCGGCCCTCGCGAGTGACGGCGAGACGTTCCGGGTCACCCGTCAGGCCTTCGAGGCGCTGCTGGAGCACGAGTCGGGCGGCAGCAAGCTCGTCGGCGGTCTCGCCGAGAAGTGGTCGAGCGACCCGTCCGGCAAGGTCTGGACGTTCAACCTGCGCAAGGGCGTGAAGTTCCACGACGGCGAGGCGTTCAACGCGGCCGCGGTCTGCGCCAACTACGACCACTGGTTCAACTGGACGGGCACGTACCAGTCGAGCGCGGTCTCGTACTACTGGCAGACCATCATGGGCGGCTTCAAGAAGAACGAGGACAAGGAAGCGCCGAAGCAGAACTACAAGTCCTGCACCGCGAAGGACGAGAACACGGCGGTCATCGAGGTCAACGAGACCTCCGCCAACCTGCCCGGCGGCTTCTCGCTCCAGGCCCTGGCGATCCACTCGCCGAAGGCGATCAAGGAGTACGAGAAGCAGCAGGCGAGCGCCAAGGGCGACGCGATCACGTACCCCAAGTACAGCCAGGAGGCCGGCACGGTCGCCGGCACCGGCCCGTACAAGATCACGAAGTGGAACAAGGGCAACAAGGAAGTCTCCCTTGAGCGCTTCGACGACTACTGGGGCGAGAAGGCGAAGGTGAAGAACCTCGTCATCCGCACGATCGACACCGAGGACGGCCGCCGTCAGGCGCTGCAGGCCGGTGACATCGACGGTTACGACCTGGTCGCGCCCGCCGACATCAAGACGCTCGAGAGCGCCGGCTTCAAGGTGCCGACCCGTGACGTCTTCAACCTCCTCTACCTGGGCATGTCCCAGGAGAAGAACCCGGCGCTGAAGAAGCCCGCCGTCCGCCAGGCCATCGCGCACGCCATCGACCGCGAGAACCTGGTCAAGACCCAGCTGCCCGAAGGCGGCAAGGTCGCGACGCAGTTCATGCCCGACACGGTCGCCGGTTTCTCCGAGAACGTGACGAAGTACCCGTTCGACACGGCCAAGGCCAAGTCGCTGCTGGCCTCCGCGAAGGAGAGCAACCTCTCCATCGAGTTCTGCTACCCGACCGAGGTCACCCGCCCGTACATGCCCGCCCCGCAGGACATGTTCGAGCTGATGAAGGCCGACCTGGAGAAGGCCGGCATCAAGGTCACCCCGAAGCCCATGAAGTGGAACCCGGACTACCTGGACGCCACCGAGGCCGGCTCCTGCGCCCTGCACATGCTCGGCTGGACCGGTGACTTCAACGACGGCTACAACTTCATCGGCACCTGGTTCGCCGAGTACGACAAGCAGTGGGGCTTCAAGGACGCCAAGGTCTTCGCCGATGTGAAGGCCGGTTCGGTCGTGGCCGACCCGACCAAGCGCACGGGGCTCTACAAGAAGGCCAACGAGACGATCATGGCGTACCTGCCGGGTCTGCCGATCTCGTCCTCGCCGCCGGCCATCGCGTTCGGCAAGAACGTCAACCCGCCGAAGGTCTCCCCGCTGACGCAGGAGAACTTCGCCGAGGTCTCCTTCAAGTAAGACACCCCAAGGGGTCCGCCCGGCCACGGAAGACCGTTGGCCGGGCGGACCCGCATCCACTCACGTTCGACACGTAAGAAAGGGGCATGCGGGGTGTTGCGACTCGTCGTACGACGACTGCTACAGCTGATACCCACCCTGCTCGGCCTGTCGGTTCTGCTGTTCGTCTGGCTGAACCGGCTGCCCGGCGGACCCGCCTCAGCGATCCTGGGGGAGCGGGCGACCGAAGCCGAAGTGGCGCGCATCAACCGGGCGCTGGGACTCGACCAGCCGCTCTACGTCCAGTACGGACGCTTCCTCAAGCGGATCTTCGAACTGGACCTCGGTACCTCCACCCAGACCGGACAGCCGGTGTGGGACGAATTCGTCCTCAGATTCCCGGCGACGGTGGAACTCAGCCTGGCCGCCATGCTGATCGCCGTGGTGGCCGGCATTCCGCTCGGCTACCTCGCCGCACGCAAGCGAGGCGGCTGGCTGGACGTGGCCTCCGTCTCCGGATCGCTCATCGGCATCTGCATCCCGGTCTTCTTCCTCGCCCTGCTGCTCAAGGGCGTCTTCGCGGTCAACCTGCACCTGTTCCCCAGCTACGGTCGTCTGACCACCGGTATCGACGCCACCGACGTCACAGGGTTCGCGGTCCTCGACGGCATCCTCACCGGTGAGTTCGACGCCTCCTGGGACGCGATCATGCACCTGGTGCTGCCCGCACTCGCCCTCTCCTCCATCCCGCTCGCCGTCATCGTCCGGATGACCCGCGCAAGCGTGCTGGAGGTCCTCGGCGAGGACTACATCCGCACCGCCGAGTCCAAGGGCCTCGAGCGGAAGGTCGTCCGCGGCCGGCACATCCTGCGCAACGCGCTGCTGCCCGTCGTCACCACCGTCGGCCTGCTCACCGGCAGCCTGCTGTCGGGTGCGGTGCTCACGGAATCGGTGTTCTCCTTCGGCGGTATCGGCTCCTTCATCCGTACCGCGATCGATGCCCGCGACTATCCGGTGCTCGTCGGCTTCATCATGTTCATCGCGACGATGTACGTGCTGATCAACCTGCTGGTCGATCTCGCCTACAGCGTCATTGATCCGAGGGTGCGGGTGCACTGATGAGCCTGGCAACCACCAAGACGTCAAAGATCGACCGGCTCGCGGAACTCACCGCGAAGACCGAGTCCTCCACCGGCGCGAGCCTGTGGCGTGAGGCGTTCCGCCGGCTGCGCGGCAGCAAGATGGCGATCATCGGGGCGGTGATCATCGCGGCGTTCGTCGTGGTCGCGGTCGTCGGCCCGTGGGTCGCCCCCCACACACCGACCGACCAGGCCTGGCGCGGTGAGGTCTTCCCCAACCAGGGCAAGTTCGTCGGCGCACGCGGCGAGAACTGGTTCGGGCTCGACCACCTGGGCCGCGACCTGTTCTCCCGGATGCTCGTGGGCGCCCGCCAGACCCTGCTGGTCGGTGTGGTCTCCATGCTCATCGGCCTGGTCATCGGTGCCGTGATCGGCGCCGTGTCGGGCGCGGCGGCCACCCTTGGCGGCCGCGCGGGACAGCGGTTCGACGACGCCATCATGCGCGTCACCGACATCATGCTGGCGCTGCCCTCGCTGCTGCTCGCCGTGTCCATCGCCGCGGTGATGGGACAGTCGCTGACCACCGTGATGATCGCCGTCGGCGTGGTGCAGATTCCCATCTTCGCCCGGCTGCTGCGCGGTTCGATGCTCGCACAGGGCGGCAGCGACTATGTGCTGGCCGCGCGCGCCCTCGGCATCCGCAAGCGGCGCATCGTGCTCACGCAGATCATTCCCAACTCGCTGAGCCCGGTGATCGTCCAGGCGACCCTCAGCCTCGCCACCGCCATCATCGAGGCCGCTGCGCTGTCCTACCTCGGTCTCGGCAACCCCGACCCTGCCGTCCCGGAGTGGGGGGTCATGCTCTCCCAGGCCCAGCGCTTCTTCGACAACGAGCCGATGATGTCCATGTATCCGGCGGTCGGCATCATCATCACCGCACTCGGCTTCACCCTGCTCGGCGAGGCCATGCGCGAAGCCCTCGACCCGAAGCTGCGAGGTTGATGTCATGCCACTGCTCAACGTGGACGAACTCACCGTCACCTTCGGCGGACGCGGCCGCAAGGACTCCAAGGCCGTCAACGGAGTCTCCTTCTCCGTCGACGAGGGCCAGGTCGTCGGCCTGGTCGGCGAATCGGGCTGCGGAAAGTCCGTGACGTCGCTGGCGCTCATGGGCCTGCTTCCGCGCAAGGGCGTCACCCTCGGTGGACGCGCCGACTTCGACGGCGCGGACCTGCTGTCGATGAGCCCCTCGAAGATCCGTGATCTGCGCGGCAGCAAGCTCGCGATGATCTTCCAGGACCCGCTGTCCTCGCTGAACCCGGTCGTCCCGATCGGCGTGCAGGTCACCGAGATCCTCCAGCGCCACCGGGGCCTGAAGGGCGAGGCCGCCCGCAAGGAGGCCGCGCACCTGCTCGACCGGGTCGGTATCCCCGACCCGACGCGGCGGCTCAAGGAGTACCCGCACCAGCTCTCCGGCGGAATGCGGCAGCGCGCCCTCATCGCCATGGCGGTGGCCTGCGCGCCGCGGCTGCTCATCGCCGACGAGCCGACCACCGCGCTCGACGTCACCATCCAGGCGCAGATCCTGGAGCTGCTCAAGGAGCTGGTGGACGAGGAGGGCACCGCGCTGCTGATGATCACCCATGACCTGGGGGTCGTCGCGGGGCTGTGCGACCAGGTCAACGTGCTGTACGCGGGCAAGGTCGTCGAATCGTCGGGCCGGCGCGAGTTGTTCGCGCACCCGACGCATCCGTACACGCACGGGCTGCTCGGCTCCATCCCGCGGCTCGACGCGCCGCGCGGCGAGCCGCTCAACCCCATCCGCGGGTCCATCAACGACCAGATCGCCTGGGCCGAGGGCTGTGCCTTTGCGCCGCGCTGCGACCGTTACGAGATGGGCTGCCTGACCGGCACGCCCGAACTGACCGAACCACGCGAAGCCGGACACCAGGCCCGCTGCGTCAACCCGGTCCTGCCCAAAACGGAGGTCCCGGCATGAGCCTGCTCGAACTCGACGGAGTGAAGGTCCACTTCCCCGTCAAGAAGGGCATCCTCTTCGACCGTACGGTCGGCCATGTCTACGCCGTCGACGGCGTTTCGCTGTCGGTCGAGGCGGGCCAGACGTACGGCCTCGTGGGCGAGTCCGGCTGCGGCAAGACCACGCTCGGGCGGGCGGTGCTGCGCCTTGTCGACATCACCGACGGCGAGGTGGTGCTGGACGGCACCGACCTGGCGAAGCTCCCCGAGAAGGAGATGCGGTCGTTCAGACGGCGGCTGCAGATGGTCTTCCAGGACCCGCTGGGCAGCCTGAACCCGCGACAGAACATCGAGTCGATCCTGTCCGAGGGCATGGCCGCGCACGGCATCGGCGCGAACCAGGAGGAGCGCCGGGAGAAGATCAAGGAGATCCTGGCGAGGGTGGGGCTGCCGGCGAACGCCCTGTCCCGCTACCCGCACGAGTTCTCCGGCGGACAGCGTCAGCGCATCGGGATCGCGCGGGCGCTGGTGCTCGAACCGGACGTGATCATCTGCGACGAGCCGGTCTCCGCGCTGGACGTCTCCATCCAGGCGCAGGTCATCAACCTGCTGGAGGAGCTCCAGGAGTCGATGGGCCTGACGTATCTCGTCATCGCCCATGACCTCGCGGTCGTACGGCACATCTCGGACGTCATCGGGGTCATGTACCTCGGCTCCCTGGTGGAGGAGGCCCCGAGCGACGCGCTGTACGCCGAGCCCAAGCACCCGTACACCAAGGCGCTGATGTCGGCCGTCCCGGTCCCCGACCCGGAGGTCGAGGACCACCGCGAACGCATCCTGCTGCGCGGGGACCTCCCGTCCCCCGCGAACCCGCCCGCGGGTTGCCGCTTCCACACGCGCTGCCCGTGGAAGCAGGACACGCTGTGCGCCACGGAACGCCCCGAGCTGAAGGACCTCGGCTCCGGCCACAAGGTTGCGTGCCACTTCGCGGTGGAGATCGCGTCCGGCGAGATCGCGCGGACATCGGGCGAGGTCGTCCCGGCGGTCCGCGAGGGCGTCGAGGACGCGGAGGTGGACGTTGTCGCGACGGCGGACGCGGTCCCGGCGCCCCGCGACGAGGCGGCCCCAGACGGCTCCGACTCCGACTCCGGGCCCGATTCCGTCTCCGATTCCGACTCCGGCTCCGGGGACTCCGACGCCTCCGGGGAGCCTGGGGACTCCGGGGAGTCCGACGACTCGGGGGAGGCGTCCCAGGCGCCGGCGAAGCAGCCGAGCTGAGCCGCAGCCTGGCACGCCCCCGGGGCCCGGGCCCCGGGGGCGTGCCAGGCCCCCGATGCGGAGGCGGCACAATTGGGCGGTGCTCCACGAACTGTTCACGCCCTCCGTTCAGCATGCGCTCGACCTCGCCGGGATCTTCGTCTTCGCGATCTCCGGCGCACTCCTCGCCGTACGCAAGAACTTCGACGTCTTCGGCATCGCCGTCCTCGCCGAGGCCACCGCGCTGGGCGGTGGACTGTTCCGTGATCTGGTCATCGGGGCCGTACCGCCCGCCGCGTTCACGGATCTGGGGTACTTCGTGATGCCGCTCGTCGCGGCCGCGCTCGTCTTCTTCCTGCACCCCGAGGTCGAACGCATCCAGGGCTCGGTCAATGTCTTCGACGCCGCCGGCCTGGGCCTCTTCGCCGTCACCGGGACGACCAAGGCGTACGAGTACGGCCTGGGTCTGACCGCCTCGGCGACCCTCGGTCTCGCCACCGCCGTCGGCGGCGGTGTCCTGCGCGACATACTCGCCAACGAGGTGCCGTCGCTGCTGCGCTGGGACCGCGATCTGTATGCCGTCCCCGCCATCGTCGGAGCCACGATGGTCGTCCTCTGCATCCGCTTCGACGTGCTGAACGCGCTCACCAGCGGACTCGCCGTGGTGACCGCGTTCCTCCTCCGCCTGCTCGCGATGCGCCTCCACTGGCGTGCGCCCCGCGCCTGGAACCGCCGCTCGGCCGCCGCCGAAGAAGCGTGAGAATCCCGTAATCCAGCCAAAGCTACCGCTTAGTAGTTTCCTGCTGTACGGTTCAGGTATGGCACAGGTGGCACAGGCAACCATCGGTAACAGCGAGTTCGACCGCGACACCGCTGTCACTCTCCGGGATCCGGACGTACCCGGCGTCTACGACGCGGAGCTCTCCGCGGGCTGGACGATCATCAGCGCCGTCAACGGCGGCTATCTGCTGGCGCTCCTCGGCCGCGCCCTCGGGGAGGCGCTGCCGCACCCCGACCCGTTCACAGTCTCGGCGCACTACCTCAGCCCCTCGGTACCCGGCCCCGCCGTGGTCCGCACCGAGATCATCCGCGCCGGACGCACCCTCTCCACCGGTCAGGCCTCCCTGTTCCAGTACGCGGAGGACGGCACCGAGATCGAGCGCATCCGTGTCCTCGCCACGTACGGCGACCTGGACCGGCTGCCCGACGACGTCCGTACGACCGCGACGCCGCCGGCCATCCCGCCGTACGAGCACTGCCTCGGCCCGTCCGACGGCCCCGCGCCGATCCCCGGCTCCTCCGCGATCACCGAGCGGCTGACCATCAAGCTCGACCCGGCGACCATCGGCTGGGCCGTCGGCGCGCCGTCCGGCAAGGGCGAGATGCGCGGCTGGTTCGGCCTCGCCGACGGCCGCGACGCCGACCCGCTCTCGCTTCTGCTGACGGTCGACGCGCTGCCGCCGACCTCGTTCGAGCTGGGCCTCAAGGGCTGGACCCCCACCGTGGAACTCACCACCCACATCCGCTGCCGCCCGGCGCCGGGCCCGCTGCGCGTCGCCATCACGACGCGCAACCTCGCGGGAGGCTTCCTGGAGGAGGACGCCGAGGTCTGGGACAGCGCCGACCGCCTGGTCGCCCAGTCCCGCCAACTGGCGAAGGCGCCGCTGCGGCGCGCCTAGGGCGTGTTGCGTCGGGTTCCGTCGGGGCAGGCGGAACCGGAGGTCTCCTCCCGGACCTCCGATCCGGGCCGCCCGTAACAATCAGACGGGTATCACCCCGTCCGGCCGCCTGACGGCATGCCGGCCGCGTGAAGTCCGACCGTCTCCTCTTCGTCCTGTTGCTGCGGCAGACCCGCGCTCCCCTGAGGGGGGCGCGGACACCGACCGGATGCGCGCGCGGACGCCGACGAGTGCGGGGACGCCGACGAGCGCGGCTCAGTCCGTACGGGAGCCCGCCTGCAGCCAGTGGCGGCGGCCCAGCGAGACCAGGCGCAGGCGGTTTCGGGCCGTGCGCGCGACCTGCTGCTCGTCGGGCTCGCCGGGAGAGCCGGGCGGTCCGGGCTCCTGCGCCGACAGGAACGCCGACGCGGTCATCACCATGTGCTCGACATAGACCCCGGCCAGCATCCGCAGATCCTCCTCGCTCCAGCCCTCCGACGCCGGCTCACGCGCGAGTGCCGCCGCCACCTCTTCCGTGAAGCGGTGGAGCTGGGCCGCGATGGCCGCGCGCACCGGAGCCACCCCGCCGTGCCGCTCGCGTGCGATGAAGCGGAAGTGGGCGGGCTGCTCACGGACATGACGGGCGATGAGGTCCACAGTGCGGTCGATCCGCACCTCACTGTCGCCGGTATCCGCGAGGATCTCGCCGATCATTCCGTGCAGACTGCCCAGCGTCTCCTCGACCAGCGCCACGCCGAGCTCCGGCAGGTCCGCGAAATGCCGGTAGAACGCGGTCGGCGCCACCCCGACGGCCCGTGTCACCTCGCGCAGTCCGAGGCTGCTCAGGCTCTGGTGCTCCAGCAGCCCGAGGGCCGCGTCCAGGAGGGCCTGACGGGTTTTCAACTTCTGGGCCTGGCGGATGCCGACGGTGTGACTCATGCCATTCAGTAAACAACCGTTCTCTGGTATTCGGAAGACTAGACTGGGAAGTCAGTAAACACTCGTACTCCGAATGAAGGGGAGGGAACGAACATGATCGCCCTCGTCGCCGCTGTCGCCTTACTGGGCATCGTTCTGGGCGCCGTGGCCCAGATCCCGCTGTCCGCGTCCACCGTGGCTGCCGCCGTCATCGGCGCCTGGCTGCTCGGGTTCGCCGTGCGTGAACGTCTCGCGCGCCGCGCGGCCCGGTGACTCCGAGGAAGGGAACCATGGAACTCGCCACCCCCGCCCGCCGGTTCACCGGAACGCGCGACGCCGACGGCATGGCCGTCGCGTCGTTCGTGCTCGGCCTGGTCGGACTGCTAGTGATGAACGCCGTGCTCGGACCCGTCGCCATCGTCCTGGCCGGCCTCGCCCTGTGGCGTGGCACCGCCCGGCGCGGACGCGCCCTGCTCGGCCTGGCTCTCGGCGCCGCCGACCTCGTCGTCCTCGTCACGCTCGTCACCGGCAGTGGCATGGTCACCTGGAACCTGGCCGGCTGACCGGCTGGGCGGTAAGGCCACCCGGGGCGAGAGCCGGCCGCCGGGCGGCTCGTAGAATCGTGTTCACCATGGCCTACCTCGACCACGCCGCGACCACTCCGATGATTCCGGAGGCGATCGAGGCGATGACTGCCCAGCTCGCCGTCACCGGCAACGCCTCCTCGTTGCACGCCGCGGGCCGGCGGGCCCGCCGTACCGTCGAGGAGGCCCGCGAGACCCTCGCCGAGGCGCTCGGGGCGCGCCCCAGCGAGGTCGTCCTCACCTCCGGCGGCACCGAGGCCGACAACCTCGCCGTGAAGGGCCTGTACTGGGCCCGCCGCGCCGCCGACCCGCGCCGCATCCGCATTCTCGCCAGTCCCGTCGAGCACCACGCCGTCCTCGATGCCGTGCACTGGCTCGGCGAGCACGAGGGCGCGAACGTCGAGTATCTGCCCGTCGACAGGTACGGACGCGTCCACCCCGAGGTGCTGCGCGAGGCCATCGAACGCGACCCGGACGATGTGGCGTTCGCCACCGTGATGTGGGCCAACAACGAGATCGGCACCGTTTTGCCGGTCCGTGAACTGGCCGCGACAGCTGCGGAGTTCGGCATTCCGCTGCACTCCGACGCGGTCCAGGCCCTCGGCCAGCTCGACGTCGACTTCGGCGCGTCCGGCCTCGCCGCGATGACCGTGAGCAGCCACAAGATCGGCGGCCCCTACGGCATCGGCGCACTGCTGCTCGGCCGCGAGTACAGCCCGGTGCCCGTCCTGCACGGCGGTGGCCAGGAGCGTCACGTACGCTCCGGAACCCTCGACGTCCCCGCCGTCGCCGCCTTCGCCGTGGCGGGGCGGCTCGCCGCCGAGCGCCGTGCGGACTTCGCCCGCGAGATCGGCGGACTGCGCGACAAGCTCATCGATGCCGTACGGACTTCCGTACCGGACGCGATCCTCGGCGGCGACCCCGAGAACCGGCTCCCGGCCAATGCCCATTTCACGTTCCCCGGTTGTGAGGGCGACTCGCTGCTCCTGCTCCTGGACGCGCAGGGCATCGAGTGCTCCACCGGCTCCGCGTGCACGGCCGGCATCGCCCAGCCCAGCCATGTCCTGCTCGCCACCGGCACCGACCCGGACCTGGCCCGCGGCACGCTCCGCTTCAGCCTCGGCCACACCTCCACCGAGGAAGATGTCGAGGCCGTCGCGAAGGCGATCGGCCCGGCGGTCGAGCGGGCCCGTACGGCAGGGCTCAGCTGAGAACAGGGCGCGGCCGGCGGCAGGCTTCCCCCGCCGACGGGGCCTGGGCCGGCGGCGGGGCTTCCCCGCGGCGGGACTCAGCCGGCGGTCGTCGTCCTGGGCTTCGGAGGAGCGGCCGCGGCCTCCCGTACCAGTCGTATGTACCGGTCCCAGTCCCAGTGCGGACCGGGGTCGGTGTGGTCCGTGCCCGGCACCTCGACATGGCCGATGATGTGCTCCCGGTCCACCGGTATCCCGTACCGCTCGCATATCCCCGCGGTCAGCCGGGCCGACGCCGCGTACATGGCGTCCGTGAAGTCCTGCGGCCGGTCGACGAAGCCTTCGTGCTCGATGCCGACGCTCCGCTCGTTCACATCCCGGTTCCCGGCGTGGAAGGCGACGTCGAGCTCGCGGATCATCTGGGCGACGCGCCCGTCCTTGCCCACCACATAGTGCGCGGCGGCGCCGTGCCCGGGGTCCTTGAAGACCTTCAGGGCGGTCGGATAGCTGCCCTGGACGACATGGATCACGACCCGGTCGATCGTGTAGTCCGCGGGCCGGTCCGCGCGCCGCCAGTTCGCCCGGGCGGCCGCCGTCCACACCGCGCCCGCGTGGTCCAGCTCACCCTCCACGCGCTTCTTCTCCATGCCCGGCAGCCGCCACCAGAGACGACTCAGCTCGTCCCGGGCCACCACACCCGCCCCGACGAGCAGGGCTCCGCCGCTGATCAGCACGGTCCGCCGGCCGACGCCGCGCCGCCCCTCTTCGCTCCCCATGATCTCCAGAACGTCCACTCGCAGGCCTTCGGTTCCCGCCGACCCGTACTCTGGTAGGGCTATGACTCAGACACCCCAGCGCCCCCTCCGTGTGCTCGCCGCCATGTCCGGCGGTGTGGACTCCGCCGTCGCCGCCGCCCGCGCCGCCGAAGCCGGGCACGATGTCACCGGGGTGCACCTGGCGCTCTCGGCGAACCCGCAGTCGTTCCGTACCGGCGCGCGCGGCTGCTGCACCATCGAGGACTCGCGCGACGCCCGCCGCGCCGCGGACGTCATCGGCATCCCCTTCTACGTCTGGGACCTCGCCGAGCGGTTCCGCGAGGACGTCGTGGAGGACTTCATCGCGGAGTACGAGGCGGGCCGCACCCCGAACCCGTGCCTGCGGTGCAACGAGAAGATCAAGTTCGCCGCCCTGCTGGACAAGGCCCTGGCCCTGGGCTTCGACGCGGTGTGCACGGGTCACTACGCGACGGTGGTCGTACGGGACGACGGCACCCGCGAGCTGCACCGGGCCAGCGACATGGCCAAGGACCAGTCCTACGTCCTCGGCGTGCTGGACGAGAAGCAGCTCGCCCACGCGATGTTCCCGCTCGGCGACACCCTCACCACCAAGGACGAGATCCGCGCGGAGGCCGAGCGCCGCGGCCTCGCGGTGGCGAAGAAGCCCGACAGTCACGACATCTGCTTCATCGCCGACGGCGACACCCAGGGGTTCCTCGCCTCCCGCCTCGGCAAGTCGGAGGGCGACATCGTCGACGAGTCCGGCGCGAAGCTGGGCACCCACGACGGGGCGTACGGCTTCACCATCGGCCAGCGCAAGGGGCTGCGCATCGGCCACCCCGCCCCCGACGGCAAGCCGCGCTACGTCCTGGACATCTCACCCGTCGACAACACGGTGACGGTGGGCCCCGCCGAGGCCCTCGAGGTCGGCGCACTCACCGCGATCAAGCCCCGCTGGTGCGGAACGGCCCCCTCCGGCCCCGGTACGTACACGGCGCAGCTCCGGGCCCACGGTGGCGAGACCGAGGTGACGGCCGAGCTCGTCGACGGCTCGGAGCTCCGCGTCACCTTCACGGAGCCGGTCCGTGGCGTGGCGCCCGGCCAGGCGATCGTCCTGTACGACGGCGCGCGCGTGGTGGGCTCGGCGACGATCGCCACGACGGCGCGGCACGCGACGGCGGACTACGCCGCGAAGTAGTCCTCCGGCGCCGGCACCGGTACATGCACCCCCGCAGGCACACGCACCGCCGGCGGGGGCGGCGCTGTCCTTCGGCATCGTCGTCCCACTCTTGCTCATCGTTTGCTCATCGTTCGAGCTGTCCACGGCTCCCGGACCGGTGTCGCCTCCCGAACTCATCGGCGACGGACGGGATTTCCCCAGGACTTCTCCGGCGGCCCGACCGCAGGGGGATTGTCAGAGGCTGCCCGTACCGTGGCCGCATGAATATTTGCGTCTTCCTCTCCGCCGCAGACCTCGACGACCGCTACACCCGGCCCGCGCGCGAGTTCGCCGAGCTGCTCGGCAAGGGCGGACACACCCTGGTCTGGGGAGGCTCCGACGTCGGTCTGATGAAGATCGTCGCGGACGGTGTGCAGGAGGCGGGCGGACGCCTCATAGGTGTCTCGGTGGAGTTCCTGGCGGACAAGGTCAGGCCTGGCGCCGACGAGATGGTGATCGCCCGGGACCTCGCCGAGCGCAAGGCACTGCTGCTGGCCAAGTCCGACGCGGTCGTGATCATGGTCGGGGGTACGGGCACGCTGGACGAGGCGACCGAGATCCTGGAGCTGAAGAAGCACGGCAGGACGACCAAGCCGGTGGTGCTGCTCAACACGGCGGGGTTCTACGACGGCCTGAAGCAGCAGTTCCGCCGTATGGAGGACGAGGGCTTCCTGCCCCTTCCCCTCACCGACCTGGTCTTCTTCGCCGACGACGGCGTCGGGGCGCTCGCCTACCTCGAGGAGTCGGCAGGTATCCGGTAGTGCGAGCATTGCTGGCATGGCTACACATCTGATCACCGGAGCGGGCTCCGGCATCGGCGCGGCCGTCGCGCGCAGGCTGCACGAGCGAGGCGACGAGCTCGTCCTGCTGGCCCGCGACGCCGGGCGCGCCAAGGAGCTCGCCGCGGCCTATCCGGGCTCTCGCACCCTCGTCGGCGACCTCGGCACGCCCGACCGGCTCTCCTGGGCGTTCTCCCACCAGACCATGCCCGAGCGCCTCGACTCGCTGCTGCACATCGCGGGCATCGTGGACCTGGGCCGGGTCGGCGATCTCACGCCGAAGACCTGGCAGGCCCAGCTCAATGTGAATCTGGTGGCGCCTGCGGAGCTGACCCGGCTGGTCCTGCCCCAACTCCGGGTGTCCCAGGGCACGGTGGTCTTCGTCAACTCCGGCGCGGGTCTCAACGCCCATGCCGAGTGGGGCGCGTACGCCGCCTCCAAGCACGGCCTCAAGGCGCTCGCCGACGCGCTGCGGCAGGAGGAGAAGGCCAACGGAGTGCGGGTCACCTCCGTCTACCCGGGCCGGACGGCCAGCCCCATGCAGGCCAAGGTGCATCAGCAGGAGGGCAAGGAGTACGACGCGTCGAAGTGGATCGATCCGGGGTCGGTGGCGACGACGATCCTGATGGCCCTGGACCTCCCGCGCGACGCGGAGGTCAACGACTTGACGGTCCGGCCGGGGCGATGAGCGACTACGTCTGGGGGCCCGCGACCGGGGTCGGCTCCATGCCCGGCGGCGACGCGCGCGAGGCGGCCAAGACCGTCACCGGGTCCTTCGAGGACTTCCCGTACCTGCCCGAGCTGCCGGCCCGCGGGCCCGGCGCCGACATGATCGGGCGGACCATCGGCCTGCTCGTCGAGTTGTACGCGCACGTCGAGCCCAGCGGCTGGCGTGTGAGCGACCGGCCGGGCCGGGACACCCGGCGCGCCAGGTCCTGGCTCGGGGAGGACCTGGACGCCCTGGAGGAGTTCACCCAGGGGTACGAGGGGCCGCTGAAGGTCCAGGCCGTCGGCCCGTGGACGCTCGCGGCCGCCCTGGAGCTGAGGAACGGCGAGGCCGCCCTGGCGGACCCCGGCGCGTGCCGTGACCTCGCCGCCTCGCTCGCCGAGGGCCTGCGTACCCATCTCGCGGAGGTGCGGCGGCGTGTCCCCGGCGCCCAGGTGGTGCTGCAGCTCGACGAGCCGTCCCTCACGGCCGTCCTGCGTGGGCAGATCAGGACCGCCAGCGGATACCGGACCCACCGCGCGGTCGACCGGCAGATCGTCGAGAGCACGCTGCGGGACGTGACGGGCGTCGCCGAGGGTCCGGTGACCGTGCATTCCTGCGCGCCTGACGTGCCGTTCGCGCTGCTGCGCCGGGCCGGAGCCGCGGGCATCTCGTTCGATTTCGGCCTGCTCACCGAGCGTGACGAGGAAGCGATCGGTGAGGCCGTGGAGGGCGGCACGAAGCTCTTCGCGGGAGTTGTGGCATCCACCGACGGTCCATTGTCAGACCCTGCCGGTAGCGTCATGGGTGTCAGGACGTTGTGGCGCAGGCTGGGGCTGAATCCGGGGACTCTCGCCGAGTCCGTGGTGGTCACCCCGTCATGCGGGCTGGCCGGTGCTTCGCCTGCCTACGCGCGTGCGGCTCTCGCGCACTGTGTCCGGGCGGCGAGATCGCTCGCGGACAACCCTGAGTAATGGACTGAGGGCTGAGGTAACGGAGGACGAAGGTGGCTGTCGAACAGCAGGGGCCGGTGCCCGCCGAGGCACGGGAGAAGCATGCCCAGCTGGCCGAGCAGGTCGAGGAGCACCGCTTCCGGTACTACGTGAAGGACCAGCCGGTCATCAGCGACGCCGAGTTCGACAAACTGCTGCGGTCGCTGGAGGCGCTGGAGGAGGAGTATCCGGAGCTGCGCACGCCAGACTCGCCGACCCAGAAGGTCGCGGGGGCGTACGAGACGGAGCTCGCCAAGGTCGACCACCGCGAGCGGATGCTCTCGCTCGACAACGCCTTCGACGAGGCCGAGCTGGCTGCCTGGGCGGACCGCATCGCCAAAGAGGTCGGGACGTCGGAGTACCACTTCCTGTGCGAGCTGAAGGTCGACGGCCTCGCGGTCAATCTGACCTACGAGAAGGGCCGCCTGACCCGGGCCGCGACCCGGGGCGACGGCCGCACCGGCGAGGACATCACCCCGAACGTGCGGACGATCAAGGATATTCCGGACCGGCTGAGCGGTGACCGTGTCCCGGATCTCGTCGAGATCCGCGGCGAGGTCTACTTCCCGATGGAGGCCTTCGAGGAGCTCAACGCGCGCCGGGTGGCGTCCGGCGAGCAGCCGTATGCCAACCCCCGCAACTCCGCCTCGGGTTCGCTGCGGCAGAAGGACCCCAGGGTCACGGCGACCCTTCCGCTGCACATGGTGGTGCACGGCATCGGCGCGCGCAAGGGCCTGGAGATCGACCGGCTCTCGCAGGCGTACGAGCTGCTCCGCGAATGGGGCCTGCCGACCGCCCGGCACAACAAGGTGGTGAAATCGCTCGACGAGGTCCGCGAGTTCATCGCGTACTTCGGTGAGAACCGCCACTCCGTGGAGCACGAGATCGACGGCGTCGTCGTCAAGCTCGACGAGATCCCGCTCCAGGGCCGTCTCGGCTCGACCTCCCGGGCGCCCCGCTGGGCCATCGCGTGGAAGTACGCGCCGGAGGAGGTCAACACCAAGCTGGTCAACATCCGGGTGGGCGTGGGCCGTACGGGCCGCGTCACTCCGTACGCGCAGGTGGAGCCGGTCACGGTCGCGGGCTCCGAGGTCGAGTTCGCCACGCTGCACAACCAGGACGTGGTGAAGGCCAAGGGCGTCCTCATCGGCGACACGGTGGTGCTCCGCAAGGCCGGCGACGTCATCCCGGAGATCCTCGGGCCGGTCGTCGATCTGCGGGACGGCAGCGAGCAGGAGTTCGTGATGCCGGCCGAGTGCCCCGAGTGCGGCACGGGGCTGCGGCCCATGAAGGAGGGGGACATCGACCTCCGCTGCCCCAACGCCCGGACCTGCCCGGCCCAGTTGCGTGAGCGTCTCTTCTATCTCGCGGGCCGCAAGTGCCTGGACATCGAGGCGTTCGGGTATGTGGCGGCCGCGGCGCTGACCAAGCCGCTGGAGCCCGCCGACCCGCCGCTGGTGGACGAGGGCGATCTGTTCGATCTGACCGTCGACCAGCTGCTGCCCATCAAGGCGTATGTGCTCGACCAGGACAGCGGACTGCCCAAGCGTGACCCCAAGACCGGCGAGGAGAAGATCGTCACGGTCTTCGCCAACCAGCAGGGTGAGCCGAAGAAGAACACTCTGACGATGCTGGAGAACGTCGCGGCGGCCAAGGAGCGCCCGCTCGCCCGCATCATCACCGGCCTCTCCATCCGCCATGTCGGACCGGTGGCGGCCGAGGCCCTCGCCCGCGAATTCCGGTCCATCGAACGGATCGAACAGGCCACCGAGGAGGAGCTGGCAGCCGTCGAGGGCGTCGGGCCGACCATCGCGGCCTCGCTCAAGCAGTGGTTCGAGGAGGACTGGCACCGGGAGATCCTGCGCAAGTGGCGGGCTGCGGGCGTCCGGATGGAGGAGGAGGGCGCCGGTGAGGACGAAGGGCCGCGACCGCTGGAAGGCCTCACTGTCGTTGTCACCGGAACGCTCCAGAACCACACGCGGGATGGCGCAAAAGAAGCGCTCCAGAGCCTCGGCGCGAAAGTGACGGGTTCCGTTTCGAAGAAGACCGGATTCGTGGTGGTCGGTGACAACCCCGGTTCGAAGTACGACAAGGCCATGCAGCTGAAGGTGCCCGTACTGGACGAGGAAGGCTTCGCTGTGCTGCTTGATCAGGGCCCGGAGGCCGCTCGCGACGCCGCGGTTCCGGTCACCGAATAGCACGAATGCGCGAGCTGAACTCCCCACGAGGGTCACCCGTTTGGCGCATACCAGATGGATAAGGGTGGCCGGGTCGCATTCGGGCAAGAGCTGTAGAGCGCTGCCCGTCAGAGCCATCTGCGGCCTACTGTTGAGGTGTGCGCCTGTCGTGCCTGCCTGCGTGGTGAGGTTCCAGCCGTGTTGGCATGACAGCAGAGGCCACCGCGTGGCATCGGCACCGCCGGCTGTGAGAGGGACGGAATGAAACCGACCGAGAGTGCCGCCCCGGTCTCACGGCCGCGTGGTATCGCGGGGTTCGCGTTCGTCGCGGGCATCGCCTCGACGCTGCCCTTCGTCGTGACCGGACTCGCCGCCCTTGTCCTGGCGACCGGTCTGTTCATGGCCCTACGGGACGGAAACGCGCTGTTCCCCGGCGGCACCGAGGGCTGGTCCCTCGCCGTGCTCACCGGCATCATCGTCGGCCATCTGGTCGCGCTCGGCCGCGACCGATGGTGGGGCGGCACCGGCTCCGGTGCCGCCCTCACCGTCGCCGTGCTGCTGCTGTACGGCTGGGTGCCCGCAGGCCTGGTCAGCCTGGCCGTCGTGATGCTCGTCGGCACCGCCCGCCGGCACCGCTGGAGGCAGGGCATTCTGCACGGCGCGGCCGACATCCTGGGCATCGGAGCCGCCGCGCTGGTCCTCGTCGCGTTCGGCGAGGCACCGACGGTCGAACAGCCGTGGCAACCCCTGGAATGGGGGTTCGACGTCGTCCCCGAGGTGGTGCTCGCGGCAGCGGCGTATCTCGGTGTGACCCGTGTGCTGCTCTGGTACGTGCTGGCACCGCAGGGCGGCGGACTGCCCACCGTCGCCCGTACGGCCCTGCTGCGTCAGGGGCTCGTCGCCGTCGCACTGTTCGGCATCGCCCCGCTGATCTGCGTGGTCGCGACCGCCCTGCCGATCCTGCTGCCGCTGTTCGCGGTGCCGTTGATCGCCCTCGACTCCACGCTGTGGATCGCCCGCGCCCGGGCCGAGGAGCAGCTGCGCGACCCGCTCACCGGACTGCCCAACCGTCAGTGGCTGCTGGAGCGCACCTGGGCGGCGCTGGAGGAGGCCGAGGGCGTCGGCGCCCGGTCCGCTCTCGTTCTGATCGACCTCGACCGATTCCGTTCGGTCAATGACACGCTCGGGCATCTCGCGGGTGACCGGCTGCTCCTCCAGATAGCCGAACGGCTCAAGCTGGCGCTGCCGCGGGGCGCGGAGGCCGCGCGGCTCGGCGGCGACGAGTTCGCCGTGCTCCTGCCGAGGGCCGACTCCACCACCAGCGCCCAGCGCGTGGCCCGCCATCTCGTCGCCGAACTCTCCTCGCCCCTCGACCTCGACGGACTGACACTCGTCCTGGAGGCGAGCGCCGGTCTCGCGGTCTTCCCCGATCACGCCCTGGACGCCGAAGGGCTGCTCAGGCGCGCCGATGTGGCGATGTACCAGGCCAAGCGCGATCGCACGGGCGTCGAGGTGTACGAATCCAAACGCGATTCGAACACGCCGGACAGGCTCGGACTGCTCGGCGATCTGCGCCGGGCGCTGGACGCGGGCGATGTGGAGCTGCACTACCAGCCCAAAGTCGGCTTCGACGGTCATGTCGCGGGTCTTGAGGCGCTGGTGCGCTGGGTGCACCCGGAGCGCGGCCGGGTCCCTCCCGACGAGTTCATCGCCATCGCCGAGTCCTCCGGGCTGATGCCCCATCTGACGGAGTACGTCCTGGAGACGGCCCTCGGCCAGGTCGCCAAATGGCGCGCCCAGGGCCTCTTCGTGCCGGTCGCCGTCAACGTGTCGCCGCGTGACGTCCACACTCCGGGCTTCGCGGGCGCGGTCGCGGCCCGGCTCGCCCGGCACGGCGTCCCGGCCGGGGCGCTGCAGCTGGAGATAACGGAGCACGTGCTGCTGGAGGATCCCCAGCGCGCCGCCGACACCCTCGCCGGGCTGACCGGTCACGGCGTGAAAATGTCGCTGGACGACTTCGGTACCGGCTACTCGTCGCTCGTCCATCTGCGCCGGCTGCCCGTCAGCGAGCTGAAGATCGACCGGTCGTTCGTGGCCCGGCTGGCGGTCGACAACGAGGACGCCGAGATCGTCCGCTGCACCGTCGATCTCGCCCACTCGCTCGGGCTGCTCGTGGTCGCGGAGGGTGTCGAGGACGACGAGACCTGGGAGCGGCTGCGTGACCTCGGCTGCGACGCGGTCCAGGGCTGGCTCGTCGCCGCGGCGATGCCCCCGCAGGAGACCACCGCCTGGCTGAGGGCCCGCGGCGAGCACGGCTGGCGCCGCCCCGCCGCGGAGCTCCCCGCCGGCTCCACGGTGGAAGCCGACAGCCCGTCGGGCCACGTCGTGCAGTGACCAGAAGGTCCCGGTAGGCCAGGGAGTCCCGATGGACCGGGAGGTCCGGGCGGGGGCAGTGGTCAGCCGGCGTGCACCGTTCCCGCGTAGCGCTGCCGGAAACGGGTTCCGCTCGCCGCCGTCACCTCCAGGTCGTAGCGTCCGTCGCGCACCTGCAAGCTCACCGAGGACCGGCCACCCAGCCCCACCCACACCGTACGGGCCGCCTTCGGATCGCCGTCCGCAGTGACGGTGAAGGAGACCTGCGTGGCACCCTGATTGGTGAAGCGCAGTTCCACCGTGGCCCGTTCGGGACGGCGGCCGTGCAGCGAAGCCGTCACCGACGGCACGGGGGCGCCCGCCTCGCGCCCCTTGCGTACGACCGTGCCGGAGAAGCGGCGTACGATGCCGTCCGCGCCCATCACGGTGAAGTCGTACCGGCCATCGGTCTCCGAGGTGCCAGCGGCGCCGATATGGCGGCGAGCGGGAAGCGGCTGATCAGCCCGACCCCGGCCGGGGTGTCGTGGGCGTGCCACCCCAGGGCGTCGGCGAGCGGCCCGGCAGCGGTGCCGCCGGTCTCCTGGAGGGCCACGGCGTCGAGCCCCTGGGCGAGGATCAGCCGCAGCAGCTTCTCGTGGCTGTCGCCCCGTCCTGGCGAGGATGCCGTACCCGTCCTTGGCGAGCAGATAGGCCGTGTAGGTGCCCTCGCCGAGGCCGGTGGTGTCGAGGGTGATGTCGCCGGACGCCTCGGTGACGTACGACCAGACCAGCGAGGACCCGACGCCCGGCTTGCGGTCGCCGTCGTAGATCCCGATCCAGTTCCTGGCGTGGGGCGCGTCGGTGGACCAGCGGAAGGTCAGCCGGTCCCCCTCGCGCGGGCTCGTGGGCGAGATCAACGACAGGGCGTTGCCGGACGCGGCGGCGGTGATGACTGGGGACACCGGACTGAAGGTCCTCTCCGCCCGGGAGGCGGACCCCGGTGCCAGAAGTTGTTTGGACAACTTGAGCCAGTGAGCCAGTCCTCAGCGCCAAATGAACGGGACATGACCAGTGACGGGAGAACGGCGGAACGCGGCTGTGCGGCGGGCGGGCGGCGGCCCGAGAGGGCGTGTGCCGGTGCGGCGGGGGAAAGCGTTTCGCGGGCACCGGCGCCTGGCCCATAGGATTGGGCCAAAACCATCACACTCACCCCTGAGGATCGCTGCATGCCTGGCATCACGCGCGAGGAGGTCGCTCACCTCGCCCGGCTGGCACGTCTGGAGCTGAAGGACGAAGAGCTCGACCACTTCGCCGGACAGCTCGACGACATCATCGGCGCGGTCGCCCGCGTCTCCGAGGTCGCCGACCAAGACGTACCGCCGACCTCCCACCCGCTGCCGCTGACCAATGTCATGCGCGCGGACGAGGTCCGTCCGTCGCTCACCCCCGAGCAGGCGCTCTCCGGCGCCCCGGCACAGGAGCAGCAGCGTTTCAAGGTGCCGCAGATCCTGGGGGAGGACTAAACAGTCATGACGGACAGCACCATCATCAAGCTCACAGCGGCCGGGATCGCCGCGAAGATCGCCGCCGGTGAGCTCACGGCCGTCGAGGTCACCGAGGCGCACCTCGCCCGGATCGAGGCCGTGGACGAGAAGGTCAACGCCTTTTTGTATATCGACCGTGAGGGCGCTCTCGCGCAGGCGCGCGCCGTCGACGCCAAGCGCGAGCGCGGCGAGAAGCTGGGCCCGCTGGCCGGCGTCCCGCTCGCGCTGAAGGACATCTTCACCACCGAGGGCATCCCGACCACGGTCGGTTCGAAGATCCTCGAGGGCTGGATCCCGCCGTACGACGCCACGCTCACCAAGCGTCTCAAGGCCGCCGACGTCGTGATCCTCGGCAAGACCAACATGGACGAGTTCGCCATGGGGTCCTCGACCGAGAACAGCGCGTACGGTCCGACCGGCAACCCCTGGGACCTGACCCGGATCCCCGGCGGCTCCGGCGGCGGCTCGTCCGCCGCCCTCGCCTCGTACCAGGCCCCGCTCGCCATCGGCACGGACACCGGCGGCTCGATCCGCCAGCCCGCCGCCGTCACCGGCACCGTCGGCGTCAAGCCGACCTACGGCGGTGTCTCCCGCTTCGGCATGGTCGCCTTCTCCTCGTCCCTCGACCAGGGCGGCCCGTGTGCCCGTACGGTCCTGGACGCGGCGCTGCTGCACGAGGTCATCGCCGGGCACGACCCGCTGGACTCGACCTCGATCGACGCGCCGGTCCCGCCGGTCGTGGAGGCGGCCCGCAACGGCAGCGTCAGCGGCATGCGCGTCGGCGTGGTCAAGCAGTTCCGCGGCGAGGGCTACCAGGCCGGCGTCGTCCAGCGCTTCGACGAGTCCGTCGAGCTGCTGCGCGAGCTGGGCGCCGAGATCGTCGAGCTGGACTGCCCGTCCTTCGACCTCGCGCTCTCCGCGTACTACCTGATCGCGCCGTCCGAGTGCTCCTCGAACCTCGCGCGCTTCGACGCCATGCGCTACGGCCTGCGCGTCGGCGACGACGGCACGAAGTCCGCCGAGGACGTCACCGCCCTCACCCGTGAGGCCGGCTTCGGCGACGAGGTCAAGCGCCGCATCATGCTCGGCACGTACGCCCTGTCGTCCGGCTACTACGACGCGTACTACGGCAGCGCCCAGAAGGTCCGCACGCTCATCAAGCAGGACTTCGAGAAGGCCTTCGAGCAGGTCGACGTGATCGTCTCCCCGACGACCCCGACCACCGCCTTCCCGATCGGCGAGCGTGCCGACGACCCGATGGCGATGTACCTCGCCGACCTGTGCACCATCCCGACCAACCTGGCCGGCAACGCGGCGATGTCGCTGCCCTGCGGCCTGGCTCCGGAGGACAACCTCCCGGTCGGTCTGCAGATCATCGCCCCCGCCATGAAGGACGACCGCCTTTACAAGGTGGGTGCGGCCGTCGAGGCCGCCTTCGTGGAAAAGTGGGGCCACCCGCTGCTGGAGGAGGCACCGTCACTGTGAGCACGTTGCAGAAGGCCAAGGGCTTCAAGAAGTCCAAGACCGGCACCTACCTGTCCATCGGCACCACCGCCTTCGGTGCGATCAGCGTCGCCAAGCAGGTCAAGAAGGCCCGCCTGGAGCACGACACGCTCCGGCTGATCGACGCTGCCGTGTCCGCCGCCGCCATTGTGACCGGCATCGCCCTGCTCTACCGCGAGTTGAAGCGGCTGGGCGACGACGACGTCCTGCTCGGCTGAGAGGGAAAGTTTCACCGTGACCGTCACGACTGACCTGGTGTCGTACGAGGACGCTCTCGCGTCGTACGACCCCGTCATGGGCCTTGAGGTCCATGTCGAACTCGGCACCAGGACCAAGATGTTCTGTGGCTGCTCGACCGAGCTGGGCGCCGAGCCCAACTCGCAGACCTGCCCCACCTGCCTCGGCCTGCCCGGCTCGCTGCCGGTGATGAACGCCGTGGGCGTCGAGTCCGCCATCAAGATCGGTCTCGCGCTCAACTGCGAGATCGCCGAGTGGTGCCGTTTCGCCCGGAAGAACTACTTCTATCCGGACATGCCGAAGAACTTCCAGACCTCGCAGTACGACGAGCCGATCGCCTTCGACGGCTATCTGGACGTCCAGCTGGAGGACGGCGAGGTCTTCCGCGTGGAGATCGAGCGCGCCCACATGGAGGAGGACACCGGCAAGTCGACCCACGTCGGCGGCGCCACCGGCCGTATCCACGGCGCGTCCCACTCCCTGCTGGACTACAACCGCGCAGGCATCCCGCTGATCGAGATCGTCACCAAGCCGATCGTCGGCGCCGGTGAGCGCGCTCCCGAGGTCGCGAAGGCGTACGTCGCCGAACTGCGCGAGCTCATCCGTGCTCTCGACGTCTCCGAGGCCCGTATGGAAATGGGCCAGATGCGCTGCGACGTGAACCTCTCGCTGCGGCCGAACGGCACCGAGAAGTTCGGCACCCGCTCCGAGACGAAGAACGTCAACTCGCTGCGTTCCGTCGAGCGTGCGGTGCGCTACGAGGTCATGCGCCACGCGGCGGTGCTCTCCTCGGGCGGCACGATCGTCCAGGAGACCCGTCACTTCCACGAGGAGGACGGTTCGACGACGTCCGGCCGGGTCAAGGAGGAGGCCGAGGACTACCGGTACTTCCCGGAGCCCGACCTCGTTCCCGTCGCCCCGTCCCGTGAGTGGGTCGAGGAGCTCCGCGCGGGACTTCCCGAGCTGCCGCGCGTGCGCCGCAACCGGCTCCGCGAGGAGTGGGGCATCTCGGAGCACGACATGCAGTCGATCCTCAACGCGGGCGCGGTCGACCTGATCGTCGCCACGATCGAGGCGGGCGCCGACTCCGTCTCCGCCCGCAAGTGGTGGATGGGCGAGCTGTCCCGTAACGCCAACGAGTCGGGCGTCTCCCTCGACGCGCTGGCCATCACCCCGAAGCAGGTAGCCCGGGTGACCGCCCTGGTCGCCGACGGCTCGCTCAACGACAAGCTGGCGCGCCAGGTCATCGAGGGTGTCCTCGCGGGCGAGGGCGACCCGGACGCCGTGGTCGAGAAGCGCGGCCTCAAGGTCGTCTCCGACGAGGGTGCGCTGGGCACCGCTGTCGACGAGGCGATCGCCGGCAACGCGGCCATCGCGGACAAGATCCGCGGCGGCAAGGTCGCGGCGGTCGGCGCGCTGGTCGGCGCGGTCATGAAGGCCACCCGTGGCCAGGCCGACGCTGCCCGTGTCAAGGAGCTGATCCTGGAGAAGCTCGGCGTGACCGAGGGCTGATCCGCAGCTGTACGGACGGAAGGGTGGGACACCGAGCGCGGTGTCCCGCCCTTCCGCTTGTCCGCCGTTCCGCTCTGCTGTGCGCGGCGGCCGCGGCGGTGCAGGCGCTGATGGCACTGGCGTTCCCGGCGGCACTTCGGCTGTCGGCGAAGCGCTCCCGATGGCCCGTACGGAAGCTGTCCGGGGAGGGAGGGGCCTCAGTGTGTCCGTATCCCCAGGCCCGGGAGCGACAGCTCGCCGCGGTCGTTCACACCGACGTCCCGGGCCACCAGCTCGTCCGGAGTGACCGCCCCGCGCACCCGCAGCTCACCGACCGCCAGCCGCGCCGCCGCGGCCGCCGCGCCCTCCTCCGAATCCGGGAAGGCCGACTGCCACCAGCCCTTGTCGCGGGTCTGCCAGCCACGCTCCCGCATCTGCCGCTCCCGCTCCGGGCCCTGTTCCGCGTCCCGGTCGTCGACCGCCACCCCCAGCCCCTCGCCCGGGCTGTACGAGACGACCAGATCACGCCCCCAGTCCCGGCTGCAACGGATGGTGAAGCCCGCCCAGTCGCCCGGCACCTGCACCGGGAGCTGCTCGGCCCAGGCCGCGAGCATCAGCTCCAGCGCGGTCTCCAGATGGTCCCAGCGGCTCGCGAGCCGGGCGCCGGGACGTGCCACGGGTCGCGCACCCGGCCCGTTCCGGTACAACTGCCAGCTGTACGGCAGGAGATCGAAGTCCTCCGGCTCGTCCACCGACCAGGCGCCGCCCCATTCGAAGCGCCGGCGCTCATCGTCCTCCAGCTCCTCCGGACGGTGCACCGACAGCCGGGCGCCGAAGCGGTCGCCGGACAGCAGCACCAGCCGGCTGTCGTCGCGCCACCGGACACTGGGCCCCCGCGCCGATCCCCCGTACAGCGTCGGCTCGCCGATCCTGGCCACCAGCGCGTCGTACACCTCCCGGAACGCCTCGCGCCGTTCCACCGACGCCGCCCCCGGCCGGTACGACACGACCTCGACCGGCGGCCGGCCGAAGTGTCCCTCCGGGGCGTCGTGCAGCTGCTGCGCGACTTCTGCCGCCGCGGCCGGCGTGGTGACTCCGGCGGTCTTGGATGCCTCCGTGGATGCCCCCGTATTGGTCATGTACTCATGGTGGCAGGCGTCAGTGACAACGCTGCCATGTCAGGCGCCGCCGACCGGCCGTCCGGTGGCGAGATTTCGCCTGGACTCTCCGATGGGCCCCTTGGACGTTCATTCCGCTGACGTCCCCGGGACTTTCCTCCGCCATCTGCTCTCACTAGCTTCCGGGCGGTAACGCGCGACTCGGGAGGATCACTTGGCCACGGACATCTCACGTCGACGGCTGTTCGCACTCGGCGGGGGCGCCCTCGGTGCCGCGGCGGCCGGGTCCCTGCTGCCGCCGTCCCTGCAGGAGGCGCTCGCCGCCCAGCCGCCCTCCGGGGGGCTGCACGCGATCAAGCACGTGGTGATCCTGATGCAGGAGAACCGTTCCTTCGATCACTACTTCGGCACCCTGCGCGGCGTCCGTGGCTTCGGTGACCGCAATGCCGTCGAACTGCCCTCCGGCAAGCCGGTCTTCGAGCAGCCCGGTCCCCTGGGCGCCGTGCTGCCCTTCCCGGTGCGCGGCGCCGCCGAGACGCAGAAGAAGGACCTCCAGTACATCGGCGACCTCGATCACTCCTGGGGCGGCGGAGCCAAGGCCTGGCACGACGGCTGGATGGACGGCTGGGTTTCGGCCAAAACCGCGGCGACCATGGCGTACTACGACCGTCGTGACATCCCGCTGCACTACGAGCTCGCCGACACGTTCACCATCTGCGACGCGTACCACTCGTCGATCCATACGTCGACGAGCCCCAACCGCAACCATCTGTGGAGCGGCTGGACCGGCTTCGAGGCCGACGGCAGCCGCGCGGTGACGAACGCCGCGTACGCCGAGGGCAGCCACCCCGGATACCCGTGGCCCACCTACGCCGAGCGGCTGGAGAAGGCGGGCCGCAGCTGGAAGACGTACCAGGAGTGGGAGAACTTCACCGACAACAACATCGAGTTCTTCACCAGCTTCAAGAAGATCGCCCGGAAGGCTCTCGCGAAGGCCGGCGACTTCACCTTCATGGAGGCCTTCTACGCGAAGGTCCGCGACACCTCCGACGCCGCCGAGCGGGCCCGGCTGCTGGCCGCGCTGGAGGAGGGAGTGGCCACGCTCACCAAGGAGGAGCGCTCGCTCTTCGAGCGCGGGCTGCGGCGCGGTGAGACCGGCAGCCTCGCCGACCAGTTCCGCGCGGACGTGGCCGCTGGCACGCTCCCCGAAGTGTCGTACCTGGTGCCGTCCGCGGTCGACTCCGAGCATCCGGGCTCCTCGTCGCCGATCGCCTCCGCCACCCTCGTCTACAAGGTGCTGGACGCCCTCGGCTCGCACCCCGACGTGTGGCGGCACACCGTCGTCCTGATCAACTACGACGAGAACGACGGCTTCTTCGACCACGTGCCGCCGCCGGTGCCGCCCGCCGACAACACCGAGGAGCACTGGCAGGGCAGGCCCACGGGCCTCGGCATCCGCGTCCCGCTGCTCGTGGTCTCGCCGTGGACCGTCGGCGGCTACGTCTGCTCCGAGGTCTTCGACCACAGCTCGGTGGTCCGGTTCCTGGAGAAGTGGACGGGTGTCGAGGAGCCCAACATCACCGCCTGGCGGCGCGCCGTCACCGGCGATCTGACCTCCGCCTTCGACTTCCGGCGCGGCCGGCCGCAGCCCGAGGTCGAGCAGCCCGGCGCGATCCCGCCGTTCACGGGCCGCTGGCGGCCGCAGCCGCCGCTGGTGCAGCACACGCCCGTGCAGGAGCCGGGTACCCGGCCCGCGCGCCCGCTGCCGTACCAGCCGGACGCCTTCGCGAAGCTCGGCGACGACGCGCTGACAGTCGCGCTCAGCAACACGGGGCGCGCGAGCGCACACTTCGCGCTCTACCCGTACGCCGGTGAGTTCCCTGTCCCGCAGCACAAGGACGTAAGGGGCACGGCGCAATGGAGCGTGCCCCTTACCGGGGGCGCCTACCGGTTCACGATCACCGGGCCGAACGGCTTCCGACGCGAGTTCGCCGGCCCGGTCAGGGGCGGCGCCGAGGTCGTCTCGCGCATCGACCACCACGACCGCGATCTGCATCTCACGCTCCGCAACAACGGGGACCGGGCCGTCACCTTCACCGTCCGCCCCCTCGGGTACGTCGACGAGGAGGACCTCCGCGACTGGACCCGGGAGATCACGGTGAAGCCCGGCCGCAGCCGCACCGTCGTCCACTCCGCCGCCGACGCCCACGGCTGGTACGACATCGAGGTGACCGCGGACGGCGACAGCGGCTTCCGCCGGCGCCTGATGGGCCACATCGAGAACGGGCGCCCCAGCGTCTCCGGGTGACATAACCGAACATAAGCGGTCCTTCGGGGCGCACGGAATTCGAGGATGTCGGCCCCGAATTCCGTGCAGCCCTGTGAGTATGACCACGAACCGGGCGAAGGGGCCCCAACGATCACTATCACCTGACAGAGTGATGTCCTGAAGGTCATGTGTTCTTTGTGGGCAGTTCCCTCTAAAGATCCACAAACCAACAGGGAGCTCGTCCGTTGGCCGTCATCGCCCGGTGGTGTATCAAGCACCGCCTTGTCGCCGTCATGCTCTGGCTCCTCGCTCTCGGCGGTGTCTCGGCCGCGGCAGGCTTCGCGGGCACCGCGTACTCCACCGACTACGACGTTCCCGGCACGGAATCGGGCCGAGCCACCGAACTCCTCCAGGACGGGTTCCACGGCCAGGGCGGCGCCGGAGAGACGATCGTCTGGCACAGCGAGCACGGCAGCGTACGGGCGGCCGCCGTCAAGCAGCGCACGACCGCGATGCTCAAGAAGGTCGCGCGCCTGGACGGCGTCGCCTCAGTAACGGGGCCGTACGACACCTCCTCGAAGCCCCCCGCCGCACAGGTGCCCAAGCCCTCGGGCAAGAACGCGTCCAAGGCCAAGGCCAAGGCCAAGGCCAAGGCCAAGGCCGAGGCCGAGGCGAAGGACGAACCCGGGACCGAGGCGAAGGCCAGGGACGCAGCCAAGGCCAAGGCCAAAGCCACAGCCAAGGCCGGCAACGGCAAGGACGACGACAGCGCCGCCCCGGGCGGCAACGGCGGAGTCTCCGTCCCGGACGGCGCCGCACAGATCAGCGAGGACGGCCACACCGCCTACGCCACGGTCGTCTTCGACGCGAAGGCCGAGGACATCACCGAAGCGCAGGCACAGGCCGTCGTCGACACGGCCCGGGCGGCCGCCGGCGACGGGCTCCAGGTCGAACTCGGCGGCAGCGCCACCGCCCTGACCGAGGCGCCCTCCTCACACATCGCCGAGATCGTCGGCGTGGCCGTCGCCGCGGTCGTCCTCTTCCTCGCCTTCGGCTCGCTCGCCGCCAGCCTGCTGCCCATCGCCACCGCGCTCGTCAGCGTCGGCGCCGCGTACTCGGGCATCGTGCTGCTCGGCCACGCCATGGACGTCGCCGACTTCGCGCCCATGCTCGGTCTGCTGATCGGACTCGGCGTCGGGATCGACTACGCCCTGTTCATCGTCACCCGGCACCGCAAGGGGCTCAGACGGGGACTGGCCGTCGCCGAGGCCGCCGAGACCGCCGTGGCGACCACCGGGCGCGCCGTCGTCTTCGCCGGCCTCACCGTGTGCATCGCCCTGCTCGGCATGCTGACCCTGCGACTCTCCTTCCTCAACGGAGTGGCGATCGCCGCCTGTCTCACGGTCCTCCTCACCGTCGCCGCCTCCGTGACTCTGCTGCCCGCGCTGCTGTCCTTCATCGGAATGCGGGCACTCGGCCGCCCCGAGCGCCGCAGGCTCGCCAGGCGCGGTCCCCGGCCCGAGCTCCCGACCGGTTGGGCCGCCCGCTGGTCCGTCTTCGTCGAACGCCGCCCGAAGCTGCTCGGGGCTGTCGCCGCGGTGGTGATGGCCGTGCTGGCGCTGCCGACGCTCTCGCTCCACCTCGGCACGTCCGACCAGGGCAACAACCCGGCGTCCAGCACCACCCGAAAGGCGTACGACCTGATCGCCGAGGGCTTCGGCCCCGGCGCCAACGGCCCTCTCACTCTGGTCGCCGAACTCGACGGCGCCGACGACCGGCGGGCACTGCAGAAGCTGCCCCGCACCCTGAGGGACACCAAGGGCGTCGCCTCCGTCAGCCCCGTGACCTACAACCGCAGCGCCGACACCGCCGTGCTCACCGTCGTGCCGGAGTCCTCGCCACAGTCCAAGGAGACCAGCGAACTCGTCGACCGCCTCCGCGACACCGTCCTGCCCACCGCCGTGAGCGGCACCTCGCTGCACGTCCACGTCGGAGGTGTGACCGCGAGCTACGACGACTTCGCCGCGGTGATCGTCGGCAAGCTGCCGCTCTTCGTCGGCGTCGTCATCGCGCTCGGCTGTCTGCTTCTCCTGCTCGCCTTCCGCTCCCTCGGCATCCCGCTCAAGGCCGCCCTGATGAACGTGGCGGCCGTCGCCTCCGCCTTCGGCGTCGTCGTCGCGATCTTCCAGTGGGGCTGGGGGAGTGAACTGCTCGGACTCGGCAGCGCGGGACCGATCGAGCCCTTCCTGCCCGTCATCATGGTCTCGGTGCTCTTCGGACTCTCCATGGACTACCAGGTCTTCCTGGTCAGCCGGATGTACGAGGAGTGGCTGGCGACCGGGGACAACCGGCGCGCCGTCCGGATCGGCCTCGCCGAGACGAGTCGCGTGATCAACTCCGCGGCGGTCATCATGATCTCCGTCTTCCTCGCGTTCGTCCTCAGCGGCGACCGTGTCATCGCGATGTTCGGCATCGGACTCGCCGCGGCCGTCGCGCTGGACGCCTTCGTCCTCCGTACGCTCCTGGTGCCCGCGCTCATGCACTTGCTGGGCGCCGCCAACTGGTGGCTGCCGCGCCGACTGGACCGGTGGCTGCCACGGATCAGCATCGAAACTCCCGTGAGCCGAACCCGCACACATGCGAAGATCCCGGAGCAGCGTGTGAGCGAGGACAGCCCGCTCGCGCGGTAGCGGGAGACACCGAGAAGTCGAGCGACACGAACAAGTCGAGCGACACGAACAAGTCGAGCGACACGAACAAGTCCAGAGACACCGAGAAGTCCAGAGAGACCGTGAAGGAGCGGGATGTTCGCGATATCCCTGGGGGACGGCGCCGAGCTCCGGCCCATCGAGCCCTGGCAGGCCGAGGAGTTCCTCGACCACATCGACCGGGCGCGGGAGTACGCGGGTCCCTGGGTGCCCATGACGGTCAATGTGAAGGACGTCGATTCCGCCCGCACCTTGCTCCAGAGCTACGCCGACAAGCAGGCGGCCGACACCGGCCGGCTGTACGTGATCCGGCTGGACGGCACCATCGTCGGCGGTGTGCTCTTCCGGGTCTTCGACACCGAGACAGAGTCGTGCGAGGTCGGCGTCTGGCTGGAGCCGTCCGCCGCCGGTCGCGGACTGATCACCCGGGCCGTCGAGCACCTCATCGACTGGGCCGTGGACGAGCGCGGCATGCACCGCGTCGAATGGCTCGCCTCGTCCCTCAACCACCGCTCCATCGGTGTGGCGAAGCGGCTCGGCATGACCCGCGACGGCGTCCTGCGCGAGCTCTTCCCGTGGCAGGGCATCCGCCATGACATGGAGGTCTGGTCCGTGCTGGCCCCGGAGTGGCGCGAACGGCGCGCGGCCGGCAGCCGTTCCTGAGCCTGGCCCCACCCTTCCCGGGACACCCTTTCCGGGACCGCCGTCCCCTGGACCGCCGTTTCTGAGACCGCCGTTCCTGAGACCGGTGTTCCTGAGCCCTGATCGGGGTGCCTTAGAGGGGGATCGGCGGACCTGGGCCGACGTCTAAGGACCCCGGGCCGAGAAGATGCGGCACTCTCCCGATGTGGCCGCACCCCCTGGGGGACGAGAGTTGAGACATCGCGGAAGCGAAGGCTCGAACGAGTCGCCAACACCTCGTCACCAGGGAGAACCCCGTGTTCGCGTACGAACTCCAGAAGATTCAGCACGCCGAGATGATCCGCCGGGCCGACAACGAGCGGCTGGCCCGGCGGTTGCGCGTCGCCCGCCGTGCCGCCCGCCCCGCCGGCACCCCGTCCGCCAAGGACGAACCGGAGGGGCAGGTGAGTGGCCACGGCCGGTTCGCCCGGGCTGCATGACGGGGCCGGGCCATGACGGTCGTGCCAATACCCAGTGCCGCCGGCCCGGACGGCTGTGCGATGCTCGGCGGCGTGGAGACCCGGTCCGTCAGCCCCGTCTTCGTCGGCCGCACCGGCGAACTGAACACCCTTGCACACGCGCTCTCCCGCGCCACCGCGGGAGAGCCACAGGCGTTGCTCGTCGGCGGCGAGGCCGGAGTGGGCAAGACCCGTCTCATGGAGGAGTTCCACGACGAGGCCTGCCGCAGGGGCGCCGTCTCCGCCATCGGCGGCTGTGTCGAGATCGGTGCCGACGGGCTGCCGTTCGCCCCGTTCTCCACCGCGCTGCGCAGCCTGCGGCGGCGGCTGCCCGAGGAGTTCGCAGCGGCGGCGGCCGGGCAGGAGGAGGAACTGGCCCGACTGCTGCCCGAGTTGGTCCAGACCGCGCGCAGCCGGCAGGGCCGGCCCGATGAGGAGAGCGTCGCCCGGCTCTTCGAACTCACCGTCCGCCTCCTGGAACGCCTGGCCGCCGACCGCACGGTCGTCGTCGTCCTGGAGGACCTTCACTGGGCCGACGCCTCCACCCGCCACCTCCTCGCCTACCTCCTGCGCACCCTGCGCCGCGGCCGCCTCGTCGTCGTCGCCACCTACCGTGCCGACGACATCCACCGCCGCCACCCGCTGCGGCCCCTCCTCGCCGAACTCGACCGGCTGCGGACCCTCCAGCGCGTCGAGCTGCCCCGCTTGAGTCGCGACGAGGTCGCCCGCCAGATGGCCGGAATCCTCGCCACGGAACCCGCCCCGGCCCTCGTCGACGACATCTTCGAACGCTCCGACGGCAACGCCTTCTTCGTCGAGGAACTCGCCGTCGCCGCCCACGAGGGGGGCTGCTGCACCGGTCTCACCGACTCGCTCCGGGATCTCCTGCTCGTCCGTGTCGAAGGACTGCCCGACCACGCCCAGCGGGTCGCCAGGATCGTCGCCGAGGGTGGGTCCACCGTCGAGTACGACCTGCTCGCCGCCGTCGCCGGGCTCCCCGAGGACGAACTCATCGAGGCCCTGCGGTCCGCCGTGGGCGCCAACATCCTCACCCCCACCCCGGACGGCGACGGCTACCGCTTCCGCCACTCCCTGGTCCGCGAGGCCGTCAGCGACGATCTGCTGCCCGGCGAACGCTCCCGGCTCAACCGCCGCTACGCCGAAGCCCTGGAGGCCGGTCCCGCGCTCGTCCGCGCCGACGAACGCGCCGCCCGCCTCGCCAGCTACTGGTACCACGCCCACGACGCCGCGAAGGCCCTCCCCGCCGTGCTGGACGCCGCCGTCGAGGCCCGTCGCCGGCACGCCTACTCCGAGCAACTCCGGCTGCTGGAACGGGCGATGGAGCTGTGGGACGACGCCCCCGAGGACGTACGGGCCGAGCTGCGCCCCGCAGACTACGCCGAGGTCTACCCTCCGTGCGGCTGCGACCCGGCCACCACCCCGCTGCACTATCTCGACCTCATGGCCGAGGCTGCCGTCGCAGGCCGTCTCTGCGGCGAACGGGAACGCGCCCTGAAGATCACCAAGCGGGCGCTGCGGATCCTGGACGAGGAGAACGACGCCCTGCGCTCCGCCTGGTTCTGGGTCCAGCGCTCTCGCCTGACGCAGAGCCAGGGCCGCGGCGACGGCTGGAAGGAACTCGCCACCGCGCAGGAGCTCGTGCGCGGACTGCCTCCGTCCGAGGTCCACGCCGACGTGCTCGCCAGCGTCGCCGCCTGGTCCATGCTGCACAACCCCGGGCCCGACGCGCTGGCCGCGGCCGAACGCGCCGTCACGTACGCGCAGATGGTCGGCGCCCCCGACATCGAGATGCACGCGCGGCTCACCCTCGGAGGCCTGATGGTCGACGCGGGCGACGTCGAGGCCGGACTCGCCGAGATGTACACGGTCAAGGACCGGGTGACCGACATGGGCATCCCCGCCGCTGTGGGCCGCAGCCATGTGAACCTCCCCTCCGTCCTGGAAGGCGTCGGTCGCTCCGCCGAGGCCGTGTCCGTTCTCGAGAAAGGGCTCGAGCTGTCCAGGAAGTACGGACTGCTGGACTCCGAAGCCTGGCTGTGGGGCAACCTGTCCGAGTCGCTGTACGCCCTCGGCCGCTGGGACGAGGCGGCCGAGGCCGCCGCCCAGGCCCAGCGCATCGGACAGAGCGCCAGGCCGCGCGGCGCCGGAGCCTCCCGGCACGCCTATCTCGCCCTCGCCCGGGGCGAGATGGCCGAGGCCGCCAGACAGCTCGCCGCCGCGCACGACTACTACGGCACCCACGACCCCATTCCGCAGCAGTCAATACCCTTGGCCCGTATCGCCGTCGGCGTCGCCGCGGGCGAGGGCCGTATCGCTGACGCCCGTGCAGAACTCGACCGCGCCGTGGCCCCCGGCTTTCCGCCGGGCACCCAGCGCTATGCCTGGCCGCTGCTGCTCGCCGCGGCCACCGCGGAGGCCGACGTCCGCGGTCTGCCCGCCGCCGAGGCCGGGCGTGCCGAGGCGCTCTCCCGCATCCGCCACGGCGCCAAGGCACTCCCCACCTCCGCACCGGTCTGGAACGCCTACGAGGAGTGGGTACGGGCGGAACTGCGCCGCGCCGAGGGTCAGGACACCCGGGACACCTGGGCCGCTGTGCTGGCCGCCTTCGCCTCCGTGGAGCGCCCTTACGACGTGGCCCGGGTCCGCCATCGCACGGCCGAGTCGCTGCTGGCGGCCGGGGAACGCGAACCTGCGGTCGACCTCCTGCGCCAGGCCCACCGGACCGCCGAGGCCCTCGGAGCCCGCCCGCTCGCCCAGGCCGTCGCCCAGCTCGCCCAGCGAGCCCGTGTCGGCCTCACCACCCCCGAGCCCGCGCCCGAACCCGTCCCCGCCCCCGCCGAGGACCTTGGACTGACCCCGCGGGAGCAGGACGTCCTGCGCCTGGTCGCCGCCGGCCGCACCAACCGCCAGATCGCCGAGGAGCTCTACATCTCACCCAAGACCGCGAGCGTCCACGTCTCCAACATCCTGGCGAAGCTCGGCGTCGCAGGCCGCGGCGAGGCCGCCGCGCTGGCCCACCGTCTCCAGCTCTTCCCGGCGACCGCCTGACCACCCCCTGCCCCTGCGGGCGCCCGCAGGGGCAGGTGCTGACGCCTCAGGCCTGCGGGTCCTCGCGAGGCGTGCGTATGACGACCTTCCCGGAAGACAGGTCTATCTCGCCGTGCGCCGGATCGCCGTCGCCGACGTCCACCCGCGTCAGCTGCAGCCGGTTCCTCTCGTCCTCGGTGTGCTTGCGGCCGGGCGCGAAGAGCTCCTCGATCAGATTGAACACAAGCCGCTCACCTCTCACTTCACCTCCAGCCGCAGGATCCTGTCGTCCCCCGGCTCAGGTGTGCCTCTGGTGTCCGTCTCGCTGGTGACCAGCCAGACGGCCGAGCCGCCGCCCGCCCCGCCGACCGGCAGGACCGTACGCAGCCTGCCGTACTGTCCTTCGAGGAACGCCTGGGGATCCGCGGAAGGTTCCGCACCGGCCAGCGGAATCCGCCACAGGCGCTCGCCCCTCAGGCCCGCCATCCATATCGAGCCCTTGGCGTAGGCGATCCCGCTCGGAGACGCCTCGTCCGTCCGCCACTGAGCCACCGGGTCCACAAAGCCGGGCCTGCCGCCCTTGCCCTCCACCTCGGGCCAGCCGTAGTTCTTGCCGGGTTCGATGAGATTCAGCTCGTCCCAGGTGTGCTGCCCGAACTCGGCGGCCCACAGCCGCTTTTCGGAGTCCCAGGCGAGGCCCTGCACATTGCGGTGGCCGTACGAATAGACCACGGAATCCGCCGACGGATTCCCGTGCACAGGCTCCCCGTCCGGGGTCATCCGGAGGATCTTGCCGCCCAAGGATTCCTTGTCCTGCGCCAGTCCCGTGTCGCCCGTTTCGCCCGTGCCCGCGTAGAGCATCTTGTCCGGGCCGAAGGCGATCCGTCCGCCGTTGTGGATACGGCCCTTGGGGATGCCCCGCAGGACGGTGTCGGGAGCGCCGAGCTGCTGCCCGGCCGGCTTCTTCTCGTCGTACAGCATGCGGGCGATGCGGTTGTCCGACTCGGTCGTGAAGTACGCATACACCAGGTGGTCCGAGGCGAACGACGGGGAGACGGCGAGGCCCATCAGGCCCCCCTCACCGGCCGGGGCGACGCCCGGCACCGCGCCTATCTCCGTCTTCTTGCCGCTGTCGGCGGCGACGCGCGTGATCGTGCCCTCGTCGCGCGACGAGACCAGCAGGTCGCCGTCGGGCAGGGCGGCCAGGCCCCAGGGAGACTTCAGGTCCTGGGTCAGCGTGGCCGTCACCTTCACCGAGCCCTTCGCCGGCGGCGCGGCCGGGGAGGTACCGCTGCCCGGGGCTGAGGGGCTGACCTGGCCCGAGGGGGCGCCTTGGCGCCCGTCCGCCCGCTCCTGTCCGCCGCCGGACGAGCACCCGGCGACGAACAGCAGCGCGGCAGCGGCCAGCACGGCCGTTACACCTGGACGTTGCACGATTCATGTCCCTTCGCCGGGTGAGCGGGTCGCGTGAGCCGTACGAGCCGCACGTCTACAGTTCTTACACCGCAGCCCCGCTCCAGGTTCCCGATCTCCGCAGATGATTTCGCGGGCAGACCGGTCCCGGGATCCCGGACACGCTCCGGACAGGCCCTAGGCCGTGTTTCAGAACTAGCGCCGTCCGCCCGTAGGGCGGGGCTCGCGGCGTCCGGTGCGTGCAATCGCAAGGCGGTGGGGACACCTCCCAGGCGCAGCTCTGGGGGAGATCATCCTCGTACTGGACGTACTTGGATGACTCCGACAACGCAGCGTGGGGGCACCTCCCGTGCCCGAAGGGCTACGGGGGAGTGCGTGCCAGGCGTCGCGAGCCAGGCGGGAGTTCTCAAACACGGCCTAGTCCCAGGATCCCCTGGCCGGCGGCAGTCCCGCGATCTCGGCGACGTCCCGCACGGTCAGCTCCAGCCGCGCCGCCGCCGCGTTCTCCACGGCCCACCGCTCCCGTTTGGCCCCCGGCACCGGCACGACATGACGTCCGCGCCCCAGTACCCACGCCAGCGCCACCTGCGCCGGAGTCGTACCGGGACCGTGCCGCTCCGCGACCCGCCGCAGTCCCGCGACCACCGGCTGGTTCGCCGCCATCATCTCCGCCGTGAACCGCGGGTGCCTGGCCCGCAGATCATCGGGCTCGAAGCCCTGCCCGGGGGTCAGGGTGCCCGTGAGGAATCCGTTGCCCAGCGGCATCGCCGCCAGGAAACCCACGCCACGCGCTTCGCACCACGGCAGCAGCGCGTCGAGCGACTCGGGCGACCACACCGACAGCTCCGCCTCCACCGCGCTGACCGGAAAGACCTGCTGCACCCGCTCCAGCTGCCGAATCGTTCCGTCGTACACCCCCGCACCCGCTCTGCGCGACGCCCGCGCCCCCACCGCGCAAAGCCCCAGCGCGCGCACCTTTCCCGCGGACACGAGCTCCGCCATCGCGCCCCAGGTCTCCTCCACCGGGACCTCCGGGTCCGCGCGGTGGAGCTGGTACAGGTCGATGACATCGATCCCGAGCCGCCGCAGCGACGCGTCGCACGCCCGCCGCACATAGCCCGGCCGCCCATTGGCGACGATGTGCTGATCGCCGACGAGCAGTCCGACCTTCGTCGAGACGAACGCCTCGCCCCGCCGCTCCTTGAGGACCCTGCCGAGCAGCAGTTCATTGGTGAACGGGCCGTACATGTCGGCCGTGTCGAGCAGATTCACCCCCGTGTCGAGCGCCGCGTGCACTGTGCGCAACGAGCGGTCACCGCGCTGCTGCGAGCTGGTGTACGCCCAGCTCATCGGCATACAGCCGAGGCCGATCGCGCCCACTTCGAGCGCCGCCGCACCGATTGTCCTGCGGTCCACCTGCGCGTACCCCTCCCTGTGCCGCTCCCCAAACTAACCTCTGCCTCCCGCCGCGCTTCGCATAGCCTCCTGACCATGACTTCTGACGTTTGGCTTCCCATTCCGGCAGACGAGATCGAAGGGCTCCCCGCTGCCGCGGAGTCCGGGCTCAGCTACCGCTTCTGGGACGGCGACGAGGACTATCCGGCCGACCCCGCCGACTGCGCCTTCTACGTCGTCCCGTACATGAAGGGCACGGGGGTCGCGGTACGGCCGCTGGCCGCCATGAGGAACGTCCGGGTCGTCCAGACCCTGTCGGCCGGAATCGACCACGTCGAACCCGGGCTCGGCTCGCTGCATGCCGGCGTACGCCTCTGCAACGCCCAGGGAGTTCACGAGGCGAGCACCGCCGAGCTCACCCTCGCCCTGATCCTCGCCTCCCTGCGCGGCATTCCCCGCTTCGTGGAGGGCCAGCGTCAGGAGGAGTGGAGGTCAGGCTTCTATCCGGCGCTCGCCGACAAGTCCGTGCTCATCGTCGGGTACGGCTCGATCGGCGCCGCCATCGAGGACCGGCTCGTGCCGTTTGAATGTGCGCGGGTGGCGCGCGTCGCGCGCTCCGCACGTACCACTGAGCGCGGCGAAGTGCACGCACTCACCGAACTCCCGGCGCTGCTCGCCGAATCCGATGTGGTGATCCTCTCCACCCCGCTCACACCGGCCACCCACCATCTCGCCAACGCCGATTTCCTGGCCCGGATGAAGGACGGCGCCCTGCTGGTGAACGTCGCGCGCGGACCGGTCGTCGACACTAAAGCGCTGCTCACGGAGGTCGAGAGCGGCCGGATCACCGCAGCCCTCGACGTCACCGACCCCGAGCCGCTGCCCGTCGGCCACCCGCTCTGGCACGCCCAGGGCGTCCTGATCAGTCCTCACGTCGGCGGCTCCACTTCGGCCTTCCTGCCCCGCGCCAAGCGCCTGCTGGCCGGACAGCTCACCCGGTACGTGGCAGGAGAGCCGCTGCGAAACGTGGTCCTCACGACCGAGTAGACGCCACACTGGAGCGCGCCGGGCACTCTGCGGAGTCGTCCGGATGCATCGTGTGTCGATGATCCCCCTCTCGGTCACTGTGAGTAGAGAACCTATGTCCCTGAGTGACGAGACTGGTGTATCGTCCCGACTTGGGGGCTGCGTCGTGTACGAGAGCGGCGTGGCGGAGCGATCAGACTTCGAGGGGGGCGACGGGCGATGCACGGCCAATGGACCAACGATCCGACGCGGCGGGAGCGCCGCCGACGACCCTCGCGCGCTCCGATGCCCGGACCCGCGGCCCCGGCGAGACCGGGCACAGCGCCCGGCCCTCGCGGGCGGAGCCCGGGGAGCCCGCACAGCCGGCCCCGCAGGCGGAGTCGGCTGAAAGCGCTGTCAGGAGCGGTCCGGTGAGCGCCCTGGGAGCGCTCCTCGCGCCCCGGTCGGTCCAGGACGGCGCCGGGACGGGGATGATGCCGAAGGTCCTGCTCGGTCTCGCCAGCGGCGGTTATGCCGTCGGTGCCGCCTTCGGCTGGGGATCCGAGCAACTGGCGCTGATCATGGGTGATTTCGGGCTCAGTCTCGCCGCCCTGCTCGCAGCGGTCTCCTGCTTCGTCTACGCACGTGCGCGCGGCAACCGCTTCCGGCCCGCCTGGATGCTCTTCGCGGTCTCGTCCGCCATGGCGGCGTGCGGAAACGCGGTCTGGGGCTGGTACGAGGTGGTGCTCGGCCAGGCCGTGCCGAGCCCGTGCCTCGCCGATCTGTTCTTCCTCTGCTTCGCGCCGCCGGCCATCGTGGGGCTGCTCGTCCTGGCCAAGCGGCCCGTCACCCGGGCCGGCTGGGTCTGCCTCGCCCTCGACGCCTGGCTGATCGGCGGCTCCCTGCTCACGCTCTCCTGGAGCCTCGCCCTCGCGCACACCGCGCACTTCGAGGGCGAGAGCGTGGCCGAGGCGGCACTGTCCCTCGCCTATCCGCTGCTTGACATCGTTCTCGTCAGCATGGTGCTCGCCCTGCACTTCCGGCGGTCGAACCTGAACCGGTCGGCGATCAACACCGCCATCGCCGCGCTCGCCCTGACCGTGCTGTGCGACGCCCTGTTCACCTCACCGCTGCTGCGGGACAACTACCACTCCGGGCAGCTGCTGGACGCCGGATGGTTCGCCGGCTCGCTCCTCCTCGCGTACGCGCCCTGGGGAGTGCGCCGACTGGAGGCGAGCGCCGGGCATCCCCGCGGATCCCGGCCCGCGGTCCGCCCCATTGCCGGCTCCCTCGCCGCCCTCACTCCGTATCTGGCGGCAGCCGTCTGCACGCTCGGCATCCTCTACAACGTCATCGAGGACCGCCGGGTCGACCGGGTGGTGGTCTTCACCGGCTGCATGGTCGTCCTCGCCCTGGTCGTCAGGCAGGGCATCATGCTGCTCGACAACATCGCCCTCACTCATGAACTGGCCCAGAAGGAGAACCACTTCCGATCCCTGGTTCAGGGCTCCAGTGACGTCATCATGATCGCCGCGCCCACAGGCATACTCCGCTACGTCAGCCCGGCCGCCGCCGGTGTGTACGGCCGCGACGCGGACGAGCTCATCGGCTCCGAGCTGGCATCCCTCATCCACCCCGAGGATCTGGGGCGCGTTGTCCACGAAGTGCGCCGGTTTCTGGCCGCTCCTCCTTCGGAGGAGCCCACGACCCGCATCGAGTGCCGTTTCAGATCCGGTACCGGCCAGTGGCTCAATGTCGAGTCCACGGTCAACCGCCACCAGGGCGGGCTGATCTTCAACAGCAGGGATGTCACCGAGCGGGTGCGCCTCCAGGCCCAGCTGCAGCACAACGCCGAGCACGACCCGCTCACCGACCTGCCCAACCGTGCACTGTTCACCGAGCGGGTACGCCAGGCCCTCGGCGGCCGCCGCGCCGGCGACCAGGGCACGGCCGTGCTCTTCATCGACCTGGACGGCTTCAAGGGGGTGAACGACCGCCTCGGTCACCAGGCCGGCGACGAGCTGCTGATCCAGGCCGCCCGCCGTCTCCAGGAGTCCGTACGCGCGGGTGACACCGCGGCCCGGCTGGGCGGTGACGAATTCGCCGCCCTCATCCTCGGCGACGGCTCCCGCGATCAGTCCGCCCGCGAGTTCACGGTGCACGACATCGCCGACCGGCTGCGGCTCATGCTCTCCCAGCCGTACCGGGTGGGGGGCAACGAGGTGCGGGTCGCCGCGTCCATCGGCGTCGCCTTCGCCGAGTCCGGCATCACTGCGGGCGAGCTGCTGCGCAACGCCGACCTGGCCATGTACCGGGCCAAGGCGGGCGGCAAGAACCGGGTCGAGCTGTACGCACCCCAGATGCAGGCAGAGGTCGTCCGTCGCAGCGAGCTGGCCGGCCGGCTGCGCGCCGCGCTCCACGACGGTGAGTTCGCGCTGCTCCACCAGCCCGTCGTCGGCCTCGACGACGGCCGTATCAGCGCCGTCGCCGCGCAGGCCCGCTGGAGATCGGCCCAGGGCATCCTCTTCACGCCCGCCGAATTCCTGCGGGTCGCCGAGGACAGCGACCGCACCGCCGAGCTCGGCCGCTGGCTGCTGGAGGAGGCCGTCGAGCAGGCCGCGGAGCGCAGCCGACTCGGACACCAGGTGCCCGTGTCCATCCGGCTCCCCGCCCGTCGGCTGCTGGACCGGTCCGTGCCGCTCGGCTCCATCGAGGGGCTCCTCACCCGCCATGGGCTGCCCTCCGGTTCCCTGGTGATCGAGCTCGCCGACAGCGACCCGCGGATCTCCTTCGACGAGCTGGAGCAGCGCCTCGTCGCGCTGCGGCGACTCGGAGTACGGATCGCCCTGGACGGCTTCGGCAGCGGCTACGCCGCGATCAACGCACTGCGCCGGCTCCCCGTCGACGTACTGAAACTCGACCGCGGCCTGGTCGAGGGCGTCGTCGAGTCGGCCAGACTGCACAAGATCACCAGCGGGCTGCTCCGTATCGCCTGCGACCTCGGCATGCACTCCGTGGCGGACGGTGTGGACGTGCCCGAGCAGGTGCTGGCTCTGCGCGCCATGGGCTGCACCCACGGCCAGGGGATGGCGTTCTCGGGACCGATCGACGAGTACCGGCTGCGCCGTGCCCTGGTGCGTGGCGAGTATCCGGTGCCCGGCGGAGCCGCGCTGCCGGTCCTCTCCGGCCGTTCCCTGCCCGGGCGGCGCCAGGCGGCCCCACCGGAGGTGTTCGGGCATCCCTCGATGCGCTCAAATAATGAGACGCCTGTCCCACCCACTTGACAGTGGTAGTGCGCCGGGGAGAGGGTCAGTGCCATGCGCACCCGAATTCTCGTACTTGGAAAGCGCGTCGGCTGAAGCAGGGCCCTGCACGGGCTCTGCAGACCGCACCGGCGCGCTCCCCTCGCTTGCCTCACGGCACGAGGGGTTTTTTGTTGCACTGGTACTTACTAAATCCCCGCAAAACACCCAGCTTCGAGACCCGCAAAAACCCTCAGCTTCGAGAAGAGAATGCCGATGACCGAGCAGGCCACCGGGGCCCACCATCCGCAGCCGCGGGCCCGCACCGGCGGACAGACCTCCGCCACCGTTGAGCACGTCACGGGCGCGCAGTCCCTCATCCGCTCTCTCGAGGAAGTCGGGGCCGAGACCGTGTTCGGCATCCCGGGCGGTGCCATCCTCCCCGCGTACGACCCGCTGATGGACTCCTCCCGGGTCCGTCACATCCTGGTCCGCCACGAGCAGGGCGCGGGCCACGCCGCCACCGGCTACGCGCAGGCCACCGGCAAGGTCGGCGTGTGCATGGCCACCTCCGGGCCGGGTGCCACGAACCTGGTCACGCCGATCGCCGACGCCCACATGGACTCCGTCCCGCTGGTCGCGATCACCGGCCAGGTGGCCAGCAAGGCCATCGGCACGGACGCCTTCCAGGAGGCGGACATCTGCGGCATCACGATGCCGATCACCAAGCACAACTTCCTGGTCACCAAGGCCGACGACATCCCGAGGACGATCGCCGAGGCCTTCCACATCGCCTCCACCGGCCGCCCGGGACCGGTCCTGGTCGACATCGCCAAGGACGCCCTGCAGGCACAGACCACCTTCAGCTGGCCGCCGCAGACCGAACTGCCCGGCTACCGCCCGGTGACCAAGCCGCACGCCAAGCAGATCCGCGAGGCCGCCAAGCTGATCACGCAGGCCAAGCGCCCCGTCCTGTACGTCGGAGGCGGTGTCCTCAAGGCCGGGGCCACGGCCGAGCTGAAGGTCCTGGCGGAGCTCACGGGCGCCCCCGTCACCACCACCCTGATGGCGCTGGGCGCGTTCCCCGACAGCCACCCGCTGCACGTGGGAATGCCGGGCATGCACGGTGCGGTCACCGCCGTCACCGCGCTGCAGAAGGCCGACCTGATCGTCGCCCTCGGCGCCCGTTTCGACGACCGCGTCACCGGAAAGCTGGACAGCTTCGCCCCGTACGCCAAGATCGTCCACGCCGACATCGACCCGGCCGAGATCGGCAAGAACCGCGCCGCCGACGTCCCGATCGTCGGTGACGCCCGCGAGGTCATCGCCGATCTGGTCCAGGCCGTCCAGGCCGAGCACAACGAGGGCAACACCGGCGACTACGCCGCCTGGTGGAACGACCTCAACCGCTGGCGCGAGACCTACCCGCTCGGCTACGAGACGCCGGACGACGGCAGCCTCGCCCCGCAGCAGGTCATCCAGCGGATCGGCCGGCTCGCCCCGGAGGGCACGATCTTCGCGGCCGGTGTCGGCCAGCACCAGATGTGGGCCGCCCACTTCATCGACTACGAGAAGCCGGCCACCTGGCTGAACTCCGGCGGCGCCGGGACCATGGGCTACGCCGTCCCGGCCGCCATGGGAGCCAAGGCCGGAATGCCGGACCGTACCGTCTGGGCGATCGACGGAGACGGCTGCTTCCAGATGACCAACCAGGAGCTGGTCACCTGCGCGCTGAACAACATCCCGATCAAGGTCGCGATCATCAACAACGGCGCGCTGGGCATGGTCCGTCAGTGGCAGACCCTGTTCTACAACGAGCGTTACTCCAGCACCGTCCTGCACGCCGACGAGACCGGCCACCACACGACCGGCTCCCAGCTCGGCGCGAGCACGGCGCCCCGCAAGGGCACCCGCGTCCCGGACTTCGTGAAGCTGTCCGAGGCCATGGGCTGTGTCGCCCTGCGCTGCGAGGACCCGGCCGACCTGGACAAGGTCATCGCCGAGGCCAACGCGATCAACGACCGTCCCGTCGTCATCGACTTCATCGTCCACGAGGACGCCATGGTGTGGCCGATGGTCGCCGCAGGCACCTCCAACGACGAGGTCATGGCCGCCCGCGGCGTCCGCCCGGACTTCGGCGACAACGAAGACGACTGAGCGAGCAGCGAGAGTAGAGAGAGACGTAACGAATCATGTCCAAGCACACGCTCTCCGTCCTGGTGGAGAACACCCCGGGCATCCTGGCCAGGATCGCCGCTCTGTTCTCCCGCCGCGGTTTCAACATCGACTCGCTCGCCGTCGGCGTCACCGAGCACCCCGACATCTCCCGCATCACGATCGTGGTCCAGGTCGAGGACCTGCCGCTGGAGCAGGTGACCAAGCAGCTCAACAAGCTGGTCAACGTCCTGAAGATCGTCGAGCTCGAGCCAAGCGCCGCGATCCAGCGCGAGCTCGTCCTGGTGAAGGTCCGCGCCGACAACGAGACCCGCTCCCAGATCGTCGAGATCGTCCAGCTGTTCCGCGCCAAGACCGTCGACGTCTCGCCCGAGGCCGTCACGATCGAGGCCACCGGATCGAGTGACAAGCTCGACGCCATGCTGAAGATGCTGGAGCAGTTCGGCATCAAGGAGCTGGTCCAGTCCGGCACGATCGCCATAGGGCGTGGCGCCCGGTCCATCACGGACCGCAGCCTGCGCGCCCTCGACCGCAGCGCGTAACGGCACTTCCGCCCGGATACCGAGACCCCCGAGCCCCTCATCGCTCCCCGCCGTACGGTGGGACGCAACACCGGCAAGACCAGTCAACAAGGAGAAAACCAGTGGCCGAGCTGTTCTACGACGACGACGCCGACCTGTCCATCATCCAGGGCCGCAAGGTCGCGGTCATCGGCTACGGCAGCCAGGGCCACGCCCACGCGCTGTCGCTCCGCGACTCTGGTGTGGACGTCCGCGTCGGTCTGCACGAGGGGTCCAAGTCCAAGGCCAAGGCCGAGGAGCAGGGCCTGCGCGTGGTGACGCCGTCGGAGGCCGCCGCCGAGGCCGACGTCATCATGATCCTCATCCCGGACCCGATCCAGGCCCAGGTGTACGAGGAGTCCATCAAGGACAACCTGAAGGACGGCGACGCGCTGTTCTTCGCCCACGGTTTCAACATCCGCTTCGGCCTCATCAAGCCGCCGGCCGGTGTCGACGTCGCCCTGGTCGCTCCCAAGGGCCCGGGCCACCTGGTCCGCCGTCAGTACGAGGAGGGCCGCGGCGTTCCGGCCATCGCCGCCGTCGAGCAGGACGCGACCGGCAGTGCCTTCGCGCTGGCGCTCTCGTACGCCAAGGCCATCGGCGGCACCCGCGCCGGTGTCATCAAGACGACCTTCACCGAGGAGACCGAGACCGACCTGTTCGGTGAGCAGGCCGTGCTGTGCGGTGGTGCCTCGGCGCTCGTCAAGGCGGGCTTCGAGACCCTGGTCGAGGCCGGCTACCAGCCGGAGATCGCGTACTTCGAGTGCCTCCACGAGCTGAAGCTGATCGTGGACCTCATGTACGAGGGCGGCCTGGAGAAGATGCGCTGGTCGGTCTCCGAGACCGCCGAGTGGGGCGACTACGTGACCGGTCCGCGCATCATCACGGACCAGACCAAGGCCGAGATGAAGAAGGTCCTCGCCGAGATCCAGGACGGCACGTTCGCCAAGAACTGGATGGACGAGTACCACGGCGGTCTGAAGAAGTACAACGAGTACAAGACGCAGGACGAGAACCACCTGCTGGAGACCACCGGCAAGGAGCTGCGCAAGCTCATGAGCTGGGTCGACAACGAGGAGGCGTAAGCCTCGGTGCGGCGGGTCCGGAAGGGCCCGCCGCACTCCGTTGGACAACAAGTCCAACCACGGACGGGTGATCCTTCCGCCAAGGCGGAAAACCAGCCCTCCAAGACCACTAGAGTGGTCAACAGATTCGCGTTCAGGCCCACAGCGTCGTGCGTCTTCCACGCGGCTAGCCCCTCCGCCTGCGGCCGTCGGGACGGCCGTCCGCATTGGACCAGTGAGGACTCACGTGAGCACTGCGCCCCGTAAACCCGTTGTACTCATCGCTGAAGAGCTGTCGCCCGCGACCGTGGACGCGCTCGGTCCGGACTTCGACATCCGGCACTGCAACGGCGCGGATCGCGCCGAGCTTCTCCCCGCCATCACCGACGTGGACGCGATCCTCGTACGTTCCGCCACCAAGGTCGACGCCGAGGCGATCGCCGCAGCGCGCAAGCTGAAGGTCGTCGCCCGCGCCGGTGTCGGCCTGGACAACGTGGACGTTTCCGCCGCCACCAAGGCCGGCGTGATGGTCGTCAACGCCCCGACCTCCAACATCGTGACCGCGGCCGAGCTCGCCTGCGGTCTGCTCGTCGCCACCGCGCGGAACATCCCGCAGGCCAACACCGCCCTGAAGAACGGCGAGTGGAAGCGCTCCAAGTACACGGGCGTGGAGCTGAGCGAGAAGATCCTCGGCGTCGTCGGCCTCGGCCGCATCGGTGTGCTGGTCGCCCAGCGGATGTCCGCCTTCGGCATGAAGATCGTCGCGTACGACCCCTACGTCCAGCCCGCGCGAGCCGCGCAGATGGGCGTCAAGCTGCTCTCGCTGGACGAGCTGCTGGAGGTCTCGGACTTCATCACCGTCCACCTCCCGAAGACCCCGGAGACGCTCGGCCTGATCGGTGACGAGGCGCTGCACAAGGTCAAGCCGACCGTCCGCATCGTCAACGCCGCGCGTGGCGGCATCGTCGACGAGAGCGCGCTGGCCAGCGCCCTCAAGGAGGGCCGGGTCGCGGGCGCGGGTCTCGACGTGTACGCGAAGGAGCCCTGCACGGATTCCCCGCTGTTCGAGTTCGACCAGGTCGTCTGCACCCCGCACCTCGGCGCGTCCACGGACGAGGCCCAGGAGAAGGCCGGTATCTCGGTCGCCAAGTCGGTGCGCCTCGCGCTCGCCGGCGAGCTGGTGCCGGACGCGGTCAACGTCCAGGGCGGTGTCATCGCCGAGGACGTGCGCCCGGGTCTGCCGCTCGCCGAGAAGCTCGGCCGGATCTTCACCGCGCTGGCGGGCGAGGTCGCGGTCCGGCTCGATGTCGAGGTGTACGGCGAGATCACCCAGCACGACGTGAAGGTGCTCGAACTGTCCGCGCTGAAGGGCGTGTTCGAAGACGTGGTCGACGAGACCGTGTCGTACGTGAACGCGCCGCTGTTCGCGCAGGAGCGCGGCGTCGAGGTCCGTCTGACCACCAGCTCGGAGTCCCCGGACCACCGCAATGTGGTGACCGTGCGCGGCACGCTCTCCGACGGCGAGGAGGTCGCGGTCTCCGGCACCCTGGCCGGCCCCAAGCACCTCCAGAAGATCGTGGCCGTGGGCGACTACGACATCGACCTGGCGCTCGCCGACCACATGGTCGTGGCGCGCTACGAGGACCGTCCGGGCGTCGTCGGCACCGTCGGCCGGATCCTCGGCGAGGCCGGGCTGAACATCGCGGGCATGCAGGTCTCGCGCCAGGAGGAGGGCGGCGAGGCGCTGGTCGTGCTCACGGTCGACGACACCGTGCCGCAGCCCGTGCTGAACGAGATCGCCGAGGAGATCGGCGCGACGTCGGCCCGTTCGGTGAACCTGATCGACTGATCCGGTATCGCGGACCGCTCTCGCGTACCCGCCCCTTAGACGCTCGTCTTACACAAGCGTCTAAGGGGCGGGTACGCTGCTTTCATGGGACACCGCGAAGATCTGCTCGAAGGCGCCAAGCGCTGCCTGCTGGAGAAGGGGTACGGCCGGACGACCGCCCGTGACATCGTCGCCGCCTCCGGTACGAACCTGGCCTCCATCGGCTACCACTACGGCTCCAAGGACGCTCTGCTCCAGCAGGCCTTTCTGGCGCTGACGGAGGAGTGGGGAGAGGCCGTCGGACCCGCTCGGGCCGAGAGCGGGGGTGGCGCGTCGGCTGATCCGTACGCACGCTTCGAGGGCGTCTGGGAGAAGGTCATCGCGGCCTTCGACGAGAGCCGCAAGGTCTGGAAGCTCCAGCTGGAGGTGGTCACCCGGCTCGACGACGACGAGGTGCTCCGGGAGGCGGTCAAGGAGCCCCAACGGGAGGGGCGGCTCGGCATTGCGGAGGCCTTCCTCGGGATCGACCCCGAGGCCGATCCGGAGAAGGCCCGCGCGGCGGGGCTGCTCTACCAGGCGCTGGTGGCGGGCGTGATGATCCAGTGGATGGTGGACCCCGAGACGGCTCCGTCCGCGAAGGATCTCACCGACGGCCTCAAGGCGATCATGGAATAGGCGGCGACAGGGTGCGGCCCTGCGGCCGTGATGGCGGGCGAGGGCCGCGGGGTGTGGCGATGGTCAGCAGCCCATCGTCCAGGTGTGGGAGTCGCCGTCGTCATTGGCCGCGGCGTTGTAGTTGACCTCCTGGCCCGGGGCCAGACAGATCGTCATGTGCCCACCCAGTTGGGCTGCTGAGTACACCTGGACGTGGTCCTTGACGCCTGGCCCGGAGATGCCGTGGTTCGCCCATGAGGAGTCCTCATCGGCGATCCAGCTCTCCCACCAGTGGTCGTCGCCCGACCAGTTGGCCCGCTGGCCGCCGTAGTCGACGTCCGTCCAGGTGCAGAAATGGCCGCTCGGACAGTCGGCGGCACCGGCCGGGGCCGCGGCCGCGGCGAGCCCGCCGGTGAGCAGGAGCACGGCCGTCGCGGCGGAGGCAAGGATGCGCTTCGGAGTCATGGAGTGAGGGTGCCTTTCTCTGTCGTGTTCCCCTGAGGTCGCGCGGGGGCGAGTTCCGCCGCGCGGTGCAGTGCGCGGGTGCGCAACTGCGCGTATGCGGTGAGCTGTTCGCGCCGCAGGGCGCGCACCTCGGCCAGCCGGGCCGGTTCGAGCCGGGCCTCGACGGCGGTCAGCCCGCTCTCACGGGCGCACCGGTTGGCGGCGGCCTGCTCCGGCTGCCGAGGCGAACGGCCGGACAGGCAACGGGTGTACCGCGCGAAAACGGTGCGGTGGGCGGGATCCGTCCGCATCCGGGCCCCGGCCTCCGCGCGCAGGTTGTTGACGGTCACCTGGGCCCGGAACCAGCGGCGCTGGTCGCCGTAGAGGGTGCGCTGGGCCGAGGCGAGGCAGCCGTCGGTGTGAGCGGTGACGGTGTAGCCGGTGGGAAGGGTCAGGGACAGTTCACTGGGCCCGCTGCCGAAGAGGGCGGCCTGGAGCCGTCTGTTCTCGGCGGGGGTGGCCGGCTCGGGCGCGGTGGTGAGCCCCTGGCTCGCGAGACACCGGGTGACCAGCGCCTGCTCGGCGGATCGGATGAGGTTGTCCCTGGATCGCTCGGTCGTGGGCAGCGCGCGTCCCGTGGGCGCCGCGGCACAGCCCGACAGGACGAGCGCCGCGACAAGGACGCACGCCGCGTGGAGAGCGCGCACGCTCAGCTGACCTCGCAGCCCATGGGGGTGTCGGCGACCCCGTCGATACGGGAGCCCCAGGACCAGTTGTCGCTGAAGTCGTACGCCCGGATCAGCCGGTGGTAACAGGCGTCACGGCCCCAGTCGATCGCGTACAGATCGCGGTTCACGTCCGAGCGGAACGAGGCGGCCCGGTCGTGGAGGAACTCGGGGACGTCGGCGTAGCCCGGTGGGCCGTAGCACCATCCGTCTCCGTGCTGCCCGGTGCCGGTCCAGAAGCACACCTGTCCGGGGCCCCGCCCGGTGGCGGACCCCGACTGCGCGGCGCCGGCCGCCGGGGTGGGCAGGAGGGCGGGGGCGAGGGCGGTGAGCACGGCGGCGGACATGGCGAGCCTGCGGAGCATGAGGACTCCCGGGATGTGGTGGAAGGTCCCGTTCGTGATCGACGGGAAGGCACGGTCAAGCTGCCCTGCGCCGATCGGTGCCATGCGTCATTCACCCGAAGGGGTGCGAGACCTGCCGGAAGGAGCGTTTCTGCAGGTCACGGCCCCATGAGGTGGCCGCTTGGTGGGTCACAGCCGGGCTGCCTTGAGCGCTATGTGCAGCAGCAGGCGGTCCTCACCCTCGTCCAGGTCGAGTCCGGTCAGCTGCTCGACGCGGGACAGCCGGTAGTAGAGCGTCTGACGGTGGATGCCCAGGGCCGACGCCGCGCGCCCCGCCTGGCCCGCACAGTCCAGGAACACCTCCGCGGTACGGGCCAGTTCGGCATGTGCGGGGGCGAGCAGGGGAGCGGCCGCGGGGTCGGGGGAGGGCGCCGGAGCGAGCGACGTCAGCAGCCGGTACGGGCCGATCGAGGACCAGTCGGCCACCGTGCCGAGCCGGGGCTCGGCCAGGGCGGCGCGCGCGGCGGCCGTGGCCTCCCGCCAGGAGACGTCGAGCTCGCCGATGCCGCGGCGGGGGAGTGCGACACCGGCCGCGGCGCCGCCGAGCCGTGTCGCCGCGGAATGCGCGGGGCCGAGGGCGTCGGCCGACCGGAGCCGTACGAGCACGGCGAGCGCGTGCGCTCCGGTGTCCGGGGCGTCCTCGCGGGGAGCGGTGTCCGAGGCGCCGGTACCGGCCGCCTTCCCCGTGCCACGCCCGCCCGGCGCGTTACCCGTCCACGGGAGCGTGCACAGCGCCGACGCCCCGGGGACCGTGCGCGCGGAGGGAGCGTCACCGGACGGCCAGGGGGCCACGCACACCGCCGCGTGCAGCCCGTCCGCCGCCGGGCCCAGGGCCGTCCGCAGGGCCGCGAGAGCCATGTCGTACTGCCAGCCCCGCTCGGCCGTGAGCACCGCGCGGAACTCCCGTGACAGATCCGTGCCCGCGCGCTCCTCGTCCGCGAGCAGGCCGCCGATCCGCCCGGCCACCTCCATGGCCGCGGTCAGCTGGGCGTGCGTGGGACCCGGGTCGGCGTCGAGCAGCCATACGTATCCGAGGACGACCCCGCGATGGCGGACCGGAAGGCAGATGCGGTCGCGGAAGACTCCGGCCTCCGGGGCCGCCGGGATCCGCACCGGGCCGGTCGCCCGGGCGATGCCGAAACCCTCGAACCAGGTGCGTACCGCGGGCGTGGACTTCCTGGTCAGGATCGAGCGTGTACGGACCGGGTCCATGGCGCTGTCGTCCTCGCTGTCGTGCGCGCCGAAGGCGATCAGTCCGAAGTCCCGGTTCTCCAGCGTCGCCGGGGCGCCCAGCAGCCCGGAGATCTCGTCCACCAGTTCCTGGTAATCGCCCTTCACGCGGACATTCTCGCACTGGTCGGGCACCTCTTCAGACATATGTCTGAAGAGGTGGTCGCGGATGCGTGACAGCTGTCGATGGCCGAGCATCGGAGCGATATTTAGGTTTCACGGTGGTTCTCCGTGCTGTTCCCGGATCGTTCGGTTACGGCCCCCTTCAACCCGTGTTCCGTGGAGGTGCCCCGTGCTGGGTCCCGTGATCCTCGCCGCGTCCCGCAGCGACAAGATGCGCCGTTTCGTGTCGGCCGCTCCGGGGACGAAGCAGGTCGTCGCCCGGTTCATCGCCGGTGAGACGGTCGACCAGGTCATCCCGATCGTCGAGGACACCATCGGCAAGGGGCTCGAGGTCACCCTGGACGTGGTGGGCGAGGACATCACCACGCGCGAGCAGGCCGCCGCGGCCCGCGACGCCTATCTGGAGCTGATCGAGCACCTGAAGGACCTCGGCCTGGGCACGAAGGCCGAGATGTCGGTCAAGCTGTCGATGTTCGGCCAGTCGCTGGAGATCGAGGCGGGCGAGCCCGCAGGGCTCTCGGTTGAGGGTGGTGGTGGGCGACGGGCGGGCGGTCACGAGCTGGCGCTCGCCAATGTCCGCCCGGTCGTCGAGGCCGCCGCAGCGATCGGCACCACGGTGACTCTGGACGCGGAGGACCACACCACCCTCGACTCGATGTTCGCCATCCACGAGGAGCTGCGGAAGGACTTCCCGCAGACCGGATGTGTGATCCAGGCGTATCTGTTCCGCACCGAGGACGACGCCCGCCGCCTGGCCGCGAACGGCAGCCGCGTACGCATCGTGAAGGGCGCCTACAAGGAGCCCGCCGAGGTCGCGATCCAGGACAAGGCCGAGATCGACAAGGCGTACGTCCGCATCCTGAAGATCCTGATGGAGGGCGAGGGTTACCCGATGATCGGGTCCCACGACCCGCGTCTCATCTCCGTCAGCCAGGAGCTCGCCCGTCGCGCAGGGCGCAAACTGGATGAGTACGAGTTCCAGATGCTGTACGGCATCCGCAGCGACGAGCACGTGCGGCTGGCGGCCGAGGGCCACCGGATGCGCGTGTACACCGCGTACGGAACCGACTGGTACGGCTACTTCATGCGCCGCCTCGCCGAGAAGCCGGCCAACCTGCTCTTCTTCCTGAGGAGCATGGTGACTCGTGGCTGACGCGCTACGGCTGCCCCGGTGCTTCTGCCGGGGGTCCGGGGGTCGTCCCCCGGGCAAGCACAGCGTCCGGTCGATGATCACCAAGAACTGACTTGGTTGGCGAGCGGTGGTTGTCACCACCCAGACCCATGCTGGGTGGTGACAACCACCGCCCTTCGGCCGACTGAGTCGGCCCCAGTTCCGATCTCCCGAAAGGAGTCAAGGAACTCGTGACTCCGCCCCATTGGGGCTTCTCACTTACTCACCGCAGCGAGCTCGTGACGGTCAAGCCCTGACCACGGCTCAACGTACGTCACCACTTCAGCTCCTGTCGGCTGAAGCAAGGGATTCACTCGGAAGAGGTAACTCATGGATGCTGTGACCCAGGTCCCCGCCCCGGTCAATGAGCCGGTGCACGGCTACGCCCCCGGCTCGGCCGAGCGTGCCCGCCTCGAGGCCAAGCTCAAGGAGCTGGCCGAGAACCCCATCGACCTCCCGATGACCATCAACGGTGTGAAGCGGATGGGCGGCGGCGAGCGCGTGGACGTCGTACAGCCGCACAACCACCGGGCCGTCATCGGCACCTTCGCCGGCGCCACGCAGCAGGACGCGCAGGACGCGATCGACGCTGCCCTCGCCGCCGCCCCGGCGTGGCGCGCGATGTCGTTCGACGACCGCGCCGCGATCATCCTGCGCGCCGCCGAGCTGCTGGCCGGTCCCTGGCGCGAGACGCTGGCCGCCTCCACCATGCTGGGCCAGTCGAAGACCGCGCAGCAGGCCGAGATCGACACCCCGTGCGAGCTCGTCGACTTCTGGCGCTTCAACGTCTCCTACGCCCGCCAGATCCTGGCCGAGCAGCCGCCGGCCAACTCCCCGGGTGTGTGGAACCGCCTCGACCACCGCCCGCTCGAGGGCTTCGTCTACGCGATCACGCCGTTCAACTTCACGGCCATCGCGGGCAACCTGCCCACCGCCCCCGCCCTCATGGGCAACGTGGTGGTCTGGAAGCCGTCCCCGACGCAGACCCACTCCGCCGTCCTGCTGATGCAGCTCCTGGAGGAGGCGGGCCTGCCCAAGGGCGTCATCAACCTGGTCACGGGCGACGGCATCGCCGTCTCCGAGGTGGCGCTGAACCACCCCGACCTGGCCGGTATCCACTTCACCGGTTCGACCAGGACCTTCCAGCACCTGTGGAAGACGGTCGGCAACAACATCGAGAAGTACCGCTCCTACCCGCGCATCGTCGGCGAGACGGGCGGCAAGGACTTCGTCGTCGCCCACCCGAGCGCCGACCGCGCGATCCTCAAGACCGCGCTGACCCGCGGTTCGTTCGAGTTCCAGGGCCAGAAGTGCTCCGCGTCCTCGCGTGCGTACATCCCGGCCTCCATCTGGAACTCGGGCTTCAAGGAGGAGTTCGCGGCCGAGGTCGACGGCATCACGATGGGTGACGTCACCGACCTGACGAACTTCATCGGCGCCGTCATCGACGAGCGCGCCTTCGCCAAGAACAAGGCCGCGATCGACCGCGCGAAGGAAGACGCGACCTGCACGATCGTCGCCGGCGGTACGTACGACGACTCGGTCGGCTACTTCGTCCGCCCGACCGTCGTCGAGTGCACCGACCCGGAGAACGAGGTCTTCACGACCGAGTACTTCGGCCCGATCCTCGCGGTGCACGTGTACGAGGACGACCAGTACGAGGCCGTGCTGGAGCAGATGGAGTCGGTGTCCGCGTACGCGCTGACCGGCTCGGTCATCTCCGGTGACCGCGCGGCGACCGCGTACACGATGGACAAGCTCCGCTACGCCGCGGGCAACTTCTACATCAACGACAAGTCGACCGGCGCCGTCGTCGGCCAGCAGCCCTTCGGCGGCGGCCGCGCGTCCGGCACGAACGACAAGGCGGGCGCCCCGCAGAACCTGATGCGCTGGACGCTGACCCGCGCGATCAAGGAGACGCTGGTTCCGCCGACCGAGTACGGCTACCCGCACATGGGCTGACGCCCTCCCCGGGCCACACGGCCCGTCCCGTGAACACCGCCCCCCGCCGGTCCCCCCAAGACCGGCCGGGGGCGGCTCACGTTCGGCGGGCTTACGCTGCTGGGAGGGGGCTGGGTGAGGGAGACCGGCGAGGAGGGATGACATGCCTGGTTCCACGACTCTCGGTGCGGGCCACGGGGTCGACGTGATCGACCACCTCGACGCGCAGCGGCTGGCCACCGTGATGAAGGAGATGGGCCGTCTGCTGGCCGTGTCCGGACCGAACAGGATCACGGATCCGCAGGTCGCGGCGTTGTGCGGGGGCGAGGCGCACCACCGGGAGGAGTTCACCGACTGGGTGGGCCGGGTCGCCAGGAAGCTCGACGAGGCCACGGCCTAGACACACGTTGGACGTCAGCGGTGCCCCCGGCCCTTCAGGCCCGGGGTTGCGCTGTGTCCTGGCCGCTGCGTTTCCGGCTCAGGAAGTCGTCGACGAGTGAAGCGATCCGGTGTGCGTGCGTTGCCGGCGAGGCGCGGGCGGTCCGGTGCGGGTGCTGCTCTCCGCCGGCGCGAAGGCGACGGGCTCCGACCGGCACCGTCAGGTCGTTCAAAGTGCCGTCTGCACGTCCGCCCGGGCCACCAGCATCTTTCCCACGTTCTCGCCGCGCAGCATTCCGAGGAACGCCTCCACGATCCGCTCGAAGCCGTCCACCACCGTCACGTCCTGCCCGACCCGCCCGCTCTGCAGGTGCGGTACGAGGAAGTCCTCGAACTCCTCCTGCAGATCGGTGTGGTTGCGGACCAGAACTCCTTCCAGCCGCAGACTCTTGTGGTTGATCTCGAACAGGTTGCGCGGCGCGGCCGGGGGCTCGGCGCTGTTGTACTGGGCCACCGCGCCGACCCAGGCGATCCGCCCGAAATCGCGCAGCGCCGCGATCGCGGCCGCCAGATGGTCACCGCCCACGTTGTCGACGTAGGCGTCGATGCCGTCGGGCGCCGCCTTCGCCAGCAGCTGCTCAACCGCCCCGTCGTGGTAGTCGAAGGCCGCGTCGTAGCCGACGTGTTCGGTCAGATACGCAACCTTGGCCGGGGATCCCGCGCTGCCGACGATCCGGTCCGCGCCGAGCAGCCGGGCGATGCGGCCGGCCGCCGTGCCCACGCCGCCCGCGGCGGACGAGACGAAGAGGTCCTCGCCCGCCTGGAGCCGCAGCGTCCGCGTGAGGGCGGCGTAGGCGGTCAGGCCGGTGCCGCCGAGGATGCTGAGATGGGCGGTGAGCGGGACGCCCGCGTACGTACGGATCTTCCGCGTCCCGTACTCGCCGGGCGTCACCAGCGCGTGCGTGCGCCAGCCGTGCCGGTGGAAGACCAGGTCGCCGTCCTTGAAGCGGGGGTCGCGGGAGCCGATGACGCGGCCGATGGTGCGGCCCTCCATGGGGGAGCCGAGCGTCCACAGCTCGTCGCTGTCCATCGCGCCGCGGTGATAGGGGTCCACGGACCAGAGCAGGTTCTCGACCAGGGCGGTGCCGGGCGCGGGAGCCGGAACGGGGCCCTCGACGAAGGCGAACTGATCCGATGAAGGAAAGCCGTGGGGACGCGCAGTCTGCTGGACGGTGAGGGAGGTACGAGTCGTCATGCGCAGGACCGTACGGAGGAATGCGAAGGCCGGGCAGAGGGTTCGGTCGATGGAATGGCCGTATCCATGAGCGGCCCTCATACAACCAGGTAGGAGCCCCGATGGCGGACCTTGAAGTCGGCGAACTACGCGTCATCGTCGCCGTGGAGCGCGAGGGTGGCTTCTCGGCCGCGGCCGCCTCCCTCGGCATGACCCAGTCCGCCGTCTCGCATTCGGTGCGCGTCAGCGAGAGCAAGGTCGGGGCCGTCCTCTTCGAGCGGGGCCGCAAGGGCGCGACTCCCACCGCCGCCGGAGCGCGGGCCGTCGCCCACGCCCGGCGCATCCTGCGGCTGCTCGCCGTGCTGGGCACGGAGGCACGCGGGGCGGCGACCGGCACGGTACGCGGGCCGCTGCGCATCGCGGCCTTCCGCAGCGCCGCGCTCAATCTGCTGCCGCAGGCCCTGAAGAAGCTCGCCGAGCGGCATCCGGAGATCGTGCCGGAAGTGCGCATCGTCCGGGAAGTGGGGCGCGGCACCGCGGGCGAGGTCCTGGACGGGCGGGCGGATCTGGCCATCGCGACGATCGGGACGAGTTCGCCGGTGCCGCCGGAACTGATCGGAGGAGTGCTGGTCGAGGAGGGGTACTTCCTGGTGCACCCGGCCGGGCATGCGTCGCCGCGTTCACTGCCGCTCGTCGACTGGACGGAGAACTGCACCTCGTACACGCGCGACTGGTGGAAGCGCCAGGAATGGCTGCCGCCCGCCACGGTCCGTACCGAGGACGACGGAGCGGTGCTCTCGATGGTGAGCAGGGGCTTCGGCATGGCGGTCATGCCGCAGCTGTCCCTGATCGGAGTACCGGACACCGTCGAGATCTCCGATCTCGGACCGGACCGTCCGACGCGCTCCGTCGGCTACGTCACCACTCCCGAGCAGGCCGGAACCCTCGCCGTACGCGCGCTGATCCGCGAGCTCAGAGCGCTCCCACCAGCGCCGCTCCAAGATCGCGTCTCAGATAGTAGGAAGTCCGACTAATTGTGGAGACAGCGCGGCCCTGCTCCCTTAACTTTGTAGTAGCCGAACGTCTCGCTCGATCCAGCGAATGGCGATTGTGAGCCGGTGCCCCAAGCAGGCAACCCCTGCGGCCCGCTCCCCGCCCCTTCCGGCCCCTCGTAGATACGTCATGCGGCCTCGCCGCCTGGCACCAGATCTCAAGGAGTCGATCACCATGCCCGAGACGACCCTCCCCCGCCGCGTCCGGCACACGCCCCGCACGAGCGAGTCCGACCGGAAGAACGCCGCCGCCGCCCTGCAGCGAGCCCTCGACCGCAGGGACAACGGCGGCGAGACCGGCCACAGCCACTAGGGCCTGTCCGACCGGCCCTAGGCAGAACGCTTGATCTCGAAGTAGTCGATGCGCTCGCCGCTCTCGGCGAGCGCGGAGACCTTCAGCTTCGCGCCCGCACCCGTCTCCGCCTCCACCGCGAGGAAGGAGAAGCCGGTGTACCGGACACGCGACCATTCGACCGTGTCCGGGTCGGGCAGCCGCAGCTTCGTCCAGTGGAACGTCACGATGTGGTCGTGGTCATGGACGTTGCCCTCGTAGCTGTCCTCCACCCCGAGCCCGAAGCCGTACAGATCCGCACCCGCGCCGCCCGCCGTGACGTACACGATGCCGTCCCGCGTCGGGTCGGTCGTCGCCCCGATGGGTACGGGCCTGCCGACCTCGCCGCCCTTGATGGCGTCCGTGCGCTCGTAGACGTGGTTGTGTCCGTTGATCACCAGGTCCACCTGGTGCTTGGTGAAGAGCGGCAGCCATGCGTCGCGCGGACCGCCGTCCGAGGCGTGCGTCGACGTCGAGTACATGCAGTGGTGGAAGAAGACGACCACGAAGTCGATTTCCGGCCGCGCCCGCAGCTCGCCGAGCCGCTTGTCCAGCCAGGCCGTCTGTGCGCCGCCCGTGTAGCCCTTGTTGGCGGGAATCTCGTACGAGACGTCGTTCGCGTCCAGCGCCACGACGCCCACGTTGCCGTACGTGAACGAGTAGATTCCGGGGGCGTTCGAGGCGTCGGGCCCGTTCTCGGGGAGCGACCAGCGCGCGGACTGGCCGCCGTAGCCGTTCGGCGAGTACCACGCCTCCATGTCGTGGTTTCCGGTGGTCACCATCCACGGCACCCGTGAGGCGACGCTTTCCGTCTGGGCGAGGAACTGGTCCCACACCCGAGCGTCGTACGTGTCCGACTCCTTGCCGTGCCCGCTGCTGTCGGCGTAGCAGATGTCGCCCGCGTGCAGATGGAACGAAGGGTTCTGACCGAGGATCAACTGGTCGTTGGCGAGGGCGTCGTAACTCACGCCCTGGTCACCGAAGGCCGTGAAGACGAATTTCTCGGGCGTGGCCGGCGCCGTACGGAACGACCCGATCGTCGACATCCGGGAGGCGTCCGCCGGGTCGAAGCCGTCGTGGCCGACCCCGTAGTAGTACGTCGTCCCGGGCTTGAGCCCGTCGAGCCCCACGTGCAGGTAGTACTGGTCGACGGCGGGCAGCTTCCGCGACAGCGAGGGCGTGTGCAGCGGACGCACCTCCGCCTCGATCTTCCGGCTGAGCTCCCACGGTTCCAGCCCGACCCGCAGATACGGCCGCTGTACCGCGAACGGCACCTGCCAGGAGATCCGCATCTGTGTCTTCGGGTCGGCCCCGAATGCGAGATGGCGGCCGAACGGGGCGACGAGTGAGCCGTCGACCGTGGCCGTGGCAGGCGTCGTCACCAGCGTCGGGGAGGCCTGGGCTGCGGTCGCCCGCCCGGCCAGCAGGCCGCCGCCGGCCGCGGCGAGACCGCCCGCGAGCCCTCCGGTCAGCGCTCCGCGCCGGGAGATCTTCGGGCGTGCATGCCGGGCGCGCAGATACTCGTGCTGCTCGGGCATGCTCATGCCACGCGCGAGCTGATCGGGGATCCCGACCCGTGGGGTGTCATCGGTCATGCGGGGTAACTTGCCAGTAACTTACGACCGAGGGCCAGACTCCGGATGAACGAAGTTCAACGAAACTGCGTGCGAACCCCGGTGACTCTCCGGCGCGAAGCGCGTCCGCATGGTGGACAATCAGTGTCATTCGCTGGGACGGGGAGTACGGTGCGAATATGTCTCGCAGCATCAATCTCGCAGTAATCCCTGGTGACGGCATCGGCCAGGAGGTCGTGGCCCAGGGCCTCAAGGTCCTCTCCGCCGTGCTTCCGCAGGATGTGAAGCTGGAGACCAAGGAGTACGACCTCGGCGCCCAGCGCTGGCACCGCACCGGAGAGACCCTCCCGGACGCGGAGCTCGACTCCCTCAAGAACCACGACGCGATCCTGCTCGGCGCGATCGGTGACCCGTCGGTGCCGTCCGGGGTCCTGGAGCGCGGGCTGCTGCTGAAGCTTCGGTTCGCCTTCGACCACTATGTGAACCTGCGTCCGTCGAAGCTGTTCCCCAACACCGCGACCCCCCTTGCCGGCCGCCCCGACATCGACTTCGTCGTCGTCCGCGAAGGCACCGAGGGTCCGTACACGGGCAACGGCGGTTCCCTGCGCACCGGTACGCCCGCCGAGGTCGCTACCGAGGTCAGCGTCAACACGGCGTACGGCGTGGAGCGGGTCGTCCGTGACGCCTACGAGCGAGCCAACTCCCGCCCCCGCAAGAAGCTGACGCTGGTTCACAAGAACAACGTCCTCGTCTACGCGGGCCACATGTGGAAGAACATCTTCGACAAGGTCGGCCAGGAGTACCCCGAGGTCACCACCGACTATCTGCACGTCGACGCCGCGACGATCTTCTTCGTCACCCAGCCGGAGCGCTTCGACGTCATCGTCACCGACAACCTCTTCGGCGACATCCTCACCGACCTCGCCGCTGCCGTGACCGGCGGCATCGGCCTGGCCGCCTCCGGCAACATCAACCCGACGGGCGAGTTCCCGTCCATGTTCGAGCCCGTCCACGGCTCCGCGCCCGACATCGCGGGCCAGGGCAAGGCCGACCCGACGGCCACGATCCTGTCCGTCGCCCTCCTCCTGCGCCACCTCGGCTACGAGACCGAGGCCGTCCGCATCGAGGACGCCGTCGCCGCCGATCTGGCGGAGCGGGACGGCACCGCCCGCACGACCGACGTGATCGGCGACGCGCTCGCCGTACGAGTAGCGGGCTGACCCTCCCCCAGAGCCCAAAGGCCTGGGGGGACCCCCAGGCTCGAAACCTCGAAGCCGCCGGGTCGCATCCGCGCCCGGCGGCTTCTCCTATGCGGCCCCCGGGTGCCACCATCAGCCATGGGCCGCAATTCACACTGTTCTGCTCCGGCTCCCACGCACTGCGATAATTGGATGTGGGGCCGCATCATGCGGGAAAGCTCGGACGTCCTAGTACAGGTGTACTCAGGGCGTGCAGACGTTCAGATGTGAGCGCGGTCCGTCACAAACACACGGTGAAGGACACGCAGACATGACGACGCCCACGATCGAGCTCAAGCCCTCCTCGACCCCGCTGTCCGATGCGGAGCGCGAGGCGATCCTGGCCAACCCCGGATTCGGCCGCCACTTCACCGACCACATGGTGACGATCAAGTGGACGGAGGGGCGGGGCTGGCACGACGCGGAGCTCACTCCGTACGCGCCGCTGTCCATCGACCCGGCCAACATGACGCTGCACTACGCGCAGGAGATCTTCGAGGGGCTGAAGGCCTACCGTCGGCCCGACGGCTCGGTCGCCACGTTCCGGCCTGACGCCAACGCCAAGCGCTTCCAGATCTCCGCCCGCCGCCTCGCCATGCCCGAGCTTCCGGTCGAGACGTTCATCGCGGCGTGTGACGCCCTGGTCCAGCAGGACAAGGCATGGGTCCCGGCGCACGGCGGCGAGGCCTCGCTCTATCTGCGCCCGTTCATGTTCGCCAACGAGGTCGGTCTCGGTGTGAGGCCGGCCAACGAGTACCTCTTCATCGTCATCGCGTCCCCGGCCGGCCCGTACTTCCCCGGTGGCGTCAAGCCCGTCTCGGTCTGGCTCTCCGAGAACTACGTCCGCGCCGTTCCCGGCGGCATCGGCTTCGCCAAGACCGGCGGCAACTACGCCGCCTCCCTCCTGGCGCAGGCCGAGGCGGCTGCCAAGGGCTGCGACCAGGTCGTCTGGCTCGACGCCCTGGAGCACAAGACCGTGGAGGAAATGGGCGGCATGAACCTGTACTTCGTGTACGGGGACAGGATCGTCACGCCCGAGCTCACCGGCTCGCTTCTCGCCGGTATCACCCGCGACTCGCTGCTCAAGCTCGCCCGCGACCTCGGCTACGAGGCCGAGGAGGGCCGGATCACCACCGACCAGTGGAAGCGTGACACCGAGAACGGCACGCTCACCGAGGTCTTCGCCTGCGGCACCGCCGCCGTCATCACCCCCGTCGGCACGGTCAAGTCCGCCGCAGGCGAATGGACGCAGGCGAACGGCGAGCCCGGCAAGGTCACGATGGAGCTGCGGAAGTCGCTGCTGGACATCCAGACCGGCGTCGCCGAGGACCCCCACGGCTGGATGCACGAGCTCGGCTGACCCCGGGCCCGGATACGCAGCACGCGGGCAAGCACCACGCAGATACGCACCACGCGGAACCGCGCGGGATCCCTTTCCGGGGGACCCGCGCGGTTCCGTCGTGTTCGGGCCGGGTCAGGACACCACGGCCGCTTCCGGCTCCTGCCGGCCGGCCGCGGCCTGCACCGTCTCCATGGCCTCGGGGGCCGTACGGGCGCCACGCGGCGTCAGTACGGCGTACACGACACCGCCCACCACACCCGACAGGACGAAGCTGCAGTCCACGCCGCCGGTCAGGGCGAGCAGCGGGCCTTCGTAGAACGGGGTCGAGACGGAGACCAGACCGACGGCCGCGCCGAGCACCCAGGCGACCGTGGCGCGCGGCTCCCAGCCCGCCCGGAACCAGTAGATGCCGCCCCGGGCGCGCCGGTTGTAGACCTGCAGCGCCTCCGCGTCGTACGCGCCGCGACACCGCACATGACCGATGAGGGTGATCACCGCCCACGGGGTGCCGATCGCGGTGAGCAGCAGCACGAACGAGGTCATCGCCGACTGGGCGTCCCAGGCGAAGTGCCCGAGGAAGACGAAGGCGGTGGCCACGACCGCGACGATCACGGTGGCCACGGTCCGGCTGGCCCTGGGCACGATCGCGTCGAGGTCCAGGCCCATCGAGTAGAGCATCAGTCCGGCGTTGCCGACCGAGCCGGCCGCGGCGGCGAGCAGCAGCGGTATCAGGTACCAGGTGGGGGACGCGTCGACCAGCGGCCCTGCGTAGTCGACCGAGGCACGGGCGGCGAGCGCGGTGAAGGTGCCGAACAGCTGGGGGATGAGCAGTCCGGCGAACAGGCCCAGACAGGTGGCCTTCAGCACCGCGCGCGGGTTGTGCCGCTGCGGCGAGATGTAGCGGGTGTAGTCACCGAGCAGGGTGATGAAGGCGATCGGTCCGCTCAGCCCCGCGGCCACGGCGGAGAGCGCCCACGTGGGCCAGAAGGAGCCCAGCGGATACGGGGCGTCGGACGGCGCGGCGGTGGTGAAGTCGGGAGCGTACGCCACCAGGCCTGTCGCGAGCAGCACGATCATCCCGAGGGCCAGGACCTTGCTCATGCGCAGCAGCAGCCGGTACCCGAAGACCGCGCCGATCACGGTGACGGCGGCCAGCAGGGCGTAGACCAGTGCATGGGTCGCGTCGCCGGTCGGCAGGCCGATGATCCGGGCGAGCGTGCCGACCATCACGTCGCCGCCGATCCACAGGGTCAGCGCCGTGTAGCCGAGCGACAGCAGGAGGCCGACGATCGAGCCGACGAGTCGTCCGCGTACGCCGAAGAAGGCTCCGCTGGACGTGGAGAGATTGGTCGCCGTGCGCAACGAGACGAGCGCGAGCGGTGCCGTCACGATCACACCGGCGATGGTGCCGGCGACGACCGAGGTGACCGCGCCCCACAGGCCGAGGCCGAAGGAGACCGGCAGCCAGCCGAAGACGATCACGCCGAGGCAGAGGTTTGAGCCGAGCAGGATCGCCAAGAGGTCGCGTGGACCGCTGGTCCGTTCCGCTTCGGGGATGGTGTCGACTCCGCGCTGTTCAATCGGCATCGGGCTCTCCCTGTTACGCCGCCGGCAATTTGAGTGCTGCTCTATGTGAACCCAGCTTCTGGCTGTCGTCAATGCTTCCAGCAAGGGAAAGTGAGCGTTAGAGTGTCGTTCAAACATCTGGAATCGGATTCAGAGATTCCGGCGCGGTGCACCCATCGGGAGGCCGCGGTGTACGTAAAGGGAGGCATGGTGACGTGCGACTGACCCCGACCGAGCGGGACCGGCTGCTGCTGTTCGGCGCGGCCGAGCTGGCCCGGGCGCGGCGCGCCCGCGGGCTCAGGCTCAATGTCCCCGAGGCGACCGCGCTGATCGCCGACACCGTCTGCGAAGCGGCCCGGGACGGGCGCAGGCTCGCCGAGGCCATCGCAGCGGCCCGCGCCGTCCTCGGCCCCGACGACGTCCTTCCCGGCGTCGCCGACGTGGTCACCGAGGTCCATGTCGAGGCCGTCTTCGACGACGGATCCCGGCTCGCCGTGGTCTCCGACCCCATCGGGGGCGGCGGCCTCGGGGACCAGGCGCCCGGTGCCGTACTGCCCGGACCCGCGGACCCCGAGCCCGAGCCCGCACTGCGCCTGACCGTGCGCAACACCGCGGCCGTGCCCGTCAGCGTCACCTCCCACTTCCACTTCTTCGAGGCCAACCCTCGTCTCGACTTCGACCGGGCAGCGGCCTACGGCATGCGCCTGTGCGTGCCGGCCGGCTCGTCCGTCCGCTTCGACCCGGGCGGCGAGGCGGAGGTGGGCCTCGTGCCCATCGGCGGCGACCGCGTCGCCATCGGTTTCGCGGGCCTGGTCGACGGCCCGCTCGACGCCCCGGGCGCCAGGTCGGAGGCGCTGCGCAGGGCCGCTGCCTGCGGCTACCTCGGTGCCGCCGCTGAAGCCGCTGAAGCCGCTGAAGCCGCTGAAGGGGCCCGCGCAGTCCCGGGTCAGGACCAGATGCCTACGGACGACGGCCAGGCGCCTACGGACCACGGACGTACGCCTACGGAGGAGGACCAGTGACCGGCATCGATCCGCACGAGTACGCGAGCGTTCACGGCCCGCGCGCCGGGGACCGTGTCGTCCTCGGCGACTCCGGCCTCGTCGTCCGCGTCGAGTCCGACTCGCAGAAGCCCGGCGACGAGTTCCTCGCCGGCTTCGGCAAGACCGCCCGCGACGGACTGCACCTCAAGGCCTCCGCCGTCCGCGAGACCTGCGACGTCGTGATCAGCAACGTCCTGGTCATCGACGCCGTTCAGGGCATCCGCAAGGTGTCCGTCGGTATTCGCGAGGGCCGTATCGCCGGAATCGGGCGCGCGGGGAACCCGGACACCCTCGACGGTGTGGACGTCGTCGTCGGCACCGGCACGTCGATCGTCTCCGGCGAGGGCCTCATCGCCACCGCCGGCGCCGTGGACACACACGTCCACCTTCTGTCCCCCCGCATCATGGAAGCCTCCCTCGCATCGGGCGTCACGACGATCATCGGGCAGGAGTTCGGCCCTGTCTGGGGGGTTGGCGTCAACTCGCCATGGGCCCTCAAGCATGCCTTCAACGCCTTCGACGCCTGGCCCGTCAACATCGGCTTCCTGGCCCGTGGCTCGTCCTCCGGCGACGCCCCGCTCGTCGAGGCGCTCGCCGAGGGCGGCGCCTCCGGCTTCAAGGTCCACGAGGACATGGGTGCGCACACCCGCGCCCTCGACACCGCGCTGCGGGTCGCCGAGGAGTACGACGTCCAGGTCGCGCTGCACAGCGACGGCCTCAACGAGTGCCTGTCGGTCGAGGACACCCTGAAGGTCCTCGACGGCCGCACGATCCACGCCTTCCACATCGAAGGCTGCGGCGGCGGACACGTACCGAACGTGCTCAAGATGGCGGGCGTGCCGAACGTCATCGGCTCGTCCACCAACCCGACGCTGCCCTTCGGCCGGGACGCCGTCGCCGAACACTACGGAATGATCGTCTCCGTCCACGACCTCAAGACCGATCTGCCCGGCGACGCCGCCATGGCCCGGGACCGCATCCGCGCCGGCACGATGGGCGCCGAGGACGTGCTGCACGACCTGGGCGCGATCGGCATCACCTCCTCCGACGCCCAGGGCATGGGCCGCGCCGGTGAGACCGTGCGCCGCACCTTCGCCATGGCCGGGAAGATGAAGGCCGAGCTGGGCCCCATGGAGGGCGACGGCGCGCACGACGACAACGCGCGTGTGCTGCGCTACATGGCCAAGCTGACCCTCAACCCCGCGATCGCCCATGGTCTCGCCCACGAGATCGGCTCCATCGAGAACGGCAAGCTCGCCGACATCGTGCTGTGGAAGCCGCAGTTCTTCGGCGCGAAGCCGCAGCTCGTGCTGAAGGCCGGCTTCCCGGCGTACGGAGTCACCGGCGACCCGAACGCGGCGACCGACACCTGCGAACCCCTCGTCCTGGGCCCGCAGATCGGCGCCCACGGCTCGACCCCCGCTGACATCTCCGTGGCGTTCGTGTCCCAGGCCGCCGCGGCTCTCGGCAACGACAAGATGCCCACGCGGCGCCGCCGGGTCGGCGTGCGCGGCACCCGGGGCATCGGCCCCAAGGACCTGCTCCTCAACTCCCGGGTGGGCAGCGTGTCCGTGGACGCGCACAGCGGACTGGTCACCCTCGACGGCGATCCGCTCCGCTCGAACCCGGTCGAGTCCATGTCCCTGAACCGCCTCTACTTCCTCTGATCTCCCTACCCAAGGACCTGCGATGACGTTCCGTATGCCGCCCGAGTGGGCCCCCCACGAGCGCACCTGGATGGCCTGGCCCGGCCCCAACCCGACCTTCACCAACGACGAGGAGCTCGCCGAGGCCCGCGCGGCCTGGGCCGGCGTCGCCCGCGCCGTACGCCGCTTCGAGCCGGTCACCATGGTCGTCGGCCCGGGCCAGAGCAGGGACGCCCGTGAACTGCTCGGCGACGACATCGTCATCGTGGAGCAGGAGCTCGACGACGGGTGGATGCGTGACATCGGCCCCACCTTCGTCACCGACGGCCAGGGCGGCCTCGCGGCCGTCGACTGGGTCTTCAACGGCTGGGGCGGCCAGGACTGGGCGCGCTGGGAGCACGACTCCAAGATCGCCCGCCATGTCGCGGACCTCGTGGACGTCCCCGTCCACTCCTCGGGTCTGGTCAACGAGGGCGGCGCGATCCACGTCGACGGCGAGGGCACCGTCCTGCTGACCGACACCGTCCAGCTGGGTGCGGGCCGCAACCCCGACTGGACCCGTGAGCAGGTCGAGGCCGAGATCCACGCCAAGCTCGGCACCGAGAAGGCGATCTGGCTGCCGCACGGCCTGAGCGGCGACTACGGCATGTACGGCACCCAGGGCCATGTCGACATCGTCGCCGCCTTCGCCGGGCCGGGCGTCGTGGTCGTCCACAGCCAGCAGGACCCGGCCCACCCCGACTACGAGCGCTCGCGGATGTACGTGGACCTCCTCCGCGGCCGGACCGACGCCCGCGGCCGCGCCCTGGAGGTCGTCGAGGTCCCGGCCCCGACCGTCCTCAAGGACGAGGAGGGCGACTGGGTCGACTACTCGTACATCAACCACTACCTGTGCAACGGCGGTGTGGTGCTGTGCGCGTTCGACGACCCGAACGACGAGATCGCGGCCGGCATCTTCCGGCGCCTCTTCCCGGAGCGCACGGTGACGCTGGTGGACGCGCGCGCGATCTTCGCCGGCGGGGGCGGTGTCCACTGCATCACGCAGCAGCAGCCGAAGGTCTGACGGCCCTTGCGCAGGCGCAGCCCCGGGGCCGTGGCGGCGCCTGCGGCGGTGGTCCGGGGTCTCTGCCCCCGGACCACCGCGCCTCGAACGCCGGCGAGGCTCCTTTCGGAGCCCGACCGGCGTTCGAGGACGGACACCCGGGCCAACCGGACGGTCCCGGGCTCGTCGCGGCCCGCCCGCAGGGCGGCACCCGGATCGGGTACAACGTACGGGTGACCGCATCCACCCCCCGCCGCCGCAACACCGCCCCGCCCCGTGAGGAGCTCCTCGCCGCTGCCATGGCCACCATCGCCGAGCGCGGGCTCGACGGGCTCACCATGGCCGGGCTGGGCCGTGAGGTCGGGATGAGCAGCGGCCACCTGCTCTACTACTTCCGCACCAAGGACGAGCTGCTGCTGCAGACCCTGGAGTGGAGCGAGGGCCGCCTCGGCACCGAACGCAGCGCGCTGCTGTCCCGCCAGGCGCCGGCCCGCGAATGCCTCGACGCGTACGTCGACCTCTACGTGCCCGACGGCCCCCGCGACCCGCACTGGACGCTCTGGCTGGAGGTCTGGAACCGCTCGCAGAACGCGGACGACGACGCCCGCGCCCGGCAGGCCGCGATCGAGGGGGCCTGGCACCGTGACCTGGTCGCGCTGCTCGCCGCGGGCATCTCGCGCGGCGAGTTCCGCGCCGTCGACCCGGACCGTTTCGCGGCCCGGCTGCGTGCGCTCCTGGACGGCTTCAGCGTCCATGTGGCGGTCGGCATACCCGGCACGAGCCGCGCCCAGGTCCTGGCCCATGTACGGGAGTTCATCGAGGACGCGCTCCTGTAGCGGCGCCCGAGTGCGACGCACGCACGTACGCCCGCGGGGGAGTACGGGCCGGTGAAGGTCCCGGCCGGGTGCCCCCGACGAGGGCACCCGCGGCCGGTGACCGCCGTGCGCCGTGCACAGCGGTCACCGGGTGGCGATCGCTCCCGACTGCGTCTTGAGGCGCTGTTGCATCTTCTTGAGGGCATCCGTCGCGGTCGTGCGGATCTGCGCCTCCTGCGCCGCCTCCCCGATCACGTAGGAAGCCAGAATGGTGTCGCCCGTCCGCCCTGTGAGGAGGACGTACACGAAGTTCACCTTCGTTCCGTCGTCGGCGACGACCTGTCGTCCCTCCTCGGACACCAGCTCGTCGAGGCCGGGCACGTTCGGAGGGATCGCCTCGCGCACGTTGTTCCAACGGGCCTTTCCGCTGTGCTGGCTCGGACAGCGGTGGATCTCGTCCCGCACGTCACCCAGGTACTGCTCTGCTGTGGCGGCGCGGTTGTACACCCTCACCTCGGACGATCCGGTGAACCCGGTCGTCGGGTTCTGGACGTTGCGCAGCAGGGCGGCCAGCGTGCCGCCCCGACTGAAGCGGCTGGAGTACTCGCAGGTCGGCAGCACCACGGCTTCGGGCGAGGGGTCGGTTTCGTAGGGATCGCCCTGCACATAACCGGGTGCCCAGTCCGCGGGGGTCAGCGCCACCTTCGTCGCGACGGCGTGGGCCGCCGCCACATCGGTCGCCGTATCGGCGGGCGAGGGCGAAGGAGAAGCACTCCCGTCGCCGCCCTTGCCACCCTTGCCGCCACCGCCCTGCAGCACCACGATCAGCACGACCGCGAGTGCCAGCGCCAATGCCGCCCCACTGATGATCAGCACTTGATTCCGGCTGGGGCGCTTGCGGGACGGGCCTTGGCCCGTGAACGGCTGAGGGCGTTCGGGGCCCTGGCCGGACCCGGGTGACGACAGGGGGCCGGACGGCGGTCCTGAAGGGGGCTGTGAACTCACACAGTTCCCCTACCACCGGACACCGGTGCTCTCCGCCCGCCGATCGGGTACAGAGGCCGATCGGGTGCAGAGGCGGTCCGCGGCCGGCCGGCTCCGGCAGCCGGCGCAGCGCGCCCGCATGGTGAGACCGATGTCCATGCGGACGTACGCATGTGGCACACTGCCTCTGTGCTCGCATTCGCCATGATTATCGGCAGCGGCGCGCCGGTCCGCAGTGACCGCTGACCCGTGGACGGCAAACCCCACGACAGCGGCACCGTGCCCCAGACCCGCGCGCAGACCTCTCGCACCCGCGAGGGGTTTTTTCGTTTTACGGCCCCACCCCGGCCGGACGCGAGGCGCGCGAAGATGGGGGCAAGTGGATCCAGACATTCCGGAGCCACTCATCCGACAGGAGTCACCACAGCCATGACCACCGAGGCCACGGACACCGACAGGTACGGCACCGACGACGGCTTCCACGTCTTCGACACCACGCTGCGCGACGGCGCCCAGCGCGAAGGCATCAACCTCACCGTCGCGGACAAGCTGACCATCGCGCGGCACCTGGACGAGTTCGGCGTGGGCTTCATCGAGGGCGGCTGGCCCGGTGCCAACCCCCGGGACACCGAGTTCTTCGCCCGGGCCCGACAGGAGATCGAGCTCAAGAACGCCAAGCTCGTCGCGTTCGGTGCCACCCGCCGGGCCGGCGCCAAGGCTGCCGAGGACCCGCAGGTCAGGGCGCTGCTCGACTCCGGCGCTCCGGTCATCACGCTGGTCGCCAAGTCCCACGACCGCCATGTCGAACTCGCCCTGCGCACCACGCTGGACGAGAACCTGGAGATGGTCCGCGACACCGTCTCCTACCTCCGCTCCCAAGGCCGCAGGGTCTTCGTCGACTGCGAGCACTTCTTCGACGGATACCGGGCCAACCCGGAGTACGCGAAGGCCGTCGTCCGGGCCGCCTCCGAGGCCGGCGCCGATGTCGTCATCCTCTGCGACACCAACGGCGGCATGCTGCCGGCCCAGGTCCAGGCCGTCGTCGCCACCGTGCTCGCCGACACCGGCGCCCGCCTCGGCATCCACGCCCAGGACGACACGGGCTGCGCCGTCGCCAACACCCTCGCCGCCGTCGACGCGGGCGCCACGCATGTCCAGTGCACCGCCAACGGCTACGGCGAGCGTGTCGGCAACGCCAACCTGTTCCCGGTCGTCGCCGCGCTGGAGCTGAAGTACGGCAGGAAGGTGCTGCCCGCGGGCGCCCTCCAGGAGATGACCCGGATCTCGCACGCCATCGCCGAGGTCGTCAACCTCACGCCCTCCACCCATCAGCCGTACGTGGGTGTTTCCGCCTTCGCCCACAAGGCCGGACTCCACGCCTCCGCGATCAAGGTCGACCCGGACCTGTACCAGCACATCGACCCCGAGCAGGTCGGCAACACCATGCGGATGCTCGTCTCCGACATGGCGGGCCGCGCCTCCATCGAACTCAAGGGCAAGGAGCTCGGTGTCGACCTGGGCGGCGACCGTGAGCTCGTCGGCCGTGTCGTCGAGCGGGTCAAGGAGCGCGAGCTCAGGGGCTACACGTACGAGGCCGCCGACGCGTCGTTCGAGCTGCTGCTGCGGCAGGAGCTGCGTGGGGAGGAAGTGGGCCGGCCGCGTACGTACTTCCGTACCGAGTCGTGGCGCGCGATCGTCGAGGACCGTCCCGACGGAACCCATGCCAACGAGGCCACGGTGAAGCTGTGGGCAAAGGGCGAGCGGATCGTCGCGACCGCCGAGGGCAACGGCCCGGTCCACGCCCTCGACCTGGCGATGCGGGTGGGCCTGGAGCGGATCTATCCGCAGCTCGCGAAGCTGGAGCTGGTCGACTACAAGGTCCGAATCCTCGAAGGCCGCCACGGCACCGAGTCCACCACCCGCGTGCTGATCACGACGAGCGACGGCAGCGGCGACTGGTCGACGGTCGGCGTCGCGGACAACGTGATCGCGGCGTCGTGGCAGGCGCTGGAGGACGCGTACACCTACGGACTGCTGCGGGCGGGGGTCGAGCCGGCGGAGTAGGCCCCGCCGGCCCGGACCCCCGGCGTCTCAGTTCTGGAGCCGCCACTTCTGGTTGGCGGCTCCCGCGCGGTCCTGCCGGGCGCCGTGCCCGCGCGCGCCGGGGGCGGACGAGCGGGTGGGCTGCGGACGGAGGTGGTAGTCCGGACGGAGGTCCGCACCGCAGCGGCATGCTCGGGGCCGGGTTCCCGACCAGGAACTATGTCCCATTTCGGGCCGTTCGGGTAGCTTCGATGCTATGAGGACCAGGCCGTTTTCCTTCCTGTCTGCCCTCGCCGGGCTGACGCTCTTCCTGCTGCTGGCCCTGGCTCCTGGCGTGGGCGCCAAGGCCACGGGCATCTCCGACGCGGCCCAAGCCCTGAAGCAGGGTCCGGTCTACGTCGACCCGGGCGCCCGGTCCCAGCTCTCCGAGGCCGACGAGAAGGCCCTCGCGCAGAAGATCGAGGACGCGGACAAACCCGTATTCGTCGCGGTACTGCCCGCAGGATCGCAATTCCCCGCGGACAGCGTCCTGCGCGACCTGCGGACCGCGACCGGGATCACCGGGCTGTACGGAATCCGCCTCGGTGACGGCTTCAACGCGGGCGCGGACCGGGCGGTCATGCCCGCCAACGCCGTGCAGAACATCGTGGCCGGGGTGAAGGCCCCCGGCGTCGACGCCGCCACCCAGCTCAACAACTTCGTCGACCAGGCCCTGCCGACCGTCCGCGGCACTGCCCCGGCCTCCTGGAGCACCGGCGCCGCGAACGACGGCGCCTCCATCGGCTCGCTGATCGCGGTCGGTACCGTCCTCGTCGCGGGCGGCGCGGGCGCGTACGCCGTGGTCCGCCGCAAGCGCCGGCTGCGTGTCGAGGAGGAGCGGGCCGCCCTGGAGAAGCTCCGGGTCGTCGTGGACGAGGACATCACCGCGTACGGCGAGGAGCTCGACAGGCTCGACTTCCACCCGTCCGAGCCGGGCGCCGACGACGCGATGCGCGCCGACTACGAACGAGCCCTGGACTCGTACGACGACGCCAAGAGCGCCATGGCTTCGGCCGAGCGCCCGCACGACGTCCGCCCGGTCACCGAAGCCCTGGAGGAGGGCCGCTTCTCCCTCGCGGTCCTCGCCGCGCGCCGCGAGCACGCCCCGCTCCCGGAGCGCCGCTCGCCCTGCTTCTTCGACCCGCGCCACGGCCCCTCCACGACCGACATGACCTGGACCCCGTCCGGCGGCACCCCCCGCGAGGTGCCGGTCTGCGCCGCCGACGCCACCCGCCTCCAGGAAGGCAAGGACCCGCTCGCCCGCAACGTCGCGACCGAATCCGGCCCTCGCCCCTACTGGGAGGCCGGCCCCGCCTACGGCCCCTGGGCCGGCGGGTACTTCGGCGGCGGCCTGCTGCCCGGCCTGCTGGTGGGCACCCTGCTCGGCAGCGCCCTCTCGACCCCGGCGTACGCAGCTGAGTACGGCGGCGGCGACTTCAGCGGCGGCGACTTCTCCGGCGCCGACTTCAGCTCCTCCGACTTCGGTGGCGGCGGCTTCGGCGGCGGCGACTGGGGCGGCGGAGGCGGCTTCGACGCAGGCGGTGGTTTCTGATGCGCACCAAGAAGTGGAACGTCGAGATCGTCATCACCGAGAGCGACCGGACCACCCAGGCCGAGGCCCGGCTCCGCGGCCAGAACGCCGAACTCTTCGTCGGCGAGGGCACGGCCCACCGCAACCGCACCGACCCGGACGTCCCCCACATCGGCGACGAACTGGCCGTGGCGCGGGCGCTGAGCGGCGTGACCCATGAGCTCCTCCACGAGGCGGCGGCGGAGATCGAGGCGATGACGGGCGACCGGGTGGCACGGCTGCGGGAGGCGTAGCCGAGCGGCCAGGCAACGCGTCGCCGCACAGGGCCACCCGTGCGGCGAGGCGTCTCCCCGGGTCACCCGTGCGGCGAGGCGTCTCCCCGGGTCACCCGTGCGGCGAGGCGTCTCTCCCCGGGCCGTCCGTGCGGCGAGGCGTCGCCGCGTCCTGCGAGGCGGCCGCCGGGTGGCTGTCAGGCGGTCGTGCTCACCGCCTTCGCCGCCCGGATCACGGCTGCCGTCAGACGCTCGTTCTCCGGCGCCGCGCCGCCCGGGTAGGCGAAGCGGCGACGGGTGTAGGCGTAGGCGACGCCGGTCGAGGGGTCGGCCCAGGACTGGGCTCCGGCCGCGCCGCAGTGGCCGATGGCGGCCGGACCGGCGGCCTGGAGTTCGAAGCCGATGCCGAAGTGGTCCTCCCCGCCGGTGACGAGGTCGGTGCCGGCGCTGTGGAGCAGGGCGAACTCGGCTGCCGTGTCCGGCTTCAGCAGCGGCGCCCGGCCGTCCAGCTCGCTGATGACCGCCGCGTACATCCGGGCGACGCCACGCGCGCTCCCGACGCCGCCCGCCGAGGCAGAGCCCAGGGCCTTCACGCGCGGGTGGTTGGCGAACTCCACCAGGTCCATCGGCGGCTGGGTGTGCCAGTTGAAGGCGATGGCCAGCAGGCTGTCCGGGGCCGGCGGGGCCGCCGCCATCTCCGCGGCCTGCTCGGGCGTCGGCAGCATCGGCAGGATCGGGGCGTACCGGGCTTCGAGCGCCTCGGGCAGGCCGAGGTGGAAGTCCAGGCCGTACGGGGCACGGATCCGCTCCTCGTACAGCTCCTGGATCGACCGCCCGGTCGCCCGCCGCACCACCTCGCCGGTCAGCGCGCCGATCACGAACGCGTGGTAGCCGTACGCCGATCCGGGCTCCCAGTACGGCCGCTGCCCCGCCAGCCGCGCGGCGACGAGCCGGTCGTCGGCCAGCTCCTCGATGGTGAACCCCTCGTCGGTGCCGATCAGCCCGGCCTTGTGCGCGAGCAGCTCGCGCAGGGTCAGCCGGTCCTTCCCCTGGGCCGCGAACTCCGGCCAGTACGAGGCCACTTCCCGGTCGAGATCCAGCACGCCGTCCTGTACGAGCAGCGCCACGACCAGATGCGCGGCGCCCTTGGTGATGGAATAGACCCCGCTGAGCGTGTCACCTGTGGTCCCCTCCCCGGCCCACAGGTCGACCGTCAACTGCCCGTCCACGTACGCGACGAGCTGTGCCTCGGGGGAGTGCGCTTCCTCGGCGACGACAGCGGCGAACTCCTCCCGTACGGACTCGAAGCCCGGCGCCGTGGTGCCCTGCACCTGCACCTGCCTGTGTGCCTGTGCTTCCTGTGCTGACATGTGTGCCCCCCTGATGATCGTCTTCGTACGGTCATCAGGAGCCAACTGCGGTGCATCGGGGGGTATTCCGCGCGGCGAGGTGCGGACGCTATTGACACCACGCGAGGTGGCAACTTTAGGTGACGCCGAATGCGCGAAGCGTAGTCGATTTGGCGAGAACCGTTCTTGAGCCGACCGGTGCGTGGCAAAAGACTTCTCGTGTGCCACGGGGAGCAACGCCCGGACCGGGCTTTGCGGCGCACCAACCCGTTTGCCCGCACTGTGAGGAGGCCGTGGCATGCCGGACGCCGGCGCTGGAGGCACCGGACACCCGATCACGCTGATCGACGGTACGACCACTCGGACCCGGGAAGTGACCCCGGCCGACCTGGGACCGATCCAGGAGCTGCACCGTCGATGCTCGTCGTTCAGCCGGGCCTTGCGTTATCACACGGGCAAGCCCGAGCTGTCCCGGGCCGGATGGCGGGTGCTGTCCGACCCGGAGCGCGGCACCACCCTGGTCACCACCACCGCCCAGCACACCGACCGCATCATCGCCATGACCAACGTCATGCGCACGGATCAGCAAGGAGTCGGCGAACTCGCCGTGCTGATCGAGGACGCGTGGCAGTCCAAGGGGCTGGGTACGGGACTCGCCGCACACGCCGCCGATGTGGCCCGCCGGGACGGACACCACACCCTGACGGCGGCGGTCGTTGCGAGCAACACACCGATGCTGCACGTCCTGGAGAGCCTCGACGCGCCGCCCACCTGCGCCGGCGGACCGGTTCTGGACATTCACATTCCGCTGTAGCCGGACCGCCGGAGGATCCTGAAGATCGCCGGGCCGTGGCACCGTGGGAGCCTGTACTGCCCGCCGGAGAGGTCGGCGGCGCGAACAGGGAGGTCTGACCATGGGTGCCTCAGCGACCGGCGGGGCCGATGGGGCCGATGGGACCGGCGGGGCCGACAGGACCGATGGGATCGTTGGAGCCGTCGGGACCGTCGGGACGGTGACCGCCGGGATCGTGACCGTCGGGATCGTCGCGACGGAGAGCGGCCGCGTACGGGGCACGATCGTCGATGGGCTCCGCGTCACGCTCGGGATCCCTTACGCGGCGCCGCCGTTCGGTGCCGCCGGCCGGTTCGGGGCGCCCCGCCCCGCGGCCGCCTGGGACGGTGTGCGGGACTGCACACGTTTCGGGCCGGTCGCGCCGCAGTCCGCGGAGCTGCCCGGTGCCCCGGTCTGGTCTCCGGACCGGGAGGACGTTCTCAGCGTCAACATCTGGTCCCCGGTGGACGCTTCCGGTCCGCTGCCGGTGCTGTTCTGGATTCACGGCGGCGCCTACACCTTCGGGTCGTCGGCCCAGCCCGACTACGACGGATCCGCGTTGGCGCGCGCCGGCCTGGTGGTGGTGACGTGCAACTACCGGCTCGGTTTCGAGGGCTTCGGCCATGTTCCCGGGTTCCCGGACAACCGTGGCCTCCTCGACCAGATCGCCGCGCTGCGCTGGGTCCGGGACAACGTTGCGGCTTTCGGCGGCGACCCGCACAACGTCACCGTGGCCGGGCAGTCCGCCGGGGCGGGTTCGATCGCCTGTCTGATGGCGAGCGAGCGGGCTCGTGGACTGTTCCGGCGGGCCATCGCGCACAGCGTCCCCGACGCCTACTTCCCGCCGGATCTCGCCGCGGGGCTGGCCCGCAAGGTGGCCGGGGCCGCCGGCGTCGCCCCCACCGCGGAGGGACTGCTGTCCGCCACCCCGCAGGCCCTGGTCGACGCGTCGGACCGGGTGGTCGCGGAGTACGCCACGGACCCGGAATCGGGGCCGCTGCACTACGACACCGTCATCTACGGGCCCGTCCTCGACGGGGACGTGCTGCCGGCCGACCCGGTCGAGGCCGTGACCGGGGGCGCGGGGCGGGCGGTGGATCTCCTGGTGTGCCACACCACGGAGGAGTACTGGCTGATGCGCGAGGTGGGCAGCATGCCGCCGGTCACCACCGAGGACGGTCTGGCCCGCTTCGCCGGCGACTTCGGGCTTCCGGCGGAACTCGTCGCCGGCTACCGCGCGCTGATGCCGCACGCGTCGGTCCTGGATGTCTCTCTCGCCATCGCCAGTGATGCGGTCTTCACCACACACAGCGTCCGCCTCGCCGAAGCCCACGCCCACACCCACACCCACGCCCACGCCCACGCCCACGCCGATCCCCACACCGATCCCCACGCCCGGGCTCGCGAGGGCGGACGCACGTACCTGTCCAGGTTCGACCGGCGCCGCACACGAGACGACGGCCGTCCGGTGCGGGCGTGGCATGCCGCGGATGTTCCCTTTGCCTTCGGCACCCTGGACGCGGCGGGGGTCGACTTCCTCACCGGACCCGTCGACGAGGAGGACCGGGAGCTCTCCCGGCGTATGGTCCGCGCCTGGGCCGGATTCGCGGCCACCGGCGATCCGGGCTGGGCCCCGCTCACCAAGCCTTCCGGGGCGGTGCATGTCTGGGGCGTCCCCCGAGACCGTGAAGAGAGTGCCGCCGAGGTCCACGAACTGTGGCGGTCGGTGCGCCCTGCTTCGCTGCGGCTCTGACCTCGTCACCCATGTCGCAGACATGCAGAGCACATGCAGAGCACATGCCGAACATGTGCCGAGCACATGCCGAACCCCCGTCCTCACGGACGGGGGTTCGCCGGCCTCCCTGTGCTGAGTGCGCCGAGGTGCTGACGCGCCGAGGTGCTGAGGGTCAGGCGGCAGCCTTGATCGCGGAGATGTCGAAGTTCAGCTTCACCTTGTCACTGACCATGACACCGCCCGTCTCCAGCGCCGCGTTCCAGGTCAGACCCCAGTCGGAGCGCAGGATCTGGGCGCTGCCCTCGAAGCCGACGCGCTCGTTGCCGTAGACGTCGGTCGCCGTGCCGTTGAACTCCAGGTCGATGGAGAGCGGGCGGGTGACGTCCTTGATGGTGAGGTCGCCGGTGATGCGGTACTTGTCGCCGCCCAGCTGCTCGGCCTTCGTCGAGCGGAAGGACATCAGCGGGAACTTCTCGGCGTCGAAGAAGTCGCCGCTGCGCAGGTGGCCGTCGCGGTCGGCGATCCCGGTGTCGATGCTGGCGATCTTGATGTCGATGACCGCGGCGGATGCGCCCGGGTCGGAGCCGTCCAGGCTCAGCGTGCCCTCGTGCTCACCGAACGTGCCGCGCACATTGGTGACCATCGCGTGACGGACGGTGAAACCGATGCTGCTGTGGGCCGGGTCGATGGTGTATTCGCCGGTCAGCGCGGCGAGAGTGGGGTCGACCGCGGGGGCGGCGGCGCGCACGGCGGTGGCGGTGGCGGTGTCGTTCTTACGGTTGAACAGGCCCATGGCTACTCCTCGAAGGTGGGGGCGAGGCTCCTCGCCATTCGTTGAATCTTCAACGAGACCTACCGTAGACCTATTCCGTTAAGGATTCAACATCTTCGGGGCGGGTTTCGCCGGATTCAATCGAACGGCGCCGGCGCACCTCCGGCGGACGCGCGGCGGCCGCATGGAGAACGGGTGCCCCGGGCCGGCTCGGCCAGGGCACCCGTCACTCGTTACTCGTCGCTCGGCGCCTGCCTCAGGAGCCGACCGTCACCGTGAAGCGCCGCGGATTTCCGTCGTGCGCCGCGCCCGATACGTCGGGCTGCCCGTCGGGGCGCACGTCGTCGTAAGGGAACGCGTAACCGATCGGCGTGTTCGCGTGCACCACACGCGCGAAGTGGTTGGTCACCGGGCCGCGGTAGTAGTCGGCGGAGGTGAGGCCGTTCGGCTGGTCCGGGTGCGTCAGCATGATGCTGCGGTTGAACCCGGCGGCGAGGCGGGCCAGCAGGCCCTTCTTGTCGTCCGGGTCGCCCGGGTCGTTGGCGAAGGGCCCGTGGTTGCAGGTGAAGATGTCCTTCGAGGTGGGCCTGGTGAAGGTGTGGCCACCGGTGAAGGTGAGGATGTCGCCGCTGACCCGCCCGGTGCGCACACCGCGCCCGCCCTGGAGATCGATCCGCAGGTCGGTGCTGCGGTACTTCTGCCAGACCTGGTCGATGTAGCTGTCGAAGTGGTTCCGGAAGGGCATCTCGGACGGCCGGTCGAAGTACGGCGCCATCAGGTTCTGGGGCGAGATCACCCGGAGCACACCGCCGCCGGAGCCGCGGATCACCAGCTTGTCCCAGGGCTGCCCGTCCGTGCCGGCCTGTGCGGTGAGACCGTCGGCGATGCGCTGGAGCGCGCCGGACGGCAGCGGGGCGACGGTGTGCGTCGCGTCGCCGGTGAGCGTGATGCCGATGGGCAGAGCGGTCAGCAGGTCGACATAGCTGAGGTTGGCGAACAACTGCTGCGGGTCGAAGGTGAACTCGCAGAACGACCAGGTGCGGCCGTAGTTGGGATCGGTGGGCGTCGCGAAGGCCGGCTCCACGAGCGCGGGTCCGGGGTTCAGGAAGAAAGCCAGCTTGTCGTCGCGCACGAAGTAGACGCGGGCGCCGAACATCTGAGGAAGAGTCAGGACCACCGGCCCGGAGCCGGCGGGCCGCAGCGGAATCGCGCAGTCGACCGGGAGTGGGGTCTGCGGCGCGGACGGGGACTCGGGGCGGTACACGCCGCCGTCCGGGCGCAGCAGGATCCATCGGCCGGTGCTCTGCTCGTGGCCGGTGACATAGGCGTGCACCGTGCCCGGCAAGGAGCGGTTCTCCAGGGCGAGTTCACAGGTGGGGGGAGCTGCTGAAGCGCGGCTGCCGAGCGGCAGCGCCATGGCGGAGACGGCTGCCGCGGCGGCGGTGCCGGTGAGGAAGAGGCGTCGTGAGATCACGAAAGCACTCCTGGGGTGGGGGATGTGGGGGTGCGCTCCACTCTCGTAGCGCGCGCAGAAGGCGTCAATACTTGTGACTGAGAGCGCTCTCGGGATCTTTCCGCGTTCAGAAGTCGGCCCCACGGGAGCCGACTTGGACTTACGGAACAGGGTTGTTGGACTGGCCGTGCCGCTCCCGTACGACTTCGTTGACGGTGCCGACGCGCCCCGGCTACCCAGTCCCCATGTCGCTCACCACAGGACCCCGCAGCCGCACCGCGTGCGTGGTCGCCGCCGCCACGGCCGTCGTCGTATCGCTGGCGGGCCTCGCCTACGCGGCCGGGCCCGCGCCCGCCGCCCCGGACGTCGCCGCGCCCGCCGCCCCGGGAGCCGCCGCCGTCCTCACCTCCGGACAGCTCGCCGTCGCCGTCGCCGACGACTTCCCGCGCGTCCTCTCGTACACCGACCGCGCCACCGGTGCCCGCCTGCTCGGCAGTACGAGCCCCGTCACGGAGGTCACCCTCAACGGCACCGCGCACCCCGTGAAGGCGAAAGCCGCACCCGTCGTCCAGGGCGCGATCGCCGCGTACACGCTGACCTTCCCCGGTCTCCCGGGCGTCGAGATCGACGCGACGCTCTCGGTGTCCGGCCGCGCCACCACGTTCAAGGTGACGGCGGTACGGGACACCGAGACGTTCCGGGTCGGGACCATCGACATCGCCGGGCACGACCTGGTCTCGGTCGGGAGCACGGAGGCCGGAGCCGCGACCGCGTTCACCCGGCTCGATCCCGACTCGACGAAGACCGCCGACGTCTTCGCCCAGGTCACCGACGCGACCCCGGCCGGGACCGCGCCGGTCGGGGCCTCGTACGCCCTGGTCAACACGGGCTCCCTCGCCGCGGCCGTCGAGTCGAACTCCAGCTACGACAAGCCCTCCGGTGCCACCGGTGGCGACGACGCCCGCTTCTGGCACCAGGCCCGCAAGGCGGACGACGGGTCCGTACGGGTCGGGGTGTGGTCGGGGCAGTGGACATACCGGGGAGCCGGCGCGCCGCAGCCCGAGAGCGGGGCGAACCTGCCCTGGGCCAAGGTCGTCGTCACCCCCGACGCCAACGCCGACGGGAAGACGGACTGGCAGGACGGCGCCCTCGCCTTCCGCACGATCGGGGTCAAGGCGCCCGGCAGCGACGAGACCCCCGACCGGGTCGTCACCCACATTCCGTTCAACTTCGCCAGCCAGGCCACCCACCCCTTCCTGCGCACCCTCGACGACGTCAAGCGGATCTCGCTCGCGACCGACGGGCTCGGGCAGCTGGCGGTGCTCAAGGGATACGGCTCCGAGGGGCACGACTCCGCCCACCCCGACTACGGCGGCAACTACAACAAGCGCGCCGGCGGGCTCCAGGACCTCAACAAGCTGCTGAAGGCGGGAAAGGAGTGGGGCGCCACCTTCGGCGTGCACGTCAACGCCACCGAGTCGTACCCCGAGGCCAAGAACTTCAGCGAGACCCTCGTCGACAAGACCAAACCCGGCTGGAACTGGCTCAATCAGAGCTATTACATCGACCAGCGGCGCGACATCAACAGCGGTGATCTCGCCCGCAGATTCCAGCAGCTGCGCGACGAGACCGACCGCAATCTGAGCTTCCTGTACATCGACGTCTACTACTCGCACGGCTGGATCGCCGACAGGACCGTGCAGGCCGTGCAGCGACAGGGCTGGAACGTCGGTACCGAATGGTCCGACAAGTTCGAGCGCGCCTCGCTCTGGTCGCACTGGGCCAACGACCTGGACTACGGCGGCGCCACCAACAAGGGACTCAACTCCCAGATCATCCGGTTCATCCGGAACGGCGAGAAGGACATCTGGAACAACCACCCGGTGCTCGGCCAGACCGCCCTGGAGGACTTCGAGGGCTGGACCGGCGAGACCGACTGGAACGCCTTCTACACGAACATCTGGCAGCGGAACCTGCCCGCGAAGTTCCTGCAGCAGGAGAAGATCACCCGCTGGAACGGAAACGAGATCGCGTTCACGGGCGGGCTGCGCGGAACGGTCGAGGACGGCCGCCGTACGTTCTACGACGACGGCCGCAAGGTCCTCGACGGTGACCGCTATCTGCTGCCGTGGGACGGCGGCATGAAGCTGTACCACTACAACAAGACGGGTGGCAGCAGCAGTTGGGCCGTTCCGGGCACCAGTGCCTACACCGTGTACAGGCTCACCGACAACGGCCGGGTGAAGACCGGGACCGTGCGGCCCGTCGACGGGAAGATCACCCTCACCGCGGACGCCGGGCAGCCGTACGTCCTCCACCCGGACCGCGCACGCGCGCCGCAGGACCCGCGGTGGGGTGAGGGCGGCAAGGTCAAGGACCCCGGCTTCAACGACGCACGGCTCGGGTCCTGGACGAAGACCGGCACGGTCGCACGCGACACCGACGACCAGGGGAGGAGCAGCGCCGAGCTGACCGGCACCGCCGCGGCCTCGCTCGCGCAGCGGATCACCGGCCTCACGGCGGCCAAGCGGTACACCGCCTCGGCATGGATCGAGGTCGAGCCGGGGGCCTCGCGCCGTACGGTCCTCTCCGCCGGCGGACGGTCCGTCACCGTCGAACGATCCACCGCCAGGAACCAGGTCGCGGCCTCCGACTGGCACTCCACCTCCTTCCAGCGCGCCAAGGTGAACTTCACGGCCCCGGCCGACGGTGCGGTGACCCTCCGGATCGACGCCGCACAGGGACCGTCGGCCGCGGTACGGGTCGACGACGTACGCCTGGTGCAGAACGCGCCCGCGGTCAGGGACGGCACGGTCGTGTACGAGGACTTCGAAGCCGTCGACCAGGGCTGGGGACCGTTCCTCAAGGGCGACGCGGGGGGCGTGACGGACCCGCGCACCCATGTGAGCCAGTTGCACGCGCCGTACACGCAGGCCGGGTGGAACGGCAAGCTCGTCGACGACGTGCTCGGCGGGGCGGAGTCCCTGAAGGCGCACGACGAGAACAGCGGACTGGTGTACCGGACCGCACCGTGGACCGTGCCGATGAAGGACGGGCACAGCTACCGGGTCGAGTACGACTACCAGTCGAGCCACGCGGGTGCGTACGAGTGGGTCACGGGCTACGACCGGAGTACCGGCGGCTCGGTGGAGACCCGCCGTACCCCGATCGGCGCCCAGCGGACCACCGGGCACTTCACCGAGACCGTCACGGCGGGCTGCGGGGACACCTGGACCGGGCTGCGGAAGCGTGCCGACGCTCCGGAAGGGGCGGACTTCGTGCTCGACGGCTTCACCGTGACCGACCTCGGGCAGGCCCCGGCCCGGTCCGCATGCGGGACGCTCAGCGTGGCCGCGGCCGCCGAGACGCTGGAACCGGGGCGTGGGAACGAGGTCAAGGCCGTCTTCACGAACGACGAGGCGACGGCCGCGACCGGGGTGACGGTGAGCCTGGCGCTGCCCCAGGGATGGGCGGCCGAGCCCGCGGGCCCTGTCGCCTTCGAGTCGGTCGCGCCGGGGGACAAGGCCACCGCCACCTGGCAGGTGACGCCGCCCGTGGCCGCCGAGTACAAGGCGTACGAGATCGGCGCGTCGGCCACGTACACCGTCGCCGGCGGGAGCCGCACGCTCGGCGCGGGGACGAGCGTACGGACCCTGCCGCCGCCGCCCACCGCGGACGCGTGGGCGAGCGATCTGGACTGGACGTCCGCCGAGAACGGCTGGGGTCCGGTCGAGCGCGATCTCTCCAACGGTGAGACGGGCACCGGCGACGGCAGCCCGATGAGGATCGGGGGAGTGGCGTACGCGAAGGGCCTCGGGACACATGCCCCGGCGAAGGTCCGCTACTACCTGGGCGGCCGGTGCACCTCGTTCACCGCGGAGGTGGGTGTCGACGACGTCCAGACGTCGCGCGGCAGCGTGCAGTTCGCCGTCGTGGCGGACGGCGCGGAGAAGGTGAAGTCGCCGGTGCTGCGGGCGGCGGACGCGGCGTGGCAGCTGACCGCGGAGCTCACCGGCGCCCAGTATGTCGATCTGACCGTCACCGACGGCGGCGACGGGAACGGCAACGACCACGCGGACTGGGGCAACGCGCGGTTCCACTGCGGAGGCTGACGACCGGCCGGGGTGCGGGGTGCGACGACGGCACCTCGCACCCCGGACCGCCGAGCGGGCGTGGCATGCCGTTCCGTGTCGGGGCACCCGGGGTGTCCGCCCTCGAACGCCGGGCAGGCTTCAAAGGCGCGCCCGCACAGTTCAGTTCACCCGAGCCGGTCCACGCCACCCCTTCTGGAGGCTTTCGTGGTGCTGCTGTCCGCCTGGTCCCGACGTGCCTTCCTGCTCGCCTTCGGCGCAAGCGCTCTCACCCTGGCGCAGCACACGCGCGCCACGGCCGCCCCCGCCGACGACGAGTACGCCACGCTGCGCCGGCGCTGGCTGGAGATCCAGCTCGGCACCGGCTTCGACCCGGCCACCGAGCCCTACGCCACCCGGCTCGCCGAGACCGGCCGACTCGCCCGCACCGTCCGCGCGTCCATGGCCCCCGCCGACGACTCCCTCTGGCCCGGCCTCCGCTTCGACCCGCCGTCCGGCATCACCAGCAGCTACAGCCGGCTGTGGACCATGACCCAGGCCTACCGCCAGCCGGGCACCGGCCTCACCGGGGACGAGACGCTGCTCGCCGACGTCATCCGGGGGCTCGACCATCTCTCCGCGCGGATCTACAACCCCTCCACCACCCGCTACGGCAACTGGTGGGAGTGGCAGATCGGCAGCCCCCGCCTCCTCATGGACATCGTCGCCGCCCTCCACGACAAGCTCACCGACGCCCGGCGCCAGGCGGCGTGCGCCGCCGTCGACCATTTCATCCCGGACTCGATGCTGGGCTCGTACACGGGGACGAGCACCGGCGCCAACCGCGTCGACCTGTGCCGGTCCGTCGTCCTGCGCGGCATCCTCGGCGCCGCACCCGCCAAGATCGAGCTCGCCCGCGACGCGCTCTCGCCCGTCTTCCCGTACGTCACCAAGGGCGACGGCCTCTACGCCGACGGCTCGTTCGTCCAGCACACCTGGGTCGCGTACTCGGGTACGTACGGACAGGTCATGCTCGACGGGCTCGGCCGGCTCTTCGCCCTCCTCGCGGGCTCCACCTGGGACGTCACCGACCCGAACCGGCAGATCATCCTCGACAGCGTCGAGAACGCCTACGCCCCGCTGATCTACAACGGGCTGATGATGGACAGCGTCAACGGCCGGGCCATCAGCCGCGGCCTGCTCGCCGGCGACGCCCGCAAGGTCATGCGCAGCGACCACTTCCACGGCCAGGGCCTGATCGCGGCGATCGCGCTGCTCGCGGGCGGCGCCTCCACCGCCGAGCGGACCCGCTGGCAGTCCATGATCAAGGGCTGGATCGAGCGGGACACCGTCACTCCGGTCCTGACCGGCAAGCAGTTCGGCGTGGCCGATCTGGCCCGGTTGCACGCGGTCGCGGAGGCGCCCGTACCGGCCGCACCCGAGCCCGTCGCGCACAAGCTGTTCGCCTCCATGGACCGGGCCGTGCACCGGCGCCCCGACTGGGCCGCGAACATCTCGATGGCGTCGGAGCGGATCTCGTCCTACGAGTGCGGCAACGGCGAGAACCCGCGCGGCTGGCACACCGGCGCCGGAATGCTCTACTGGTGGCCCGGCAGGGACCACGGCGACCAGTACACCGACTGGTTCTGGCCGACCGTCGACTGGTACCGGCTGCCGGGGACAACCGTGTCGACAAAGCGGCTCGCCGACAAAGAGGGCGGCGAGTGGGGTGAGCCGAAGCCCGCCGTGAAGTGGGTCGGCGGGGCGACCGACGGCGAGTACGCCGCCGTCGGCCAGCATCTCAAGGGGCTCGGCTCGACGCTGGAAGCGCGCAAGTCGTGGTTCTGCGCCGACGACGCGGTCATCTGTCTCGGGGCCGGCATCACCAGTACCGACGGCGTACCCGTCGAGACGATCGTCGACAACCGCAACCTCGGAGCGGGCACGACGGCCGCGACGGCCGCCTTCACCGTCGGCCGCCGGTCCCGCTGGGCCCACCTCGAAGGCCACGGCGGCTGGATCTTCCCCGGCGGGACCGCCTCGCTGCGCACCCTGCGCGAGGCCCGCACCGGAGCCTGGAGGGACATCAACACCACCAGCACCACGGAACGGCGGACCCGTCACTACCAGACCCTGTGGCTCGACCACGGGACCGATCCGGTGAACTGTTCCTATGTGTATGTCCTGATGCCCGGGGCCTCCCGGCGGACCATCGCGGCCCGTGCCGCCGACCTCCGGTGGCTGGAGGTCCTCGACAACTCCGCGGTGTGCCAGTCCGTCTCCGTGCGCGCCCTCGGCCTCACCGCCGCGAACTTCTGGCAGGCCGGTACGGTGGGTGCGCTCACTGTCACCGCTCCGGCGAGCGTGCTGGTGCGCCGGCGCGACCGGACCGCTGCGATCCGCATCGCTGAACCCATGCGTTCCGGGCAGCCCCTGGAGCTGACCTGGGACCGGCCGGTCCGCCGGGTCGTCCGTCACGATCCGTCCGTCGAGGTGCTCGCCACCGGGCGTACGCTGCGGCTTCGGGTCACTCCGGGCACGTCTGGAGCCGTACATGGCTGTGAGATGACCACCGGTTGACGTTCTTGTTGGATACCGACAATTCGATGCGGTCTCCAACTGGCACTTCGCCTGCAGTACGGAAAGGTTCTGTTCGGGGCTGACAGCAGAACCGGCGCGAGACTGTACGAAGTCAACGGCAGGTTTTTTATAGTCGGCTCCGTAGGGTTCGTACATGACCGTTTTGGACGAGACCGCAGGCGAGCCGACAGACGCACGAGGGCGAGTGGCCGAGCTGCACGCCCTTCGTGAGCAGGCGCGGCGCGGGCCCAGCGACCGTGCGACCGAGGCGCAGCATGCCAAGGGCAAGCTGACCGCGCGTGAGCGGATCGAGCTGTTGCTGGATGCGGGGTCGTTCCGGGAGGTCGA
>NZ_JBVJKN010000007.1:18670-272150 GCF_055585225.1 Streptomyces sp. NPDC053673 | reverse complement strand
TCATGCCGTGAGTCTGACCAGTCTGCCCCCGACACGCACCAAAGTTTCTCCCACCGCGCGACCGTCCGACGCGGCGCGAGGTTAAAGAACAAGCTGAGAGCGTGTCTGAGAAGCGCGTCCGAGAAGCGCGTCTGAGCAAGACTTCGAGGAGCACGTCCGAGGAGCGCCTCCGAGGAGCACGTCCAGGCAGCACGTCTGAGAAGCGTCGTCCAGGCAAGGGCCGCAATCCGAGGAGGGCCACAAGCGGCACAATGTGGCGGTGAGCGACATGAGACATGTGCTGGTGCTGCCCGACCGCGACGCCGCCGAGGAGGTCATCGAGGCCATCGGCGATCACTTCGGCGTGGGCGACGAGCCCCAGCTGGTCCGGGATGCCCTGGCCGGAGAGGACGACGCCGAGGACGCCCAGTGGCTGGTGGTCGTCGAGGATCCGGAGGGCCGGCTGGACGCCGTCGAACTGGACGAGTTCGTGGCGGACTGGGACGGCTGGCGGGAGGAACCGTAGCCCCGTCCGTCACGGGTGCCTGCGGTGTCAGTGGCCCGTGCGATGCTGGACCGCGATGGCCACCAGGAAGAACACGAACGACGATCCCCTCGCCCCCGTCACGCTCGCCGTGGGCCAGGAGGACCTGCTGCTGGACCGTGCCGTGCAGCAGGTGGTGGCGGCCGCCCGGGCCGCTGACGCCGACACGGACGTACGCGATCTCTCCCCCGAGCAGGTCCAGCCCGGCACGCTGGCCGAGCTGACCAGCCCCTCGCTCTTCGCGGAGCGCAAGGTCGTCGTCGTGCGGAACGCGCAGGATCTGTCCGCCGACACGATCAAGGACGTCAAGGCGTATCTCGATGCCCCCGTCGAGGAGATCACCCTCGTCCTGCTGCACGCCGGCGGCGCGAAGGGGAAGGGACTGCTGGACGCGGCGCGCAAGGCCGGCGCTCGTGAGGTGGCGTGCCCCAAGACGACCAAGCCGGCGGAGCGGCTCACCTTCGTACGCTCCGAGTTCCGCGCCCTCGGGCGGTCCGCGACGCCGGAGGCGTGTCAGGCGCTCGTCGACTCCATCGGCAGCGATCTGCGGGAGCTGGCGAGCGCGGTGTCGCAGCTCGTGGCGGACGTCGAAGGCACGATCGACGAAGCGGTCGTCGGCCGCTACTACACGGGGCGTGCCGAGGCGTCCAGCTTCACGGTCGCCGATCGGGCTGTTGAGGGCCGCGCCGCCGAGGCCCTGGAGGCGCTCCGCTGGTCCCTCTCGACCGGCGTCGCTCCGGTACTGATCACCAGCGCACTGGCGCAGGGGGTGCGGGCGATCGGCAAGCTCTCGTCGGCGCGTGGCGGCCGCCCCGCCGACCTCGCCCGTGAGCTCGGGATGCCCCCCTGGAAGATCGACCGCGTCCGCCAGCAGATGCGGGGCTGGACGCCGGACGGCGTGGCCCTTGCCCTGCGGGCGGTCGCGGAGGCGGATGCCGGGGTCAAGGGCGGCGGGGACGACCCGGAGTACGCGTTGGAGAAAGCGGTGGTGACGGTGGCGCGAGCGGCGCGTCTGCGTCGCTAGTGCCCAAGCATCCCCCGTCTTCCCTCGCCCCCAGCACGACGCCTCGGCACGACGCCTCGGCACGACGCCTCGGCACGACGCCTCGGCACGACGCCTCGGCACGACGCCTCGGCACGACGCCTCGGCACGACGCCCCACCGCGCCCGCCCGCTCGCCCCGTCGCAGGCGAGCGGGGTATACCGAAGGCCCCGCCCTCCGTCCTGGGGGAAGGACAGGAGACGGGGCCTTCGATTAAAGACTTTGGACTCACACCCGCGTGGCGAACGCAGGCCGCGTGCGAGTCCGGGGTGCCGGGCAGGAGCGGATGAGAGGGCCCGCTTGGTCCGTTCCGGCGATCAAGTCGTCCGGCGTGCCACCCCGCGAGGGGTTTCTGCCGGGTCCGGGGGTCACCCCCCGGGATTACAGCAAGAGCGCTCAGCCCTGCAGGGAGGCAACCTTGGACGCCAGCGCCGACTTCTTGTTGGCGGCGGCGTTCTTGTGGATGACACCCTTCGAGACAGCCTTGTCGAGCTTGCGGGCGGCCTCGCGAGCGGCCACGGTGGCCTTCTCGACGTCACCCGCGGCGGCAGCCTCACGGGCCTTGCGGATCGCGGTCTTGAGCGAGGACTTGACGGCCTTGTTGCGCAGGCGCGCCTTCTCGTTCGTCTTGTTCCGCTTGATCTGGGACTTGATGTTCGCCACGAAAGAGCCTTTTCAGGTTCGATGATCTATCAGAGAGGTGACTCGTAGCTGAGAGGGCGTACGAGACACAGCTGCCCAGGTTACCAGTCGCCCTCCTACCGGCCCAAACCGAGCGCAGCCCGGCAGCCGTGGGACGATGGAGACTGCGTATCGATCGACATCGTCCGACAACGACCCGAGACACGAGCGCTCGGCGCTCAAGAATCAGGACCCTGCGTGCCCGCGACCCCTAGCCATGTGCCCGAGCCGAGCCGTACCGACCCGGCGCTGATCCGCAATTTCTGCATCATCGCGCACATCGACCACGGCAAGTCGACGCTTGCCGACCGGATGCTCCAGCTGACCGGTGTGGTCGAGCAGCGGCAGATGCGCGCTCAGTACCTCGACCGTATGGACATCGAGCGTGAGCGTGGCATCACGATCAAGTCCCAGGCCGTGCGTCTGCCCTGGGCGCCCACCACGGGCGACGGTCAGGGCAAGACCCACATCCTGAACATGATCGACACCCCGGGCCACGTGGACTTCACCTACGAGGTGTCCCGTTCGCTCGCTGCCTGCGAGGGCACGATCCTGCTGGTGGACGCGGCTCAGGGCATCGAGGCGCAGACCCTCGCCAATCTCTACCTCGCGATGGAGAACGACCTCACCATCGTCCCGGTCCTCAACAAGATCGACCTGCCGGCGGCGCAGCCCGAGAAGTTCTCCGAGGAGCTCGCCAACCTCATCGGCTGCGACCCGTCGGACGTCCTGAAGGTCTCGGCCAAGACAGGTATCGGCGTGGACGCGCTGCTCGACAGGGTGGTCCAGGACGTGCCGGCCCCGGTCGGCGTCAAGGACGCCCCCGCCCGCGCGATGATCTTCGACTCCGTCTACGACTCGTACCGCGGCGTCGTCACGTACGTACGAGTCATCGACGGCCAGCTCAACAAGCGTGAGCGCATCCGGATGATGTCCACCGGCGCCACGCACGAGCTGCTGGAGATCGGCACCAACTCCCCGGAGATGCTCCCGGCCGACGGCCTCGGCGTCGGTGAGGTCGGCTACCTCATCACCGGTGTGAAGGACGTCCGCCAGTCCAAGGTAGGTGACACCATCACGACCCTGCACAAGGGCGCCACCGAGGCGCTCGGCGGCTACAAGGACCCCAAGCCGATGGTGTTCTCCGGCCTGTACCCGCTGGACGGCTCGGACTACCCCGAGCTGCGTGACGCCCTCGACAAGCTGCAGCTCAACGACGCCGCGCTGGTGTACGAGCCGGAGACCTCCGCCGCCCTCGGTTTCGGCTTCCGCGTCGGCTTCCTCGGCCTCCTCCACCTTGACGTGATCCGCGAGCGGCTGGAGCGCGAGTTCGGCCTCGACCTGATCGCGACCGCGCCCAACGTGGTCTACCGGGTGACCATGGAGGACGGCAGCGAGCACACCGTCACCAACCCGAGCGAGTTCCCCGAGGGCAAGATCGGCGAGGTGTACGAGCCGGTCGTACGGGCCACGGTCCTCGCTCCCAGCGAGTTCATCGGCGCGATCATGGAGCTCTGCCAGACCCGCCGGGGCACGCTGCTCGGCATGGACTACCTCTCCGAGGACCGGGTCGAGATCCGCTACACCCTCCCCCTCGCGGAGATCGTCTTCGACTTCTTCGACCAGCTGAAGTCCAAGACGCGCGGTTACGCCTCGCTGGACTACGAGCCCACGGGCGAGCAGGTCTCCAGCCTGGTCAAGGTCGACATCCTGCTGCACGGCGACAAGGTCGACGCGTTCTCCGCCATCACCCACAAGGACGCGGCGTACGCGTACGGAGTGCGGCTCGTCGCCAAGCTCAGGGAGCTCATCCCCCGGCAGGCCTTCGAGGTGCCCATCCAGGCCGCCATCGGTTCCCGGGTCATCGCCCGCGAGACCATCCGCGCCATCCGTAAGGACGTCCTCGCCAAGTGTTACGGCGGTGACATCTCCCGTAAGCGGAAGCTGCTGGAGAAGCAGAAGGAGGGCAAGAAGCGGATGAAGATGGTCGGTTCCGTGGAGGTGCCGCAGGAGGCCTTCATCGCTGTGCTGTCCAGCGACGAGTCCGGCGGCAAGGCGAAGAAGTAGTACGAAGAAGTAGTAGAGGAAGTAGCAGGGGAAGAAGTAGAAGGCGTAGCAGAGGAAGAAGTGGCGGAGGCGGAGAGCCGAGCCCGGGCGGCGGTGAACGAAGCCCGGGCGACGGAGAAGCTTCGCACAAGTGGCGAAGCGGTCGCCGCGAGGTAGCACAGAAGCACCAACCGCCCCATTTGTCCGATCTGCCCCACAGGCCCCCGCGCTGCCGCGCGGGGGCCTGTTCGTTATGAAGCGGCAGCCCGCAGCCTCTTACGTGGCGGAGCCCGGAGCTCTACCCTGATCACGGCCCGGTGGTTACTCGCGAGTTAAACAAATGTGACCACTCGTGCAAATCAGCCAGTCATGCAGCAACGCTGCAGCAGCAGGCCCGGAGGATGTCGTGAGCGACACACAGACCCAGATCGAGAACCGACCGCCCTCCGTGGCGAACCTCTTCGTCCAGCGTGTGGCGGCGACTCCCGATGCGGAGGCGTACCGCTACCCGGTTCCTTCGGCCACCGGAGACGGGCCCGACGACTGGAAGTCGCTGAGCTGGGGCCAGGCCGCCGAGCGGGTCTACTCCATCGCCGCGGGGCTGATCGATCTGGGTGTGCACCCCGAGGAGCGGGTCGCGCTCGCCTCCGCCACCCGGGTGGAGTGGATTCTCGCCGACCTCGGCATCCTCTGCGCGGGCGCGGCCACGACGACCGTGTACCCGCAGACCAACGCCGAGGAGTCCGCGTACATCCTCGCCGACTCCGAAAGCCGCGTGCTGGTCGCCGAGGACGCCGCCCAGCTGGCCAAGGCGCGCGAGAAGCGCGACGAGCTGCCGAACCTCAAGCATGTCGTGGTGATCGACCCCGCCGCAGCCGAGCCGGCCGAGGGCGACCCCGACGGCTGGGTGCTCTCCCTCGCCGACCTCGAGGCGCGCGGCGCCAAGTACCTCGCCAAGCAGCCGGAGGGCGTCACCGAGCGGATCGGGGCGATCACCTCCGAGCAGCTCGCCACCCTCATCTACACCTCGGGCACCACCGGCCGCCCCAAGGGTGTCCGGCTGCCGCACGACAACTGGTCGTACATGGCGAGGGCCATCGCCTCGACCGGCCTGGTCACCGCGGACGACGTCCAGTACCTGTGGCTGCCGCTCGCGCACGTCTTCGGCAAGGTGCTGACCTCCGGCCAGATCGAGGTCGGGCACGTCACCGCGGTCGACGGACGCGTTGACAAGATCATCGAGAATCTGCCGGTGGTCCAGCCGACGTACATGGCGGCCGTGCCCCGCATCTTCGAGAAGGTCTACAACGGCGTGGCCGCCAAGGCGCGGGCCGGCGGCGCCGCCAAGTACAAGATCTTCCAGTGGGCCGCCGGTGTGGCGCGCGAGTACGCCAAGGAGTCGCAGGACAGCTTCCGCCGCACGGGCACCGCCTCGGCCTCCTTCGGCCTCACGGCCAAGCACAAGGTCGCCGACGTGCTCGTCTACTCCAAGCTCCGCGAGGCCTTCGGCGGCCGGCTGCGCGCCGCCGTCTCCGGCTCCGCCGCGCTCGCGCCCGAGATCGGCTTCTTCTTCTCCGGTGCCGGTATCCACATCCTGGAGGGCTACGGCCTCACGGAGTCCAGCGCCGCCTCCTTCGTCAACCCGGGCGAGGCATACCGCACGGGCACCGTCGGCAAGCCGCTCCCCGGCACCGAGGTGCGCATCGCCGACGACGGCGAGATCCTGCTGCGCGGCCCCGGCATCATGGAGGGCTACCACGGGCTCCCGGAGAAGACCGCCGAAGTCCTGGAGGCCGACGGCTGGTTCCACACGGGCGACATCGGCGAACTCTCCGCCGACGGCTATCTGAAGATCACCGACCGTAAGAAGGACCTGATCAAGACCTCCGGCGGAAAGTACATCGCGCCGGCCGAGGTCGAGGGCCAGTTCAAGGCGGTGTGCCCGTTCGTCTCCAACATCCTGGTGCACGGCGCGGACCGTAACTTCTGCACCGCGCTGATCGCGCTCGACGAGGCCGCCATCCTCGGCTGGGCCAAGGAGAACGGCCTGGAGGGCAAGTCCTACGCCGAGGTCGTCGCCGCCCCGCAGACGGAGCAGCTCGTCGAGGGCTACGTGAAGCGCCTCAACGAGACGCTGCAGCGCTGGCAGACCATCAAGAAGTTCCGTCTGCTGCCCCGCGACCTCGATGTCGAGCACGGCGAGCTGACGCCGAGTCTGAAGCTGAAGCGGCCTGTCGTCGAGCGCGAGTACAAGGAGCTCATCGACGACATGTACGCGGGGTCGCGCGAAGCCTGATCAAGCCGCCGGGCAAGTCGGGTTGCCGGGCAAGTCGGGTTGCCGGGCGGCCGGATCGCCGGGCAGTCGGGCTACCGGGCCGCCGGGGGCGTGTGGACTGCGATGCGAACCGTGGGCGCGACGAGGACTCCTCGTTCGCGCCCACGGTGGCGTTTGCGGTGGCGTTCGCAGTGTCGCCCGCGCTCGGCGCTGTTCGCTGGGCACTGTTCGTGTGGCGCTGTTCGCTGGCGCTGTTCGTGTGGCGCTGTTCGACAGGTACTTTTCGAGGCGCCGTTCGATGTGCTGTTCGAGGTGCTGTCCGTACGCGTCAGAGACCGGCAGAGTTGTCATTCGTGCACGTCCGAGGCATGTCCGGCGCGCATCCGGCCTGCGTCGGCACCCGCGTACTCCGTCATCCGGGCTGGTTCATATCTGCCCACTTCGATGACTCCACGCTTATGAGCGCGCTCGGTCTGTCACTCTGTCGGTGTTGTCGGAGGGCAAGACAGACCGGACAGGAGCCGCCGCGTGGGGTCCGTTCCGATGCAGCAGGAGACCACGCACCGCTCGGTGCACCTGCTCTCACAGCGTGGTGACGCACGCTCAGTCGCCCGCACCAGCCTGCCCGGGAATCCGCTCGCCGCGTCCGCCGCGCGCCGGTTCGTACGGGCTGCGCTCGCCGACTGGACCCGGCTCGGGACGGTCGCCACGCGCGGTACGGACCGGCTCGCCGACGACGCCGTGCTCGTCGTCAGCGAACTCGTCACCAACGCCGTCGTGCACGCGGGCACCAATGTCGAGGTGCTCACGCGGCTGGACCCGGCCACCGACGACGACCCGGCGGCCCTGGTCATCGAGGTGTCCGACCACCACCCGACCCGGGCGGTACGCAGCGACGGCTCCGAGTCGGCGGCGCTCCCCGGCGAGCCGGAGTACGGGCGCGGACTGCACCTCGTCGCCACGCTCGCCGCCGTCTGGGGAATCACCTACCGGCCGGGTCTCAAGACGGTCTGGGCCCGCCTCTCCCTCGACGGGTGCCAGACCGTGGGGGCGCTGCCCGGAGGCGAGGCCGCGTTGCAGCGCGGACTGCGGGCGGCCGAGATCCTCGCTCCCACGCCGCGCCGGGCCGTACGCGACGACCGGGAGTGGATCAGCCGCGGCTCCCTTTCCTTCCTCGCCGAGGCGTCCGACCTGCTTGCCGGACAGCTCGACGAGGACATGGTCGCGGCGCTCGCGGGCCAGCTCCTGGTGCCGCGGCTCGCCGACTGGTGTGCGGTCTGGCTGGATGGTGAGGCGGGGCCCGCGCCCCGGCTGGCCCGGGTGTGGCATGCCGACGAGTCGGCCATCGAGGGCCTGCGAGTTGTTCTGGTCAAGGAGCCGCCGCGGTTACTGGACGAGGCGCGCGGCGGGGCCGTGACGGTCCCCGTCGCATGGCCGGAAGGCGCGGACGGAAGCGCGGTGGCGTTCCGGCTGGCCACGGGCGCACGGCCGCTCGGCACGCTGCTCCTCGGCCGCGAGGGGCTGCCGGGCGTCCCCGACGAAGCGACCGCCCTGCTCGAGGACTTCGCGCGCCGCGTGGGCCTCGCGATCGGGGCCGCCCGCCAGTACACCCGGCAGGCCACCATCAGCCGGGTGCTGCAGCGTGGGCTGCTGCCCGCCCAGGTCGCCCAGATCCCGGGCGTCGACAGCTCGCTCGTGTACGAGCCGAGCGACGAGGGCCTGGCGGGCGGCGACTTCTACGACATCTTCCCGGCCGGCAGCGGCGGCCGCTGGTGCTTCATGCTCGGCGACGTCCAGGGCAGCGGGCCCGAGGCCGCCGTCGTCACCGGCCTCGCCCGGCCCTGGCTGCGGCTGCTCGCCCGCGAGGGGTACCAGGTCGGCGAGGTCCTCGACCGGCTCAACGGACTGCTCCTCGACGACGCGATGGAGGCGGCGGAGGCGGCGGCGCTCATGGTGGCGGGAGCGGGCTCCGGCACGGGTCCCGGTCACCCAACCACCAGCCCCGCCCGCGGCTCCGGCCTCGGGCACCAAACCACCGGCCCCGGGTCCGGTCACGGCTCTGGTCACGGCTCTGGTCACGGGTCCGGTCACGGGTCCGGTCACCACGACGGACCCCAGTCGCGGTTTCTGTCGCTGCTGTACGGGGAGCTGACACCGCTCCCTGGCGGAGGCGGAGTCCGCTGCACCCTGGCCTGTGCCGGCCACCCGCTGCCCCTGCTGCTGCGCCCCGACGGCACCGTACGCCCGGCTGCCGCCTCCCAGCTCCTCCTCGGAGTCGTCGAGGACGTCGCGTACGAGAGCCAGACCTTCGAGCTGGAGCCGGGCGACACGCTGCTCTGTGTCACCGACGGGGTCACGGAGCGGCGCTCCGGGCAGCGGATGTTCGACGACGCCGACGGGCTGGCGCGGGCGCTCGGCGACTGCACGGGCCTTACCGCGCAGGGTGTCGCGGACCGCATACGGCAGGCGGTGCACACGTTCGCGGAGGCCCCGCCGGACGACGACCTGGCGCTGCTGGTGCTCCAGGCGCGCTGAGCTGTCCCGGGAACCGTGGCTGTCCGGGGACCCGCGCACGTGGCTGTCCGGGGACCCGCGCGCGTGGCTGTCCGGGGATCCGCGCGCGTGGCTGTCCGGGGACCCGCGCACGTAGCGGACAATGGGGCGTATGCCTTCCGTACTGCCTGATGGTGAGCCCATGCCCCTGGACGGGGCGCTGCCCCCGCACGCCCTCACCGGCGCGGGCGACCGGCCCCTCGGGTTCTACCTGCACGTTCCGTACTGCGCCACGCGCTGCGGCTACTGCGACTTCAACACGTACACGGCGAACGAGCTGCGCGGCAGCGGAGGTGTGCTGGCCTCCCGCGACAACTACGCGGACACGCTGATCGAGGAGATCCGGCTCGCCCGGAAGGTCCTCGGCGACGATCCGCGGCAGGTCAGGACCGTGTTCGTGGGCGGCGGTACGCCGACGCTGCTGGCCGCCGGCGATCTCGTACGGATGCTGGGGGCGGTTCGGGAGGAGTTCGGTCTCGCGGACGATGCCGAGATCACGACCGAGGCGAATCCGGAGTCCGTGGACCCCGCGTATCTGACGGAGCTGCGGGCGGGCGGCTTCAACCGGTTGTCGTTCGGCATGCAGAGCGCGCGGCAGCACGTGCTGAAGGTGCTGGACCGCACGCACACTCCGGGACGGCCCGAGGCGTGTGTCGCCGAGGCGCGGGCGGCGGGCTTCGAGCATGTGAACCTGGATCTGATCTACGGCACGCCGGGGGAGAGCGACGACGACTGGCGGGCGTCGCTCGACGCGGCGATCGGGGCCGGGCCGGACCACGTCAGCGCATACGCGCTGATCGTCGAGGAGGGCACGCAGCTGGCCCGGCGGATCCGGCGCGGTGAGGTGCCGATGACCGACGACGATGTGCACGCCGACCGGTATCTGATCGCGGAGGAAGTGCTGTCGGCGGCGGGGTTCGACTGGTACGAGGTGTCGAACTGGGCCACGTCCGAGGCGGGGCGCTGCCTGCACAACGAGCTGTACTGGCGCGGCGCGGACTGGTGGGGGGCGGGCCCGGGGGCGCACAGCCACGTGGGGGGTGTGCGGTGGTGGAACGTGAAGCATCCCGGCGCGTATGCGGCGGCGCTCGCGGAGGGGCGGTCGCCTGGTGCGGGGCGGGAGGTCCTGCCGGACGAGGACCGTCGGGTCGAGCGGGTGCTGCTGGAGCTGCGGCTCGTCGAGGGCTGCCCGCTGTCCCTCCTGAAGCCGGAGGGGCTCGCGGCGTCGCGCCGCGCCTTGGCGGACGGGCTGCTGGACGCGGGGGCGTACGAGGCCGGGCGGGCGGCGTTGACCCTGCGGGGCCGGCTGCTGGCGGACGCGGTGGTCCGGGACCTGGTGGACTGAGAGTTTCCCCACCCCGCCCCTTCCCGAACTGGGGCGCTGCCCCAAGACCCCGCGCCTCAAGCGCCGGCGGGGCTGGGTTTGGGGGTGCTGCCCCAGGCCCTGCGTCTCAAGTGCCGACCGGGGCGGGTTTTCGGGGCGCTGCCCAGGCCTCGCGCCTCAAGCGCCGCACCGGGGTGGGTTCTCGGGGTTCCGGCCCGGCTGGACTTCGGGTGGAGCCCCGGGGCTACTCCGGCGGCGCCGTCACGAAGTCGATCAGCTCTTCCACCCTTCCCAGCAGCGCCGGCTCGAGGTCCCGGTAGCTCGTCACCCGCGACAGGATGTGCTGCCACGCCGCACCCGTGTTCGGCGGCCAGCCCAGGGCGCGGCAGACGCCCGTCTTCCAGTCCTGGCCGCGCGGTACGGAGGGCCAGCCCGCGATTCCCAGCGACGAGGGCTTCACGGCTTCCCACACATCGATGTACGGATGGCCCACCACCAGCACATGCGGGTCCGTGACGGACCCCGCGATGCGGGACTCCTTGGAGCCGGGGACCAGATGGTCGACGAGGACGCCCAGACGGGCGTCCGCCGTCGGGGAGAAGTCCGCGACGATGGACGGGAGGTCGTCGACGCCCTCCAGGTACTCGACGACCACGCCCTCGATGCGCAGGTCGTCGCCCCACACCTTCTCGACCAGTTCGGCGTCGTGGCGGCCCTCCACGTAGATGCGGCCCGCGCGGGCGACCCGGGCCCGTGCGCCGGGGACGGCGACCGAGCCGGAGGCCGTACGGGTGAGCCGTACCGGAGCGCCGGAGGACGGCCGGACCAGCGTGACGACCTTCCCCTCCAGCAGGAATCCGCGCGGCTCCAGCGGGAACACCCGGTGCTTGCCGAAGCGGTCCTCCAGCGTCACCGTCCCCGCCTCGCAGCGGATCACCGCGCCGCAGAAGCCCGTCGTGACCTCCTCGACGACGAGATCGGGCTCGGCCGGCACCTCCGGCACGGGGGTGGACCGCTTCCACGGTGGGGTCAGGTCGGGGCTGTAACTGCGCATTCCGCAGACGCTACGACACCCCGAACCGCCGGGCCAGCTCATCCCGTTGAGCGCGTACGAAGGCGGCGTCCACCGCCGCCCCGTGACCCGGTACGTACACCGCGTCCTCTCCGGCCAGCGCGAGCAGCCGGTCCAGGGCCGCCGGCCAGCGGGAGGGGGTCGCGTCCGGCCCCGCCTGGGGGTCGCCCGACTCCTCGACCAGGTCGCCGCAGAAGACAATCGCCGGGTCAGCAGCCGCGCCGGGCACCAGTACGGCGAGGTCGTGGCCGGAGTGGCCCGGTCCGGCGTTCACCAGCAGGACCTGGCGGCCGCCGAGGTCCAGGGTCCACGGGTCGGAGACGGTGTGCTGCGGCCGCACCAGCACGTCCGTGGCCTGCGCCGCGTCGGCAGGCGTCACACCGTGGCGGATCGCGTCGTCGCGCAGCACGTCCCGCTCGCGGACGAGCAGCTCGTCGATGCCGACCGCGCCGTACACCTGGACCGCCGAGAACGCCGCCGTGCCGAAGACGTGGTCGAAATGGGGGTGGCTGAGCGCGATATGCGTCACACGGCGGCCGCCGAGAAGGGCCTCGGCCTGGGTGCGCAGCTCGGCGCCCTCACGGAGTGTGGAGCCCGTGTCGTACAGCAGGGCCGCGGTTTCTCCGACGACAAGACCGATGGTGGCGTCCCAGACAGGCATGCGTCGCCGGCCCACTCCGTCGCCGAGACGTTCCCATCCGAAGTCTTCCCAACTGACGTCCATACGGCGACGCTATCCCGGGCGACCAGCGACGTCTTGCCGGTCCGCGGGGCGGTAGCGTGTCCGATCGCCCTTGCTAGGTGCGTACCTCCCCGCCGTACACTGGCCCGGGGGAAGACTGGCACTCAGCCGCAGCGAGTGCCAGGCAGGACCGACCGACCGCCGAGGAACCACAGCTGGAGGTGTGCGCGATGCTCAGCGAACGCAGACTCGAAGTGCTGCGCGCCATCGTCCAGGACTATGTCGGGACGGAGGAGCCCGTCGGTTCCAAAGCCCTCACGGAGCGGCACCGGCTGGGTGTCTCGCCGGCCACCGTGCGCAACGACATGGCGGTGCTGGAGGAGGAAGGGTTCATCGCCCAGCCCCACACCAGCGCCGGACGGATTCCGACGGACAAGGGCTACCGCCTGTTCGTGGACAAGCTGGCGGGCGTCAAGCCGCTGTCGTCCCCCGAGCGGCGCGCGATCCAGAACTTCCTGGACGGGGCCGTCGACCTCGACGACGTCGTGGCGCGCACGGTTCGGCTGCTCGCGCAGCTGACCCGGCAGGTCGCGGTCGTCCAGTACCCGTCCCTCACCCGCTCGACCGTGCGGCATGTGGAGCTGCTGGCGCTGGCTCCGGCGCGTTTGATGCTGGTGCTGATCACCGACACCGGACGGGTCGAGCAGCGGCATGTGGACTGCCCGGCGCCGTTCGGCGAGACCTCGCTGGCGGATCTGCGGGCCCGGCTGAACAGCCGGGTGGTGGGCCGTCGCTTCACTGACGTCCCGCAGCTGGTGCAGGATCTTCCCGAGTCGTTCGAACTGGACGACCGGGGCACGGTCTCGACGGTGCTCTCGACCCTCCTCGAAACGCTCGTGGAGGAGACCGAGGAGCGGCTGATGATCGGCGGCACCGCCAATCTGACGCGCTTCGGCCATGACTTCCCGCTGACCATCCGGCCCGTCCTGGAGGCGCTGGAGGAGCAGGTCGTCCTGCTGAAGCTGCTCGGCGAGGCCAAGGACTCGGGCATGACCGTACGGATCGGGCACGAGAATGCCCATGAGGGCCTCAACTCCACGTCCGTGGTCGCGGTCGGCTACGGTTCGGGCGACGAGGCAGTCGCCAAACTCGGCGTGGTCGGACCGACCCGCATGGACTACCCCGGAACGATGGGAGCGGTACGCGCAGTGGCACGTTACGTCGGACAGATCCTGGCGGAGTCGTAAGTGGCCACCGACTACTACGCCGTGCTGGGCGTACGCCGCGACGCATCGCAGGACGAGATCAAGAAGGCCTTCCGGCGGCTGGCGCGTGAGCTCCACCCGGACGTGAATCCGGACCCGAAGACGCAAGAGCGCTTCAAGGAGATCAACGCCGCGTACGAGGTGCTCTCGGACCCGCAGAAGAAGCAGGTCTACGACCTCGGTGGCGACCCGCTCTCCGCCGCGGGCGGCGGGGGCGGGGCCGGCGGCTTCGGCGCGGGCGGCTTCGGTAACTTCTCGGACATCATGGACGCCTTCTTCGGAACGGCGTCCCAGCGCGGGCCGAGGTCGCGGACGCGGCGCGGTCAGGACGCGATGATCCGGCTGGAGGTCGAGCTCAGCGAGGCGGCTTTCGGGACGACGAAGGACATCCAGGTCGACACGGCTGTCGTGTGTACGACCTGCTCGGGCGAGGGAGCGGCTCCCGGTACCTCCGCCCAGACCTGTGACATGTGCCGCGGCCGCGGTGAGGTCTCCCAGGTCACCCGGTCCTTCCTCGGGCAGGTCATGACCTCCCGCCCCTGCCCGCAGTGTCAGGGCTTCGGGACCGTGGTCCCCACTCCGTGCCCCGAGTGTGCGGGCGACGGCCGGGTGCGGTCGCGTCGCACTCTCACGGTCAAGATCCCGGCCGGTGTCGACAACGGCACCCGGATCCAGCTGGCGGGCGAGGGCGAGGTCGGCCCCGGCGGCGGCCCGGCCGGCGACCTGTACGTCGAGATCCACGAGCTGCCGCACCCTGTCTTCCAGCGGCGCGGCGACGATCTGCACTGCACGGTGACGATCCCGATGACGGCGGGTGCGCTCGGCACGAAGGTGCCGCTGGAGACGCTCGACGGCATGGAGGAGGTCGACATCCGTCCGGGCACGCAGTCGGGGCAGTCGATCCCGCTGCACGGGCGCGGTGTGACGCATCTGCGGGGCGGCGGGCGTGGTGACCTCATCGTCCATGTCGAGGTGATGACGCCGACGAAGCTGGATCCGGAGCAGGAGCGGGTGCTGCGGGAGCTGGCGAAGCTGCGGGGCGAGGAGCGGCCGATGGGGCAGTTCCAGCCGGGGCAGCAGGGACTGTTCTCCCGCCTCAAGGACGCGTTCAACGGTAGGTGAGGGGGGAACCCCACTCACCTGGTCCCCCCCGGGGGCGGGAGTCACGGGAGCCTGATGGCCCCCGTTCCCCGGGGGAGGCGTGGGTGCTTCGCGTCGCGCGAGTCTTCGTTCCGGTCGGGTAGGCGCGGGTGCTTTGCGCCACGGCTTCTCGTCGCCCTGGCGGCGGAAGCTGTGGCTGACGGCTCCGGTTGCCCCGGGCAGGCGTGGGCGCTCCGCGCCATGGCTCCCCGTCCCCCCTTGGGCGGGGGTTACGGGGCCCTGACAGCTTCCGTTCCCCCGGCAGGCGCGGGCAGCTTCGCGTCATGGCTCCCCGTCCCCGGGCGGGAGTTACAGGGCCTTCACGGCCCCCGTTCCCCCGGCAGGCGTGGGCGCTTCGCGCCACGGCCCCCGTCCCCCGGGGCGGGAGTCACGGGGGGCCCGACGGCCCCCGTCCCTTGCCAGGCGCTGGGGCTTTGCGCCGGAAGCACTCGCCGTCCGAGGGCGAGGCCGCTTCGCGCCGCACCCCGTCCCGCCGGGGGCGGACGCGGGCCGTCCCGCGCCGGATTCGGCCGTGCCGTCGGGACGTGGCACCATGCGGGCATGTCCTCCGCGCTGACCGATCTCTGCCGTTACCCGATCGTGCAGGCCCCCATGGCGGGTGGCGCTTCCTGTCCTGAGCTCGCCGCTGCCGTGTCCGAGGCCGGCGGGTTCGGGTTCCTGGCCGCCGGGTACAAGACGGCGGACGGCATGTACCAGGAGATCAAACAGGTGCGTGGGCTCACCGGCCGTCCCTTCGGCGTCAATCTCTTCATGCCCCAGCCGCATTACGCCGACCCGGCCGCCGTCGAGGTGTACCGGCACCAGCTCGCCGGGGAGGTGAGCTGGTACGACACGCCGCTCGGCGACCCCGAGGCCGGACGGGACGACGGGTACGAGGCCAAGCTGGCGATCCTGCGCGACGACCCCGTACCCCTTGTGTCCTTCACCTTCGGCTGCCCCACCCGGCAGACCCTGGACGCCCTCAAGCGCGCCGGGACGCTCACCGTCGTGACCGTCACCACGCCCGAGGAAGCACAGGCCGCGCAGAACGTGGGCGCCGACGCCATCTGTGTGCAGGGCATCGAGGCGGGCGGCCACCAGGGCACGCACCGCGACGACCCTGCCACCGACTGCGGCGGGATCGGGCTGCTGGCACTGATCGCGCTGATCAGGGAGACCGTACCGCTCCCGATCGTCGCGGCCGGTGGACTGATGCGCGGCAGCCAGATCGCCGCCGCGCTGGCCGCGGGCGCCGACGCGGCCCAGCTCGGCACCGCGTTTCTCGTCTGCCCCGAGTCCGGTGCGAACGCGGTGCACAAGCAGGCCATGACCAATCCGCTGTTCACCCGCACCGAACTCACCCGGGCCTTCTCCGGACGCCCGGCCCGCGGCCTGGTCAACCGGTTCATGAGCGAGCACGGACGGTACGCGCCCGCCGCGTACCCCGAGGTGCACCACCTCACCTCCGGTCTGCGCAAGGCCGCGGCCAAGGCGGGCGACCCACAGGGCATGGCCCTCTGGGCCGGTCAGGGCCATCGGATGGCCCGCGACCTTCCCGCCGGGCGCCTCGTCGAGGTGCTCGCTGCCGAACTGGGCGCCGCGAGCGCCGCTCTCGCCCTGCGGAGTCCCTCATGACCGCCCCGGTGTTCCTCGTCGACCGCGTCACCTCCGGCACCGTCACCCTCGACGGTCCCGAGGGACGGCACGCCGTCTCGGTGCGCAGGCTCCGCGTCGGCGAGGAGATCGTGCTGACGGACGGCGCGGGCAACGGCGCCTACGGCACCGTCGCCGCCGTCGAGGGCAAGGACCGTCTCGATGTCACCGTCACCGAAGTGCGCACGGAGAGCGAGCCCTCGCCCCGGATCACCGTCGTCCAGGCGCTTCCCAAGGGCGACCGCGGCGAACTCGCCGTCGAGACCATGACGGAGACCGGGGTCGACGCGATCGTGCCGTGGGCCGCCGCCCGCTGCATCACGCAGTGGAAGGGCGACCGCGGCGCCAAGTCCCTCGCCAAGTGGCGTGCCACGGCGCGCGAGGCGGGCAAGCAGTCGCGCCGGCTGCGCTTCCCGGCGGTCGCGGACGCCGCGACGACGAAGCAGGTTGTGCGACTTCTCGCCGAAGCGGACTTCGCCGCCGTCCTGCACGAGGAGGGCGCCGAGCCGCTCGCCACCGCCCAGCTGCCGTCGTCCGGCGAGATCGTGCTGGTCGTCGGTCCCGAAGGGGGCGTCTCCCCCGAGGAGTTGGCCGCCTTCGCGGAGGCGGGCGCGAAGCCGTACCGGCTCGGGCGGAGTGTTCTGCGCACCTCCACGGCCGGGACGGCGGCCGCGGCGCTGCTACTGGGCCGTACCGGCCGCTGGTCCTGACCCGGCCGTACGTCCCACCAGCGCGTCGAACAGCGGCCAGCCGTCGATCTCCGCGATGCCGTGCGCGACCGGCAGCAGCCCGCGCGCTGCGGCCTCGTCGAGGAACCGGCGTACGACACCGGGCTCGTGAAGGTTCAGGCAGGTGTCGTGGCCGGTGGTGCCGAGCAGGCCGGACGACCAGTACGCGCCGGCCACGATGCGTCCCTTGCCGTCACGGAACACGAACCGCAGCTGGGCGTGCGGGGCTTCGGCGCGGCGCACGGTCAGGATCTCGCGGCATTCCGGGTGCAGATGCCCGACCGACCAGAGCCAGACCTCCGGGCCCACCGTCAGCCGTCGGGGTGTGCGGTCGCGTCTCATCCCCCCACCGTACGCGGCGCGTTGTGACCGCAACTGGTCTACCGCGACCGCGGCGCCGGTGGGACGCTGCCGGGCATGGGCGCGTACACACGTGTACTGGCAGCGATCGGTCTGGCCGGCGCGGCGGCCCTCGGCGCCGTGGCGTGCGAACCCGGCACGGGCGGCGGGCTCAGCGCGACGGCGGTGTCCTTCACGACGGACGCCGCAGGCACCCGCGCGCTGGAGCGCGCCGGTGTCCGGGTGCGCTGGCTCAGCTGTACGACCACGCTCAGCACCGGTCACACGGCCTCCCCTTCGGCACCGGCCGTCGCCACCGTCGCATGCGAGGGCGAACGCGAAACCGGTGCGCAAGGGCCCGGCCGGAAGATCACGATCAACGGCAAGGTCACCCAGGAGATCGACGGGCGCTGCGTACGCGGCGACCTGAAGGCCGAGGCCGGCGGCCGTACGGTCTTCCACCTCGGTGTCCTCGGCGACTGCAGCGCCCCGACACCCACGCGGGTCCCCGGCGGCGACGGCCCGCCCCGCCCCACGGTCACCGTGACGGTGACCGTCACCGAAACCCGTACCCCGGGCAAGTAGCCCGGCGCCCCGGCACCGATAGCATGCAGATCCATTGATCGTCGGAGTCATGAAGGGGCCCGGACCATGGCGGGAGAACCGCAAGCCGACTGCCTGTTCTGCAAGATCGTCGCGGGGGAGGTCCCGGCCACCGTCGTACGCGAGACCGAGACGACCGTCGCCTTCCGCGACATCAATCCGCAGGCGCCGACGCATGTGCTTGTCATCCCCAAGTCGCACTACCCGGACGCCGCCACGCTCGCCGCGGCCGAGCCCACCGTCGTCGCCGACATACTGCGCGAGGCGGCCGAGGTCGCGGCCGGGGACAAGGTGGACGCCACCGGCTTCCGTGTCGTCTTCAACACCGGCAGCGGCGCGGGACAGACCGTCTTCCACGCGCACCTCCACGTCCTCGGCGGCCGCGGCTTCAACTGGCCGCCCGGATAGTCACCGCATGTCCGTACGAGAACTGGTCGTGCTCGGCACCGCCAGCCAGGTCCCGACCCGGCACCGCAACCACAACGGCTATCTGCTGCGCTGGGACGGCGAAGGCATCCTCTTCGACCCGGGCGAGGGCACCCAGCGGCAGATGCTGCGGGCCGGCGTCGCCGCGCACGACATCAACCGCATCTGTGTCACGCACTTCCACGGCGACCACTCCCTCGGCCTCGCCGGGGTGATCCAGCGCATCAACCTCGACCAGGTGCCGCACCCGGTGACCGCGCACTACCCGGCGAGCGGGCAGCGCTTCTTCGACCGGCTCCGCTACGCGACCGCCTACCGGGAGTGCGTACAGCTCACCGAGGCGCCGGTCGCCACCGGCGGCGTGCTCGCCGAGACCTCCTCGTACACCCTGGAGGCGCGCCGGCTCTCGCATCCCGTGGAGTCGTTCGGCTACCGGCTGACTGAACCCGACGGCCGCCGCATGCTGCCCGAGCGGCTCGCCGCGCACGGCATCAAGGGCCCCGACGTGGGCCGCATCCAGCGCGAGGGCGCACTCGGCGGCGTCACCCTGGAAGAGGTGAGCGAGGTGCGGCGCGGCCAGCGTTTCGCGTTCGTCATGGACACCAGGCTGTGCGAGGGCGCGTACGAGCTGGCCGAGGGCTGCGACATGCTCGTCATCGAGTCGACGTTCCTCGACGAGGACCATCTGCTGGCCACCGACCACGGCCACCTCACCGCCGGTCAGGCGGCTCGCGTGGCGCGCGATGCGGGCGTACGGCACCTCGTCCTGACACACTTCTCACAGCGCTACAGCGAGCCCGAGGAGTTCGAGCGGCAGGCCCGGGCAGCCGGCTTCGACGGCGAACTCTCCGTGGCCCAGGACCTCGTCCGGGTCCCCGTACCCAAACGCGAACTCTGAGCGAGCACCGATGTCACTCCCCAAGGCCGAACTGCACCTGCACATCGAGGGCACCCTCGAACCCGAACTCGCCTTCGAACTGGCCGAGCGCAACGGCGTCCGGCTGCCGTACGCCGGCACCGAAGACCTCCGCAAGGCGTACCTCTTCAGTGATCTGCAGTCCTTCCTCGACCTGTACTACGGGCTGATGGCGGTCCTGCACACCGCGAACGACTTCACCGACCTCGCCGACGCGTACCTCGCGCGCGCGGCGGCACAGGGCGTACGGCACGCCGAGATCTTCTTCGACCCGCAGGCGCACACCGGCCGCGGCATCCCGATCGGCACGGTCGTCGAAGGGCTCGCGCACGCGCTGGACCGGGGCGAGGAGCGGCACGGCGTCTCCACGCAGCTGATCATGTGTTTCCTGCGCGACGAGTCCGCCGAGTCGGCCATGGAGACGCTCGACGCGGCGAAGCCGTACCTCCACCACATCAGCGCGGTCGGCCTGGACTCGGCCGAGGTCGGGCATCCGCCCGCCAAGTTCCGCGAGGTGTACGCGGCCGCCGAGTCCCTCGGACTGCGCAAGGTCGCCCACGCCGGCGAGGAGGGCCCGCCCGCGTACATCCGGGAGGCCCTGGACGTTCTCGGGGTCGAACGCATCGACCACGGCCTGCGCGCGATGGAGGATCCGGAACTGGTCGAACGCCTCGTCCGTGACCGGGTACCCCTCACCGTGTGCCCGCTGTCGAACGTCCGCCTGCGCGCCGTCGACACCCTGGAGGACCACCCGCTGCGCTCGATGATGGACGCCGGGCTGCTCGTGACCGTCAACTCCGACGACCCCGCGTACTTCGGCGGCTACGTCGGCGACACGTTCCACGCGGTACGGGAGGCGCTGGGCCTGAGCCAGGACCAGCTGCGCGAGCTGGCCCGCAACTCCTTCCGGGCCGCGTTCCTCGACCATGACGAGACCCGCCGGGAGCGGTACCTGGCGGACGTCGAGTCGTACGACTTCGACACCGACTGACGCGGGCCGGTCAGGACGCCAGGACCTTCGAGGACCGGTCCCGCAGGAGCCGGCGCCGACGGGCCCGCACCCGTGTCGTCACCGGCACCGGGATCTCCGCGACCGGCTGTTCCAGGGCGCCGATCTGGGGGACCCGGGCCCCCGACGGGGCGCCCGTCGTGAGGGCGACCACCGCAGCCGGGGCACCGCCGCGGCGGCGGATGGCGCCGGGGACCAGCGGGCGGCCCGAGGTGTGGAGGGCCACCGCGGTCATCGGCACCGCCACCAGGAGCAGCAGGGCGCACAACACCAGCCCCATCCCCGGGTACCCCGCGTGCTCGGAGAGCAGGCTCCCGGTGAGCGGTCCGCACGCGACGCCCAGCGACGACGCGGAGCCGACGAGCACCGCCCACCGGCCGCGCGGGTCGAGCGACGCGGCGAGTCCGATCAGATACGACAGGACCACGGGGTAGCAGACGTTCCACAGGATCTCGCCCGTGGCGAAGGTCATCAGACCCCGCGCCGACGAACTGACCACGATGCAGCAGGCGATGAGGGCCGTGCCCGCGCCGATCGGGACCGCCCGGCCGAGCCGTGCCCCCAGTGCGCCCGCGCCGAGGACGCCCGCGAGCCCCGCGCCCAGCGCGACCGCGAAGACCGCGCCGACCGTGACCTCGCTCAGCCCCGCCTGGGTGACCCCGATCCGCCCGCTCACGCCCCACAGGGCGTTCTGCGCCATCGACCAGCAGAGCATGGCGCCCGCGAGGACCGCCCCCGAGCGCAGCCGGGGCAGCCGGGGCAGCCCGGTCCGTGGGCTCTGGCCACTCACCCGTGCGCCGGCCGCGTCGAGCCGTCCCGTCGCGGGCCACACCAGCACCGCGGCGAGCGCGAGCGCCGCGAACGGGAGTGCGTGCCCGCCCCCGAGCCGCGGGAGCGTGAGATACAGGGCCCCCGCGGACGCCGACACCGCGAGCAGCCCGAGCGACGAGGCGCGGTGCGGGTCGCGCTGCGTGGCGATTCCGGCCGCGGCGACCGCCGTCGCCGTACCCGAGCCGAGGCCGCCCACCGCGGTCCCCGCGACGACCAGCGGTACGGACGAGGTCAGCGCGGCGGTCCCGTACCCGGTCAGGGCGAGCAGCAGGCCCAGCCGGGAGAGCCGCCGCGGCCCGTGCCGCTCGACCCGCGAGGCCAGCGCGAAGCCCGCAACAGCCGAGTGCAGCAGCAGCGTCGAGCCGACGAGCCCGGCCTGGGCGGGGGAGAGTCCGAGTCCGGCGGAGAGCCGGCCGACGACGGTGGGCAGGAGATACGCGGCGAGGTAGCCGGCGGCGAAGACCGCGACCAAGGGCCACGCGGCGCGCGGGCGCGAGGGCATGGGCGTTCCCGGGAACAAGGGGGGAAATGGGGTGGAGCGCCCGGTGTTGCACGGGAACGCGCGCCAATTTGTATCAAGCGCGCCCGGGGCCGGAGAAGATGGGATGGTGTGATGCGGGGCACATTTGGTTTGTGCTGGATCAGTAGGGGTAACGGCATGCACTTTCTGTGGGCTGCCACCCCTGCGGTGGGGCGAGGATCGGGCACACTGGCCTGATTCGCACCGCTCTTGCAGCGCACCTCGCACCGCGATTCGGGAGCCACCGTGATCACGACCGACGGAGAGCAGCAGCAACGCACCACAGACGTCGACCCGTTGGGCGCGCTGCGCACCGGCGGGGACCCGGAATGCGATGTGTTCCTCACCGGCACGGTCTTCCTCGACATCATCTTCACCGGTCTGGACAGCGCCCCGGTGCGGGGCACCGAGTCCTGGGCGCGGGGGATGGGGCAGAGCCCGGGCGGGGTCGCCAACATGGCCACCGCGCTCGCCCGGCTCGGTCTGCGCACCTCGCTCGCCGCGGCCTTCGGCGACGACTTCTACGGCGACTACTGCTGGGACGCCCTGGAGCAGGGCGAGGGCATCGATCTGTCCCGGTCGCGGACCGTGCCCGGCTGGCACTCCCCGGTGACCGTCTCCATGGCGTACGAGGGCGAGCGGACGATGATCTCGCACGGTCACGAGGCCCCGCCGCCGGAGGACAACGGCGCCCCGTTCCACCCGGTGCCGCCGCGCGCACGGGCCGCCGTCGCCTCCCTCGCACCCGGCCGCCGCGAGGGCTGGATCACGGAAGCGGCCGGCAGGGGCGCCCGGATCTTCGCCGATACCGGCTGGGACGACACCGGCCGCTGGGATCTTGCGTCACTGCTCGATCTGGAGTTGTGCGAGGCGTTCCTGCCCAACGCGCAGGAGGCGATGCGCTACACCTGCACCGACTGCCCCCGGGCCGCGGCCAGGGCGCTGGCCGACAAGGTGCCGGTCGCCGTCGTCACACTCGGCGCGGAGGGCGCGTACGCCGTGGACGGCGCGACGGGGGAGACCGCGGAGGTCCCGGCGATCGCGGTGGAGGCGCTGGATCCGACGGGAGCGGGCGATGTCTTCATGGCCGGTTTCGTCACGGGCACCCTCGCGGGCTGGCCGCTCGCGGACCGGCTCGCCTTCGCCGGGCTGATCGCCGCGCTGTCCGTGCAGGAGTTCGGCGGCTCGCTGTCCGCGCCCGGCTGGTCGGAGGTGGCGGCCTGGTGGCAGTACGTGCGGGGCTGCTCCGACCAGGACCCGGAGGCACTGGCCAGATATGCCTTCCTCGCCCGGTTGCTGCCCGCGGCGGCCCGGCCGTGGCCGCTGCGCCGCGCGGTGCCGACGATCGGCTTCCGCCGCCCGGCCTGAACAAGGGGGCACAGGGAACTCCCCCGCCCCAGGAAAAGGGCTTCGGGACTGTCGGTGCGGGGTCGTACGCTGGTACTCCAGAGGTTGTCGAGCAGCGAGAACCCTGCAACGGGAGGTATGTGCAGGCCACAGAGCCGGCCCATGACTCAGACACCCACAGCCCAGACCCCAGCGCCGGGACAGGCACGAGCCCAGTTCACCGTCCCGGCCAAGCATCCGATGGTGACCGTTCTCGGTTCGGGTGACGCCCTGCTGCGCGTGATCGAGAAGGCCTTCCCGGCGGCCGACATCCATGTCCGGGGCAACGAGGTCAGTGCGATCGGCGACGCGCGGGAAGTCGCTCTGATCCAGCGCCTCTTCGACGAGATGATGCTGGTGCTCCGCACCGGACAGCCCATGACGGAGGACGCGGTGGAACGCTCGATCGCCATGCTCAGGGCGAGCGAGAACGGGACGGGGCCCGACGAGACCCCGGCCGAAGTGCTCACGCAGAACATCCTCTCCAGCCGCGGCCGCACCATCCGCCCCAAGACCCTCAACCAGAAGCGCTACGTCGACGCGATCGACAAGCACACGGTCGTCTTCGGCATCGGCCCCGCCGGTACGGGCAAGACCTATCTGGCGATGGCCAAGGCGGTCCAGGCGCTCCAGTCCAAGCAGGTCAACCGCATCATCCTGACCCGGCCCGCCGTCGAGGCGGGCGAGCGCCTCGGCTTCCTGCCCGGCACGCTGTACGAGAAGATCGACCCGTATCTGCGTCCGCTCTACGACGCGCTGCACGACATGATCGACCCGGACTCGATCCCGCGCCTCATGGCCGCGGGCACGATCGAGGTGGCGCCGCTGGCGTATATGCGAGGCCGTACGCTCAACGACGCGTTCATCATCCTCGACGAGGCGCAGAACACGAATCCGGAACAGATGAAGATGTTCCTGACGCGTCTCGGCTTCGATTCGAAGATCGTCGTCACCGGTGACATCACTCAGGTCGACCTGCCGGGCAGCACCAAGAGCGGCCTGCGCCAGGTCCGGGAGATCCTGGACGGCGTCCCGGATGTGCACTTCTCCATGCTGACGTCGCAGGATGTCGTCCGGCACAAGCTCGTCGGCCGTATCGTCGACGCGTACGAGCAGTACGACAGCCGAAACGGCACCAACGGGAAGTAGACCGAAGAACACCATGTCGATCGACGTCAACAACGAGTCCGGCACAGAGGTCGACGAGCAGGCGATCCTCGACATCGCCCGCTACGCGCTCGCGCGGATGCGTATCCACCCGCTGTCCGAGCTCTCGGTGATCGTCGTGGACGCCGACGCCATGGAGCATCTCCACATCCAGTGGATGGACCTGCCGGGCCCCACCGACGTCATGTCCTTCCCGATGGACGAGCTGCGCCCGCCGGTCAAGGACGACGAGGAGCCCCCGCAGGGGCTCCTCGGCGACATCGTGCTCTGCCCCGAGGTCGCCCAGAAGCAGGGCGAGGAAGCGCCGACCCAGCACTCCATGGACGAGGAGCTCCAGTTGCTCACCGTCCATGGGGTGCTGCACCTTCTGGGGTACGACCACGAGGAGACGGACGAGCGCGCCGAGATGTTCGGTCTGCAGGCGGCGATCGTCGACGGCTGGCGGGCGGAGAAGGGCCTGACCGGCCCGTCCCCGGCGCCGACCGTCTCATGAGTCCGCGCATGAGCGCGGCCGTCCCGCCCGCGAGCACGCCCGTCCCACTCGTGAGCGTGGCCGTCCCGCGCATGACCATGGCCGTCCCAGTCGTGAGCGTGGCCGGATCATGACCGGCCAACTGATCATCGCCGCGGTCCTGCTGGTCGTCGTCGCCTGGCTGGCGGCGTGTGCGGAAGCCGGTATCGCCCGTGTCTCCAGTTTCCGTGCCGACGAGGCGGTGCGCTCGGGACGGCGCGGCGCCGACCGGCTGGCGCAGGTAGCCTCCGACCCGACGCGCTATCTCAACGTCGCACTACTGGTGCGGGTCGCCTGCGAGATGGCCGCCGGGGTGTTCGTCACCTACGCCTGTCTCCAGGAGTTCTCCGAGACCTGGCAGGCGCTGACCGTCGCCATCGGTGTGATGGTCCTCGTCTCCTTCGTCGCCGTCGGGGTCTCCCCGCGCACCATCGGCCGCCAGCACCCGCTGAACACCGCGACGGCCGCCGCGTACGTGCTGCTGCCGCTGGCCCGCGTCATGGGCCCGGTCCCGCAGCTGCTCATCCTCATCGGCAACGCGCTGACGCCGGGCAAGGGCTTCCGCAAGGGTCCGTTCGCGAGCGAGGCGGAGCTGCGTGCGATGGTCGACCTCGCCGAGCAGGAGTCGCTCATCGAGGACGAGGAGCGCCGTATGGTGCACTCGGTCTTCGAGCTGGGCGACACCCTCGTACGGGAAGTCATGGTTCCGCGTACCGACCTGGTCGCGATCGAGCGCTACAAGACCATCCGCCAGGCGCTCACCCTCGCCCTGCGCTCCGGCTTCTCCCGTATCCCGGTGACCGGGGAGAACGAGGACGACATCGTCGGGATCGTGTATCTGAAGGACCTGGTCCGCAAGACGCACATCAAGCGGGACGCGGAGGCCGAGCTGGTCTCCACGGCGATGCGCCCGGCGGCCTTCGTGCCCGACACGAAGAACGCGGGCGATCTGCTGCGCGAGATGCAGCAGGAGCGCAACCATGTCGCCGTCGTCATCGACGAGTACGGCGGCACGGCCGGGATCGTCACCATCGAGGACATCCTGGAGGAGATCGTCGGCGAGATCACCGACGAGTACGACCGGGAGTTGCCGCCCGTGCAGGGGCTGGGCGACTCGCGCTACCGGGTCACCGCCCGGCTCGACATCGGCGACCTCGGCGAACTGTTCGGGCTCGACGAGTTCGACGACGAGGACGTGGAGACGGTGGGCGGGCTGCTCGCCAAGTCCCTCGGCCGGGTGCCGATCGCCGGCGCCACCGCGGTGGTGGACTTGCCGGACGGGCGCTCGCTGCGGCTGACCGCCGAGGCCACGGCCGGCCGCCGCAACAAGATCGTCACCGTCCTCGTGGAGCCCTCATGACCGACCGGTTGACCGCTGCGCAGCTCAAAGCCCTGTGCCTGGAGCAGAACGCCGCGGTGGAGGACTTCCCCTTCGGCCCGGAACACTCGGTCTTCAAGGTCGCCGGGAAGATGTTCGCCATCAGCGACCTGGACGCCACCCCGCTGAAGGTCGCTCTCAAATGCGACCCGGACGAGGCGGTCCGGCTGCGCGCCGAGTACCCGGCGATCGTCCCCGGCTACCACCTCAACAAACGCCACTGGAACACGGTGACGGTGGGCGAACTCCCGGCCCGTATGGTCCGGGAACTCATCGAGGACTCGTACGACCTGGTCGTGGCGGGCCTGCCGAAGGCGGAGCGGCTCCGCCTCGACCGGCCCTGACCCCTCAGGGCCTGCCCGGTGGATCGGCCTGGAGCCCAGTGCCCCTCCCGGCAAGCTTTGCCCTGTCGCGCCGCCCGGCACGCACCCTCGCTGCGTTGGCCAAAAGCCCTGGTAGCTCCGCTACAAGGACTTCCGGCCGCCTTGCGATGGCACGCACCGGACGACGCTCCTTCACGGGCAAACATTGCCGGTCGCGGCACTAGCAAGATCCGGCGGACAGGCCCCAGGGCAAGGGCGCTCGGAGCTGACCGGGGTTGCCGACTTATGCTCGGCACATGACTGAGAGCACCGAACTCGACCCCGAGGACCGCAAGATCATCACGCTGGCGCGCAGCGCCCGCGCCCGCAACGGTGTGCCGGAGGGCGCGGCGGTACGGGACGAGACCGGGCGTACGTACGTGGCGGGCACGGTCGCGCTGGAGTCGCTGCGGCTGACCGCGCTGCAGACCGCGGTGGCCATGGCGGTGGCGAGCGGCGCGAAGTCGCTGGAGGCCGCGGCGGTCGTCGCCGAGACCGACACGGTCGCGGACGCCGACCGCGCGGCGGTCCGCGACCTCGGCGGCCCGGCGACCCCGGTCCTGCTGGCGGGCCCCGACGGGGTGCTGCGTACGACGGTGACGGCGGGCTGACGATGCCCCGTGCCTCGCGCACCTGGGCGCGCGTGGCCTTAGGGTCTGTCGTTCGGATCTTGCCGGGCTCGCGTGCCCTGGCACGCGCATCTGCTGCGTTGTCGTCGGTCGCCAATGCTCCGCAGTGGCTCCCTCCTCCGCCTTGCATCTGCACGCGCCAGACCCCGCTCGCTGATCCGGCCTGATCCAAACGACAGACCCTGGCCGTCGGCCTCGTCGGCGTCGTGATCAATCTGATCGACTGGGCCGTCTCCGACAGGGTGGCCCCGTCCGACGCGTTCCCGCTCTTCCTCGCGGCGACCGCGGGCGCCGAACTGACCACCGGCCCCCGCCGCCGCGCCCTGCGCGCCGCGGCGGGCGTGGTCCTCCTGGCAGCCGGCCTCGTCGCCGGTATCCTCGCCGCCACCGGCCTGATCCGCGGCGGGCCCGTCGACTGGCTGGGTCTGACGCTCGGCGTGCTCGTGGTGCTCTACGCGGTGGTGATGACGGCAGCGCTGGTGACACGCCGCCGCGAACAGGGCCCGTCCCCGGCCTGACCCCGGCCGTCACACCCCGCGGGTCCAGCCGTCTGCCGGCCGTCGGCTCGGCTGACCGTGCACGTCCGGTCGTCCCGTGCCGCGGGTCCAGCCGTCTGCGCCGGTCTCTCAACTGACCTGCGGAAACACCGATCTTGACAGTGTCTGATGGGTCATCAGTCGGTGCATTTCGATTCCATTGACTTCTCTTCCCCCCGCCCCGTCAATGGCGCCCACCGACTGAAGGGGGAAGCACATGGCATCCCAACGATCCGCTCAGCGAAGACACCGCTGGGCAGCCGTTCTGGGGGTGACCGCGCTCGCGGTCACCGGCGGCGGGTCCCTCATCGCCCCCGCCCACGCCCAGGTGGCGGCCGCACAGGCGGTCGACTTCCCGACGCACTGCGTACCGCCGCCGATCGCCGGCATCCCGCCCATCGACGGCACGACCACCGCCGAGATCACCGTCGACAACGCCGCACCCAAGGTCGGTGACACGGTCACCGTCACATACACCGTGACCAAACCCGCAGCCGGCAACCCCGTCGACATCGCCCTCCCGGCCGACATCATGACGCCCACCGGCAAGGTCGCCCTCGGCGGTGCCCAGACCGGCAGCGTCACGATGACCGGCCCGAAGAAGAACCCGCCGGTGCCGGGGAAGGCGCCGTTCCCGTCGTTCTCCATGACCGGTACGTTCACAGTCACCGCGCCTGGCACGACCACGCTCTCGCCCGGCGACTACAACATCCACACCAGCTACATCATGGAGCTGGACACCCCCTGCACGGTGACGAACCCGCCCGCACCCGTCTCCCAGACGATCGTCGCCTCCCCGCAGACCGTCCCCAACGAGCGCACCATCCAACTCGGCACGGCGTCCGGCAAACCGGGCGACAAGGTCAACGTGACGGGGACCAAGTTCACCCCGGGAGCCGACGTCACCGTCGCCGGCCGCTCCGGGGCGGCCGAGACCGCCGACAGGACGACGGTCAAGGCGAGCTCCACCGGCTCGTTCACCGCGCAGCTCACGGTGAACGACAAGGCCACCACCGGCATCGTCGCGTACGAAGGCGCCGCCTGGGACGCCGCCAAGGGCGCGGGCCCGGCGGCGTACAGCGTCATCGACGACACCCCGTCCCCGCCGAACAGCCAGAAGCTCAACTCCTCCGTCGCGGCCGGAACCCTCTCGATGACCCAGGCCGGGGACACCGTCCAGCTGGCGTCCGTCGACTTCGGCAAGGGCGGCGCCTCCACCGGTGACCTGAACGCGGTGACGGTCAAGGACTTCCGCGGCGGCCCCGCGGGCTGGTCCCTGACCGGCAAGGTCACCGACTTCACCGGACCCGGCGGAAAGATCGACGCCGGCAAGCTCTCCTGGACCCCGTCCTGCACCACCAAGGCGGGCAGCCCCAGCACCTGCGCGGCGGGCACCGCGGGCGTGGTCGGCAGCGCCGGCGCGACCCTGGCGTCCACCCCCAACGCGGCGCTCACCGGCGGTGAGTTCACCGCGGGCGCGAAGGTGTCGCTGGACGTCCCGGCGTTCACCGCCCCCGGCGCCTACGCGGGCGTGCTGACCCTCACCCTCACCTGACACCCACGGCGGGCCGGGCGCGCACCCGGTCGGCCCGCCCCGACCCGGGGGTTTTGCACCGTGCGAAAGCTGTCCGCACTCCTCCTCGCCCTGGCCGCGCTCCTGTACGGCGCCCCGGGCACCGCCCACGCCGCCGACAACGGCGAGTGGTCCGTCGAGCCCGCCGCCTCCGAGCTGGGCCGCCGCCCGTACTTCTATCTCTCCGCCGACCCCGGCACCACGCTCACCGACCAGGTCACCGTCAGCAACAAGACCAGCGCCCCCCTGACCTTCGTGCTGTACGCCGCCGACGCGTACAACACCGCGCGGGACGGCGGCTTCGCCGTACGTACCCGGAAGGAGCGGCAGCGCGGCGTCGGCGCCTGGGCGAAGCCGGAGCGCGACCGGGTCACGGTCCCGGCACGCTCCTCCGTCACCGTCCCGTACACGCTCACCGTCCCCGGGACCGCCGAGCCCGGCGACCACCCGGGAGCACTGGTCGCCCTCGACGAGCGCATCGCCGCGGGGAGCGGCGGCGCCGTCGCCGTGGGCATCCAGCGGGCCGTCGGCGCCCGGGTCTACCTCCGGGTGAACGGCCCGACCGTGCCCGCCCTGTCCGTCGAGGACGTGACGTACGCCCACGACAAGCCCCTGCTGCCCGGCGCCGGCGACAGCAGCGCGGTCATCTCGTACACGCTCCACAACCGGGGCAACGTCACCCTCAACCCCAAGGTCGCCCTGCGCGCCGAGGGAGTCTTCGGTCGTACGCTCCTGGCCCGCGAGCTGACGAAGATCCCCAGCGAGCTGCTGCCGCGCCAGAAGATCCGGCTCACGGAGAGCTGGGCGGGAGCGCCTCAGCTCGACTGGGGCGAGGTCACACTGACCGCGAGCGCACGGGACGTGCGCGAGTCCGCGGCGGTGTCCTTCGTCGCCCTGCCGTGGCTGGTCGTGGCCGTCCTGCTGGCGGCCGGGGCCGGCACGGTGACGTGGCTCCGCCTCCGGCACCGGAGGGTGCGCGGTACGTGAGGGCGTGGCGTGGCGTGGCGGGGGCGCCGCGGTACGTGAGCGCGGGGTGCGCCAAGGGCGCCGCGGTACGTGAGTGGCCCGGGATCGGGGAGAATGGCCCGCATGAGCGTTCACACCCCTGGATCCGAAGCCCCGCACCGCGCCGGCTTCGCCTGCTTCGTCGGCCGCCCCAACGCGGGCAAGTCCACCCTCACGAACGCTCTGGTCGGCCAGAAGGTGGCGATCACCTCCAAGAAGCCGCAGACCACCCGGCACACCGTCCGCGGCATCGTGCACCGCCCCGACCTGAACGCGCAGCTCGTGCTCGTCGACACCCCCGGCCTGCACAAGCCGCGCACGCTGCTCGGCGAGCGGCTCAACGACGTCGTACGGACGACGTGGGCCGAGGTCGACGTGATCGGCTTCTGTCTGCCGGCCAACGAGAAGGTCGGCCCGGGGGATCGTTTCATCGCCAAGGAGCTCGCCGGGATCAAGAAGACCCCGAAGGTCGCGATCGTCACCAAGACCGACCTGGTCGACTCCAAGACGCTGGCGGAGCAGCTGATCGCCATCGACCGGCTCGGCCAGGAGCTCGGCATCGAGTGGGCGGAGATCGTCCCGGTGTCCGCGGTCGGCGACAAGCAGGTCGCGCTCCTCGGCGACCTCCTCGTCCCGCTCATGCCGGAGAGCCCCCCGCTCTACCCGGAGGGCGACCTCACCGACGAGCCCGAGCAGGTCATGGTCGCCGAGCTGATCCGCGAGGCCGCGCTCGAAGGCGTACGGGACGAACTGCCGCACTCCATCGCGGTCGTCGTCGAGGAGATGCTGCCCCGCGAGGACCGCCCGGCCGACAAGCCGCTCCTCGACATCCACGCGAACGTCTACATCGAGCGCCCCAGCCAGAAGGGCATCATCATCGGCCCGAAGGGCAGCCGCCTCAAGGAGGTCGGCATCAAGTCCCGTAAGCACATCGAGGCGCTGCTGGGCACGCCGGTCTTCCTCGACCTCCATGTGAAGGTCGCCAAGGACTGGCAGCGGGACCCGAAGCAGCTGCGCAAGCTGGGTTTCTGACCTCCGCGCCGAGGCCCGCGCGCAAGGGACCGTCCCTCGGCCCCGGGCCGGATGTCCATAACGCTCTTGCTGCCCATAACAGCGTTAACCTGCTGCCGTGTCATCCGCGAACTCCGTACGCCGTCGACTGCTCGACGAGGCGGCCCGCATCCTCGCCGAACAAGGTCCGGGTGCCCTCAGCGCCCGTCGCCTGGTCAAGGAGGTCGGCGCCTCCACGATGGCCGTCTACACCCACTTCGGCTCGATGCCCGAGCTCGTACGGGAGCTGATGCGCGAGGGCTTCGCACGCTTCCGCGCCCGCGCCGAGTCGATGACGGGTGACCCCGATCCGGTCGTCGAACTCGCCGCACTCTGCCGCTGCTACCAGGACTTCGCGCGCGCCGAACCCGACGTCTACGCCGTGCTGTTCGGCGGCGCCGGCCTCGCCGGCTTCGTACTCACCGAGGACGACCGCCGCATGGGGGTGTCCGTCCTGCGCCTGCCCCGGGACGCGATCCGGCGCTGTGTCGCCGAAGGCCGCTTCCGCCGCGAGGCGGACCCGGACCTCCTGGTCCGCCAGCTCTTCGCCCAGATGCACGGCCTCGCCCAACTCGCCCGGACCGGCTACATCATGGGCGAGTACACGCCTGATCAGGTGCTGGCGGGCGCGCTCCGCGACTTCGCCGTCGCGGCGGGCGACGCCCCGGGCCCCGCTGCGGCCTCGGTCGCGACGGGCCTCGGCACGCCCGGAGAGAGGCGCCGCCCCGGAGCCCCACCCCCGAGCCCTGCCCCTGCCCCGGAGCCGCAGCCGGCGCCCTGCAAGGACCCGGCGCCCTGCAAGGACTAGGACCCTTCCTTCAGCACCCGCGAGATGAGCGACCGCTGCGCCTCCGTAAGCCGTGGATCCGCGCAGTACACCGTCTTGTCGTCCACCGTGATCTGGTACTGGAATCCGTCCGGAACCCCCACCGGCGGAGTGCCCCGTCCATCGCTCACGGCCTGCTCGGCCAGGGCATGCCACTCCTGGGCGTCGGGCCGGTTCGCGGTGTTCACCTCGGAGACCCGCTCGATGCCGGCGAAACCACCTGTGCGTCGCACTTGAATACGCATGGGTCCTGTCTAGCCTGTCACGGGCGGATCCGCCTCCGTCGGCGGCCCACCTGGCTCCTGTCCTGGGGCCTGCCCGGTGGATCAGGCCCCAGGGCGGACAGGACAGCCAGGGCGGTCAGGACAGGCCTCAGGCCGTGGCCACCCCGACCTGCGACCAGGCCTTCAGCACCGCCTCGTGCTCCTCGCCCTCGCCGTACCGCGCGGCCGTCGCCGCGACCGTGGCCTTGGCGAAGTCCGTGAACGAGGCGTCGACCTCAAGGCTCCCCGAGGTCATCGTGTCGTACCAGATCTGCCCCGCCCGCTCCCATGCCTTGCCGCCGAGCTGAGTGGCGAGCAGATAGAACGCGTGGTTGGGGATGCCGGAGTTGATGTGGACACCGCCGTTGTCCCGGCCCGTACGGACGTAGTCGTCCATCGTCGCGGGCTGCGGGTCCTTGCCGAGGACGTCGTCGTCGTACGCCGAACCCGGCGCCTTCATCGACCGCAGCGCCACCCCGGTCACGCCCGGGGCGAGCAGCCCGGCGCCGATCAGCCAGTCGGCCTGGTCGGCGGTCTGGTCGAGGGTGTGCTGCTTCACCAGCGAGCCGAAGACGTCCGACACCGACTCGTTCAGCGCGCCCGGCTGGCCGAAGTACGTGAGGTTCGCCGAGTACTGGGTGAAGCCGTGTGCCAGCTCATGGGCGATGACATCGACCGGCACCGTGAAGTCGAGGAAGATCTCGCCGTCCCCGTCGCCGAACACCATCTGCTCGCCGTTCCAGAAGGCGTTCCCGTAGTTCTCGTCGTAGTGGACGGTCGCGTCGAGCGGCAGGCCGTTGCCGTCGACGGAGTTGTGCCCGTACGCGGAGAGCAGCAGCTCGAAGGTCGCGCCGAGGCCCGCGTACGCGCGGTTGACGGTCGCGTCCTGGCCGGGCTCGTCGCCCTCGGAGCGCACCTTCGTACCCGGCAGCGCGGTCTTGTGCTCCGCGTCGTAGAGGGTGCGCCGGGGCTTCGCCCCGGTCTCCCGGCCGGCCGGGGCGGCCGCTCCGACGACGGTGGTCAGCCGGCGGCCCGTGCGGTGCCCGGCGTCCGCGATCAGGGTGCGGCGGGCGGCCGCGGCGATCGCGGGGTCGTCCGCCTGGGCGAGCTTGTCGAGCAGGTGCGGCGGCACGATGCCGCAGAAGACAGGCGTGAAGGAATCCATGTGTGGCAATGTGGCAGTGGGTCATGCCGCTGTCACTACCTGCGACGATGGTTAGTGAAATAGGGTGATAGCTCACATTTGCCCGTTACCGATCGGTCGTCCCGCATACTGAAACGGGACCGGCACTTCCGCCAAAGCTCAGCTAGGCTCGTCCGCATCATGCGTTTCGGGCTGCTTCTCCTTAGCTGCCGCGGCGAGGGCCTGTAGTCGTAGGCCGACCCCCTCCCCGCGGAGTCTGGTGCTGCTTCGAGAGAGTGCGACCAAGTCGGCCGTCCCGCCCCAGCAGGACCCCGAGGAGCCCTACGCAATGTCACAGTCGCAGTGGATCGGCCGCCCCACCCCGATCACCAACACGACGCACACCCAGAAGCCCTCCGGCATGCCGATCCACAAGTACGGGCAGTACGAGGCCGTGGACATCCCGGACCGTACCTGGCCGGAGAAGCGGATCACCAAGGCGCCCCGCTGGCTGTCCACCGACCTGCGCGACGGCAACCAGGCGCTGATCGACCCGATGAGCCCGGCGCGCAAGCGCGAGATGTTCGACCTGCTCGTCCGAATGGGTTACAAGGAGATCGAGGTCGGCTTCCCCTCGTCGGGTGAGACGGACTTCGCGTTCGTCCGCTCGATCATCGAAGAGGGTGCGATCCCCGAGGACGTGACCATCTCCGTCCTGACCCAGGCCCGCGAGGACCTGATCGAGCGCACCGTCGAGTCGATCGTCGGCGCGAAGCGCGCCACCGTGCACCTGTACAACGCGACGGCGCCGACGTTCCGCCGGGTCGTCTTCCGCGGCTCCAAGGACGACATCAAGCAGATCGCCGTCGACGGCACCCGTCTGGTGATGGAGTACGCCGACAAGCTGCTGGGCCCCGAGACGACCTTCGGCTACCAGTACAGCCCGGAGATCTTCACCGACACCGAGCTGGACTTCGCCCTGGAGGTCTGCGAGGCCGTCTGTGACGTCTGGCAGCCCGGTCCCGGCCGCGAGATCATCCTGAACCTGCCGGCCACCGTGGAGCGTTCCACGCCGTCCACGCACGCGGACCGCTTCGAGTGGATGTCCCGGAACCTGACCCGCCGCGAGTACGTCTGCCTGTCCGTCCACCCGCACAACGACCGCGGTACGGCCGTGGCCGCCGCCGAGCTGGCGATCATGGCGGGCGCGGATCGTATCGAGGGCTGCCTGTTCGGCCAGGGCGAGCGGACCGGCAACGTCGACCTGGTCACCCTGGGCATGAACCTGTTCTCCCAGGGCGTCGACCCGCAGATCGACTTCTCGCAGATCGACGAGATCCGTCGCACCAGCGAGTACTGCAACCAGATGGAGATCCACCCGCGCCACCCCTACGCGGGCGACCTGGTCTACACCGCCTTCTCCGGCTCCCACCAGGACGCCATCAAGAAGGGCTTCGACGCCATGGAGGCCGAGGCGGCCGCCCGGGGCCAGGGCGTGACGACCGACGATCTCGAGTGGGCCGTCCCGTACCTGCCGATCGACCCGAAGGACGTCGGCCGCTCCTACGAGGCGGTCATCCGCGTCAACTCGCAGTCCGGCAAGGGCGGTATCGCCTATGTCCTGAAGAACGACCACAAGCTGGACCTGCCGCGCCGGATGCAGATCGAGTTCTCCCGCATCATTCAGGCCAAGACCGACGCCGAGGGCGGCGAGGTCACGCCGAAGGAGATCTGGTCGGTCTTCCAGGACGAGTACCTGCCCAACCCGGTCGACGCCGAGGCCCGCTGGGGCCGGATCCAGCTGCGTTCCGGCCAGACCACGTCGGACACCGACGGCACCGACACCCTGACGGTCGAGGCGGTCGTGGACGGCGTGGACACCGTCCTGACCGGCTCCGGCAACGGTCCGATCTCCGCGTTCTTCGACGCACTGGCCGCGATCGACGTGGATGCCCGTCTGCTGGACTACCAGGAGCACACGATGAGCGAGGGCGCCTCCGCGCAGGCCGCCTCGTACATCGAATGCGCCATCGACGGAAAGGTCCTGTGGGGCATCGGCATCGACGCCAACACCACGCGCGCCTCGCTGAAGGCGGTCATCTCGGCCGTCAACCGCGCGGCCCGCTGACGCAGACGCCGCCTCCGTACCCGAACCCCGCCCCTGTCACAGGGGCGGGGTTCGGCCATGTCCGGGCGAAGTGACGCATGGGTACTGACGCCACATCATCGATGTGGCTAACATCACGTCAATGCGGCGACGTTGCCGTGGGGGCACCACCCGTGCCCGACGGGCCACGGAGGATTCACGGAGGTGCGACGTGCTGCCAGCCCGAGGACGAAGCGGCCGAAAACCGCGCATCCACGGTAATCGTGGCCTTCGCGTCTTCGGTGTGCGTACGTCCTGGAGCACGATCGGCGACGGCGAGTTCTTCTGCCCCGACTGCGGAGGCGACCGCAACTACCGCCGCCGCACCGGCCGCCGACGCTTCACCGTGCTCGGCGTCCCCGTCCTGCCACGCGGCTACGCGGGCCCGGTCGTCGAATGCGCGGCCTGCCACACCCACTTCGGCACGGAAGCCCTCGACCACCCCACCACCGCCCGCTTCTCCGCGATGCTCCGCGACGCCGTGCACACCGTCGCCCTCGCCGTTCTCGCCGCCGGCGGCACCTCCTCCCGCTCGGTCCGGCAGACCGCCGTCGCCGCCGTCCGTGCCGCCGGATTCAGCGACTGCACCGAGGACCAGCTGACCACGATGGTCGAGGCCCTGGCCGCCGACACCGGCCGCTTCATCACCGACATCGGCCCTTGCGGCGCCGCCCTCGCCATCGAACTCCACGAGGCCCTGGAGCCGCTCACCCCGCATCTGGCCCCGGCCGGCCGCGAATCGATCCTGCTGCAGGGCGCGGGCATCGCGCTCGCCGACGGCCCGTACATCCCGGCCGAACGGGACGTTCTGACGACGGTCGGTAACGCGCTGCAGCTGCGCGCCGACGACACGGCGCGGCTGCTGGCGGCGGCGCGTACGCCGTCGCCGTAGGCCGGCCGCCTGCGACTGCGTGCGGCCCGGCGGTCAGGCGCCGACAGTCCCGTCGATCCCCTCGCGCAGGAAGTCGGCGTGCCCGTTGTGCCGGGCGTACTCGTGGATCAGGTGCAGCATCACCAGCCGCAGCGACACGTCCTCGCCCCACCTCGGCTGGTACCCGGTGACGTCCAGTGACTCCGCCTCCGCCTCGATCCGGCGGGCGTGATCGATCTCGGTCCGCCAGGCCTCGAACGCCTCCGACCGCGTCGCCGTGCGCGCGTCGTACGCGACCTGGTAGTCGCCTTCGTCCGACCACACCAGCGGGATGTCCTCCCCGTTGATCACACGGCGGAACCACGTACGTTCCACCTCCGCCATGTGCCGTACCAGACCGAGCAGCGACAGCGTCGACGGCGGCATCGACTGCCTGCGCAGCTCCTCGTCGGACAGCCCGTCGCACTTCATGGCGAGCGTGGCGCGGTGGAAGTCGAGATGGCCCCGGAGCATCTCGCGTTCGTTCGCGATCACGGGAGGGGCGATGCGTTCAGTGGTCATGACAGGGACGATACGAGGTGGACGATACGAAGTGTCCGACTCTCGTGGCTCCTCGTGGCTCCACATCGCTCCTCATGGCTCCTCATGGTTCCAACCGGGCTTCGCCAGAAAGCGGTTGAGGTGTCGGTGCGCCACAATGGACACACGCGTACGTCGGCGGGGGACGGGGGCACTGTGCGGCGCACTCGCGCAACGGCCGTTCTGGCCACGGGATCGACTCTCCTCTCGGTGCTGCTCGCGGTTGCCGTGAACGTGGCGACCGGCGGCACCCTTCCCGCGGCCCTGGAGCCGCTCGCGCCGCTCGCCTGGCCGCTCGTGGCCGTTCTGGCCGCCGGTACGGCCCTCTTCGCCGTGCACCAGTCATGGGCCCACGGACCGCCATCAGAGCGGGAACCGGCCGCCCCGGCCCCCGGCGCCCCCGACCCGGCCGAACTCCCGGCCCCCATAACCGACTTCGCGGGCCGCACCCACGACATCGGCACCCTGCTCCGCCTCGTCCGCGAAGGCCACCGGGCCATCGCCGTCACCGGCGCCCCCGGCCTCGGCAAGTCCGCCCTCACGGTCCGCCTCGCCCACGAGCTCCGCCCCCTCTACCCCGACGGCCAGCTGTACGCGGCCCTCGGCGCGGGCCGCGGCGAGCCCGCCGCGCCCGCCGCCGTACTGGCCCGCCTGCTCGCCGCCCTCGGCGCACCCGAGGAGGAGCAGTCGGGCGAGCCCGACGCCCTCGCCGCGCGTCTGCGCAGCCGCACCGCGGGCCGCCGCGTCCTGCTGGTCCTCGACGACGCCGCCGACGCGGCCCAGGTGCGTCCGCTGCTCCCGAGCGGTGAGTACTGTCTCGCCCTCATCACCAGCCGCAACGCGCTCCTCGATCTCCCCGAAGCGGCCACGGTCCCCCTCGGCGCCCTCACCGAACGCGAGGCGCTCGCCCTCCTCGCGGCCGTCGCCGGAGCCGACCGCACCGCCGCGGAGCCCGAGTCCGCCCGCATGATCGTCCACGCGTGCGGACTGCTGCCTCTCGCCGTCCGCATCGCCGCCGCGCGACTGCGCTCGCGCCCCAGCCGGCCGGTGTCCGAACTGGCCGGCCGCCTGGCCGACGAGCGGGGCCGCCTCGACGAGCTGCGGGTCGGCGACCTCGCCGTCCGCGCGAGTTTCGAAGCCGGCTACGACGCGCTGAGCGACGAGGACCGCCAACTGTTCCGCAGCCTGGGCGCATACCCGGGCTCCCGCCTCACCGCCCGTGTCGCCGCGGCGGCCGCGGACCGGTCGCCGCCCGCCGCCGGGGCGGGACTTGAACGCCTCGCCGACGCCCAGTTCGTCCAGCCCGTCGGCCCGGACCGCTACCGCCTCCACGACCTCATCCGCCTGTTCGCCGCCGAGCGGCTCGAACGCGACACCGCCCCGGCCGACCGCCGCGCCGTCCTCGAACGGATCCTCACCGCGTACACCGAGGACGCCGAGCGGCACGGCAGCCATGCCTGGGGCGGCGCCGAGCAGGCCACGATCTCTCTTCTCGTACGCGCGGCAGTGCGCGAAGGCCACCACCGTTCCGGCTACCGGCTCGCGATGGCCGCCGACCGATGGCTGTGGGACCAGCCGAGCCAGCTCCCGCGCCTCGCCATGTGGGCCACGATCCTCGACGTGGCCCGCCGGGCGGGCGAACAGGCCTGGGCGGCGTACGCGCTGCGCGGCCTGGGCGCCGCGTATCTGCACGAGGGACGGCTGAGCCAGGCCGTGGATCATCTGCGGATGTCGGTCGCCGTGCAGCAGCGCTCCGCCACCCGCGCCGAACAGATCAAGACCCGCCGGCTGCTCGGTGACGCCCTCGGCCGCGCCGGGCGCTATGACGAGGCACTGCGGGAGTTCCGGACAGCCGTGGACGGCTACCGGGAAATGGGCCATGAGATGGGCGAGGCGGAGGTCCTGAGCAGCCTCGGCGCCCTCCATCTGCGCCGGCGCCGGCCCGACGAGGCGATCGACTGCCTGGAGACGGCTGTGGCCGCCCTCGCCCGTCGCAGCGGCAGCCCCGCGTACCTCGCGGACGCCGAACGACATCTGGGCGCTGCCTACGTCCAGGCCGGCAACTTCGTTCCCGCCGAGCGGTGTCTGGGCTCGGCGCTCGCCATCTACCGCCGCAACGGCCGGCCGGTGGGGGAGGGTTGGACGCTGTGCGAGCTGGGCCACCTGGAGGAGTGTCGTGGTGCGTACGGGTCCGGCGCCGAGCATCACCGCGCTGCGCTGGCCGTGTTCGCCCGCATCGGCTACGGCATGGGCATTGCGGGCGCCGCGGAGGCGATCGGCGACAACCTGCTTACGCAGGGCGACGAGCTGGGCGCCGACGCGGAGTACCGACGGGCGGCGACCGTCTACGGCGAACTGGGCGACCACGTCCGCGAAGCCGAGGTGCGGCGCAAGCTCAGCAGCTGATCAATGCCTCAACCATCCCCGCTCACCTGGGTGTTGACTGCACGTCAATGTGACGGACGGGTGTTCGCGTGACATGATTCCGCCGCTGTTACTTACGAGTAAGCAGCTGCCACCCCCCTCATCTTTCATCGCCGGAGGACACCCCCGTGCGTAAGCTCACCAGGAGACTCCTGGTCCCCGCGCTGACCTCGCTCGCGCTCGCCGCGAGCGGATGCTCGGCCACCCCCGACCACGCCGCCGACCCCGCAGCCGGGCCCACCCCCGCCGCCGCCACGGCGGCGACGGCCGGCGGGAGCGAACAGCTCGACGTCGAAGCGGCACCGCAAGGAGCGCCCACCCCGACGGCCGTGGCCCGGCCGGCAGGCAGGGGCACAAGCGCGAAGAAGAGCGCGCTCAAGGTCGCCGCCTACGACAAGCGCACCCGACGCGCCGTCATATCCAGCCCGCGCAAGAGCCCCTCGACCGCTCCCACGGCCGCGCCGACCACCGCGCCCACCACCGATCCCACGGCCGGCCCGTCGGCGGACGCCCCGGTCAAGACCGGCGACGTCATCGCCAGCGCGCCCGCACCGGGCGCGCCCGACGGTCTGCTGGCCGAGGTCACCGAGGTCGTCGGCAGCACGGACAAGGGCACTGAGGTCTCCACCAAGCCCGCCACGCTCAGCGCGCTCCTCGCGGACGACAAGGCCGACGGCGAAGTCCCCGTCGACCCGTCGACCTTCGACGTCGAGCCACTGGTCAAGGGCGTCAAGCTCTCCTGGGCCAAGACCGGAGGAGCCACGTTCGGCCCCAGCGGGGCGAAGCTGCCCCTCGGCAGCCTGCGCCTCGACGTCGGAGCGGCCCTGGCCACCCCCGAGGACGCACCCGTGTCCGCCGCCGCATCCGTTTCCGGCTACGTCCAGCTGGCACCGCAGGTGGAGTTCTCCTACGACGGCAGCGCCAACGGCCAGGCGGGCAAGGCCGGCCCCGACGGCGCGTTCCTCGGTATGAGCGGCGACTGGAGCGCGCAGTGGGCGCTCAAGGGCCGCGCCTCCGCGAAGGCCACCCAGCGCATCCCCTTCGCCAAGCTCCACGCCGACCCCGTGATCCAGGTCGGCCCGGTGCCCGTCGTCGTCAACCTCGACCTGACCTGCTACCTCCAGATCGAGGCCGACGGCCGCATCACCCTCGACGTCCAGCAGAGCGTCAAGGGAGACTTCCGGGTCGGCGGCAGCTACGCGCCCTTCAAGGGCTGGACCCCGGTCTCCACCTCGGAGGTGAAGGGCACTCCGGTGACGGCGACCGTCACCGCCGCGGGCCGCGCGAAGGCCGCCATGGGCGCCGAGGCGTCCGTCGGTCTGTACGGCATGGTCGGCCTCGCCGCCGACTTCGCCCCCTACGTCCGCGGCGAGGGCGAGGTCACTGCCACCGCGTCGACGGACGGAACCGCGAGCGTGACCGGCTCCTGGGCCGTCCACGGCGGCTTCGACCTGAGCGGAAACCTCCAGCTCCAGCTCTCCATCTTCGGAACGCCGATCTTCCAGAAGCGCATCCCGCTGGGCAGCCTCCACCGCGAATGGCCGCTCGCCAGCGGCAAGGGCAAGCTCGTCGCCTGACGCTCCCGGTCCCGGGCCACCCGGCCCGGGACCGGACCGCTGTCAGACCTTGACGACGCCGTCCACGAAAGCGGCCCAGGCGGCGGCCGGGACGATCAAGGCAGGGCCGGTGGGGTTCTTGGAGTCCCGGACGGGGACGACGCCGGGGATGTCGTCGAGGACCTCGACGCAGGACTCGCCGCCGTCGCCGCCGCTGTAGGTGCTCTTGCGCCAGGGGGCGGCGCCAGGGAAGTCGTACGCCACTTCGACGCAGTCGCCGCCCTCGCCGTTGCTGTAGCTGCTCTTGCGCCAGCGGGCGTTGCTCAGGTCGTACTCGGGCATCGTCTGTAGTCCTCAGCCGCCGACTCGATCAGGGCCAGGGACGCCTCCGGCGACAGCGCGGCGACCCTGAGCAGATCGTATGCGCGCTGTGCGCGCTTCACCACTGCCGGATCGTCCAGCAGAGTCCCTGAAAACGACGTCTCTGTATAGGCGGTTGGCGGCGCGTCCTCGAACTCCATGAGTTTCAGAGTCCCGGTCATGTACGCATGTGCCCCTGCCGAGCACGGGATCACCGTCACCAGCGCCTTGCGCTCCCGCACCGTGGCCGCGATGTGCTCCAACTGCCGGGCCATCGCGGCCGGGCCACCGACGGGGACGCGTAAGGCGTTCTCGTGCAGCGTCGCCCAATACTCTGGCCTTGTAGCGTCCTTGAGGATGTGCGCCCGTTCCAGCCGGGACGTGACCTTCTCCTCGACGTACTCCTCGATGACGAACGGGTTGGCCGCAAGCGTGACCGCCCGCGCGTACTCGGCGGTCTGCAACAGACCCGGCACGACCGTGGGCGCGAACTCGCAGATCTTCGTCGCGAGCGCCTCCAGCTCTGCCACCTCCGCGAAGTACTCCGCGTACGGCGACTTGTCGATCAGCTTTCGCCACATCCGCTCGAAAAAGCCATCGGTTTGTAGTACCTCATCGAGCCGCACCGCCACATCCTTCTGAGGCTTCCGAATAGCCTGTTCGAATTGGCCGATGTAGCCCCCGGATACGAATACCCGGTGCCCCAGTTCCCCCTGCGTCAGCCCCGCCGCCTCCCGCCTCCGCTTGAGCTCCAGGCCGAAGAACTCCCAGGCCGCCTGCCTGGAACCCGCCCACCGCCCCTTACCTGCGTTGGCCATGGATTAACTCCTTTGTGCTGCCGTGCAGTTGTAGCGCGCGTATGTCTGTCGATTTTAGGTCTGTGTCTTCACACTCGAGATGGGAAGAGAGAAAAGTACCGGGGGACGAGGAAGGAGAGCCGTGGAGGAATTGGACCGTCTCGAAGACGCCGAGGCAGCAGTGGCCGAATTGCGGGATGCGCTCGCCCGGGTCGGAGTGACCCTGCCGTCGCTGCGACTGGACCCGGTGTCCTGTGCCGGCGGGGACCCGAGGGTGCTGGTCGAGCTGGGCCGGTGCACCGTCGAGACCGCGCGGCGCATGGCCGCCGCGCTGCCGGGAGAGGCGACGGACCGATGAGCGCACCGGCCGTGGGGTCGTACGTGATCGACACGAGCACCGGCCGGGTCGGGAGAGTCATGGCGTACGTGGGGCCGTACGCCCAGCTCAGGCCGATCGGCGGCGGCCGTGAATGGGACTGCGTCCCCGAGGTGCTGCGCATCGCCACCGCGACGGAGCGCCTCCGTGCGGCGACGGCGCACGCGAACGCCCGTAGCCGCGGCGAAGTTCCGTGAGTGGTCAGCGCAGAGCCTTTACCTCTGCACGCTTCCCGGACGGGCCCAGATGGTCCAGGAGGTGCTGGATGTCCTTGGGGTCCGAAGTGATGATTCCCGCCGCGGCGTCTGCGGCGACCACCGCGACAGCTCCGTCAACAGGGTCCACGACGTCTGCGCGCCCGAGGAGTTCTCCTACCCGCCGGGCCAACGCTGCTTCCAGTGGGAGAACATCGCAACCATTCAGTAAACGGGCTAAGCGAGCCTGACGGGCGCCATCCCGCCAGACTTGCGCGACAACGGGCGACGGCACGACCGGCACACCTCCCGCGTTCAGATAGGCGCGGTGCATGCGCCAGAGAACCAGCTGGTTGCGCTCGGCGGCAATCAGAGCCCCGGCGTCATACACCAGAGATCGCAGGATGGTCACAGTCACGCCGCCTCGTGGTCTGAGTCCGCGGATGCCGCAGGCGCCGGGCGGGTGACCATCTCCATGACGGAATCCACCCATGCCTGCTCGTCCGGAGTCGGCGGGCCGAGCTCGGCCAGGACCTCCTCGGCCGCCGCGAGACCGACCTCGATCTTCGCTGCCTTTTCGGCTGCCCGAGAAAGCCAGGCTGAGACGCTCAGGCCCTCCCGTTCCGCAGCTTGTTTCGCGGCTTCGAGCGTCTCGCCCGGAATGGTGATGGTGACGCGTTCAAGGCTCATACCCTGAGTCTTACCGACAGCGTCCATGTTGCGCCACGCCGCAGCATCTGGCTCACCCCCATGAGTGACGACCCCCGCCCACCGCCCCGTCGCCGTACGGGACAATGGCCCCATGAGCCTGTTCCGCGACGACGGCATCGTGCTGCGCACCCAGAAGCTGGGTGAAGCGGACCGGATCATGCTGTGCTTCTCCGGGGGAGCTGCTCCCCATTGCGGCTCCGCCGCGGGCCCGAACCCCCGGCCGGACACCCGTGGGGGCGTGCGATGAGTCTCTTCCGGGACGACGGGATCGTCCTGCGGACGCAGAAGCTCGGCGAGGCCGATCGCATCATCACGATCCTCACCCGCGGGCACGGCCGCATCCGTGCCGTCGCCCGCGGCGTGCGCCGCACCAAGTCGAAGTTCGGCGCGAGGCTGGAGCCGTTCTCGCACGTGGACGTGCAGTTCTTCGCGCGGGGCAGTGAGCTGGTCGGGCGCGGGCTGCCGCTGTGTACGCAGAGCGAGACGATCGCTCCGTACGGCAGCGGGATCGTCACCGACTACGCCCGGTACACCGCGGGCACCGCCATGCTGGAGACGGCGGAACGGTTCACCGACCACGAGGGCGAGCCTGCCGTGCAGCAGTATCTGCTGCTCGTCGGCGGGCTCCGTTCCCTCTCGCGCGGCGAGCACCCGCCGCACCTCATCCTCGACGCGTTCCTGCTGCGCTCCCTCGCCGTCAACGGCTACGCGCCCAGCTTCGAGGACTGTGCGAAATGCGGTATCCACGGCCCGAACCGGTTCTTCTCGGTCGCGGCGGGCGGAGTCATATGCGCCGACTGCCGGGTGCCCGGCAGCGTCGTACCCTCTGCTGAGGCCGTCGGACTGCTCAGCGCGTTGCTGACGGGCGACTGGGACACGGCGGAAGCGTGCGAGGCGCGCCACGTGAGGGAGGGCAGCGGACTCGTGTCCGCCTATCTGCACTGGCACCTTGAGCGCGGACTGCGCTCACTGCGGTACGTAGAGAAAAGCTAGGGAAGCGAAAGCTAGGAGAGTGTGACCCCCATGGCACGACGCGGAATCCTGGGACGTTCCCGCCGCGAGTACAAGGTCCCCGAGCCGCACCCGTCGGGGGGCCGCCCGCCGAAGATCCCCGGTGAGCTCGTGCCGGAGCATGTGGCGATCGTGATGGACGGCAACGGTCGCTGGGCCAAGGAACGCGGCCTGCCGCGCACAGAGGGACACAAGGTCGGCGCCGAGCGCGTACTGGACGTGCTGCAGGGTGCGATCGAGATGGGCGTCGGAAACATCTCCCTGTACGCCTTCTCCACCGAGAACTGGAAGCGCTCCCCGGACGAAGTGCGCTTCCTGATGAACTTCAACCGCGACTTCATCCGCAAGACCCGCGATCAGCTCGACGAACTCGGCATCCGGGTGCGCTGGGTGGGCCGGATGCCCAAGCTGTGGAAGTCGGTGGCCAAGGAGCTCCAGATCGCGCAGGAGCAGACCAAGGACAACGACAGGCTCACGCTGTACTTCTGCATGAACTACGGCGGGCGCGCGGAGATCGCGGACGCGGCACAGGCGCTGGCGGCGGACGTGAAGGCGGGCAGGCTCGACCCGTCGAAGGTCAACGAGAAGACCCTCCAGAAGTACCTGTACTACCCGGACATGCCGGACGTCGACCTCTTCCTCCGCCCGAGCGGCGAGCAGCGCACCTCCAACTACCTGATCTGGCAGAGCGCTTACGCCGAGATGGTCTTCCAGGACGTGCTGTGGCCCGACTTCGACCGCCGCGACCTGTGGCGGGCCTGCCTGGAGTACGCGCAGCGCGACCGGCGCTTCGGCGGCGCGATCCCGAACGAGGAGATCCTCGCGATGCAGGGCAAGGACCCGGCTGCCTGACCCGCCCGCTACGATCACGGCTCGTCCAGGACAGGGGGAGGGGCCGTGACCGAAGCGCAGGGCTTGAGTGACGAGCGCGGTGGGCACGGAGCCCATGGCGCGAGCGATGAGCAGGTGGAGCTGGTCTACCGGCCCCAGCCCGCCGACACACTGGTCGGGCTGCGGGTCCGCGAGCGGATCAAGCGGACCGGGCTGTGGCTGCGGGGCGCGTTCCTCGCGCTGTGGGCGGTGTTCTGGCTGCTGACCACCATGGGCCGGGGGAGCGTCGACCCGGGCCAGACCGTTGTGCTCCTGTTCGTCGTCCTGCTGGTGTGGGGCTATCCGCGGATACAAGCCGCCCATGTACAGAAGATCGTCGGGTGGCAGGGCGAGTACCGCGCCACCGTGTCCGCGGCCGGGATCACCTGCAGCACCGACCACAGCACGCTGATCCAGAAGTGGTCCGTCCTCCAGGGCTACCGGGAGACACCCGGCCACTTCGTCCTCCTCAGCCGGGACCCCAACATCATGTGTCTGGAGGTCCTCCCCAAGGAGGGGCTGAGCACGCCGGGCGACGCCGACCGCCTGCGGGCCGTCCTGGACCGGCACACCACCCGCGTCTGACGGACGCGAAAGGAGCCCGCACCGGCATCCGGTGCGGGCCCCTTCACGTACCTCGGGTCACTTCTGCGCGCACTCCGCGCACGTACCGAAGATCTCCACCGTGTGCGCCACGTTCACATAGCCGTGCTGCGCCGCGATCGTCTCCGCCCACTGCTCCACCGCGGGGCCCTCGACCTCGACCGCCTTGCCGCACATCCGGCACACCAGATGGTGGTGGTGCTCACCGGACGCACAGCGCCGGTACACCGCCTCACCCTCGCTGGTGCGCAGCACATCCACCTCGCCGGCATCGGCGAGGGACTGCAACGTCCGGTACACGGTGGTCAGGCCGACGGAATCACCGCGGTGCTTGAGCATGTCGTGCAGCTCCTGCGCACTGCGGAATTCGTCCACCTCGTCCAGCGCGGCCGCCACCGCGGCCCGCTGCCGCGTCGACCGGCCGCGTACGGGGGGTCCAGCAGTCGCCACAGGTGCCTCCTTACGTTCCGCCCGCTCCTCGTCGGGCCATTCTGCCAGGCGGGACTCGGAGCCCGGTCAGACGTTGACGTCGTCGGCCGGGCGGCGGTTGGCCGGAACATCAAGATCGCACTCCGCCGCGGCCGCGTCCAGGGCCTTCGCACGCCGTCTGGCCAGCGGTGCCGCCAGCACCGTCAGCAGCACGAATATCGCGATCGCCAGCAGCACGATCGTCGCGCCCGGCGGCACGTCCTGGTAGTACGTGGCGACCGTGCCCGAAAGCGTGACCGCGACGCCGATCGCGACGGCCACGACGAACGTCACCGCGAACGACCGGGTGATCTGCTGCGCGGCGGCCACCGGCACCACCATCAGCGCACTGACGAGCAGCAGACCGACCACGCGCATCGCGACCGTCACCGTCACCGCGGCGGTCACGGCGACGAGCAGATTCAGCGCCCGCACCGGAAGACCCGTGACCCGGGCGAACTCCTCGTCCTGGCTGATCGCGAACAGCTGCCGCCGCAGCCCGACCGTCACCAGCAGCACAAAGCCCGCGAGCAGGCAGATCGCCGTGACGTCCTCGTCGGAGACCGTGGAGAGCGAGCCGAAGAGATAAGAGGTGAGCTTGGCGTTCGAGCCGGTGCCGCTGAGGTTCATCAGCATGACGCCGCCCGCCATACCGCCGTAGAAGAGCATCGCCAGCGCGATGTCGCCGCGCGTACGCCCGTATGCCCGGATCAGCTCCATCGCGACCGAGCCGACGACCGCGACGAGCGTCGCCATCCACACGGGATTGCTGGAGAGCAGGAAACCGAGGCCGACGCCGGTCATCGCGACATGGCCGATGCCGTCGCCCATGAGCGCCTGCCGGCGCTGCACCAGATGAATGCCGACGGCAGGCGCGGTGATGCCGACCAGCACGGCGGCCAGCAGCGCCCGCTGCATGAAGGGGTCCTGGAGGAGTTCCATGATCAGGTGAGCAGTCCCGTGCGGAGCGGCTCGTCGGCCGCGTGCGGATGTACGTGGTCGTGGCCGGGCAGTGCGTGCTGGCCGACGGCCTCCGGCGGCGGACCGTCGTGGACGACGCAGCCGTCGCGCAGCACCACCGCGCGGTTGATCAGCGGCTCCAGCGGACCCAGCTCGTGCAGCACGAGCAGCACGGTCGTTCCGGCCGCGACCTGCTCGCGCAGCGTCCCGGCGAGAATCTCCTGGCTGGCGAGGTCCACTCCCGCCATCGGCTCGTCCATGATCAGCAGCTGGGGGTCGGCGGCCAGCGCCCGGGCGATCAGCACACGCTGGTGCTGTCCGCCGGACAGTGCGCTCACCGAGTCCTTCGCCCGGTCCGTGAGCCCCACCAGCTCGATCGCGCGCTCCACGGCCGCGCGGTCCTGCCGGGACGGCCACCGCAGCTTCGTACGGGACAGCCGACCTGACGAGACGACCTCGCGGACCGTCGCGGGAACCCCGCTCGTCGCGGTCGTGCGCTGCGGTACGTACCCGACGCGCGACCACTCGCGGAAGCGGCGGAGTTCGGTGCCGAAGAGGCGGACGGTGCCTTCGGTGAGCGGCACCTGGCCGATCACCGACCGTACGGCCGTCGACTTGCCCGAGCCGTTGGCGCCGAGCAGCGCGACGACCTCACCGTGGTGCACGGTGAGGTCGACGCCACGCAGTACCTGGCGTGAGCCGAGGGTGGCCCTGGCCCCACGGACGGATATGACGGGTTCCATGGACTGCGCCTCCGATGCTGCTGCGGTCACTTTGCGCCGAGGGCCTTCTGCAGCGCGGCGAGGTTGGACTCCATCACCGCGATGTAGTCATCGCCCTTGGACTGGTCCGTGATTCCCTCCAGCGGGTCCAGGACGTCCGTCTTCAGGCCCGTGTCCTTGGCGAGGGTCTTCGCGGTCTTGTCGCTGGCGAGCGTCTCGAAGAAGACGGTGGTGACCTTGTCCTGCTTCGCGACGGTCTGGAGCTCCTTGACGCGGGCCGGGCTCGGCTCGCTCTCCGGGTCGAGTCCGGCGATGCCCTCCTGCTCCAGGCCGTAGCGCTCGGCGAGGTAGCCGAACGCGGAGTGGGTGGTGATGAAGGTCCTGGTGTCGGTGTTCTTCAGGCCCTGCGCGAACTTGGTGTCGAGACCGCCCAGCTTGGTCACCAGTGCGTCGGTGTTCTTCTTGTAGTCCGCGGCGTGGGCCGGGTCGGCCTTCTCCAGCGAGGCGCCGACGCCCTTGGCGACCTCGGCGTACTTCACCGGGTCCAGCCAGATGTGCGGGTCTCCGGTGCCGCTCTCCTCGCCCTCGTGCCCGGCGTGCTCCTCGGGGCTCTCGCCCTCGTGGCCGTGGTCGTGGCCGACCTCGGCGCCGTGGTTCTCGAGCTTGGTGAGGGTGGCGGCGTCCACCGTGTTCTCGACGCCCGCCTCTGCGATCGCGTCGTCGACGGCGGGCTGGACGCCCTTGAGGTAGAGGATGTAGTCGGCCTGGCGGAGCTCCGACGCCTGCCTGGGCTTCAGCTCCAGGTCATGCGGCTCGACGCCCGGCTTGGTGAGCGTGGTGACCTCGACATGGTCGCCGCCGATCTGCTCGGCGAGATACTGCATGGGGTAGAAGGACGCCACCACATCCAGCTTGCCGTCGCTCTTGCCACCGGTCGAGGCACCGGAGGACCCCGAGCACGCGGAGAGCATGACGAGGGACAGTGCAGCCGCTCCGGAGACGGCGGTGGCGGGTATGAGGCGTCGTACGTTCATGACAGTCATTTTCAACAAACCTGGAAACGATTGTCAATAAAATCAGCGCCCCGTGACCTCCTCGCAATCCCCCTGCGACGTTTGGTGATCAGCCCCGTACAGTGCCGCCATGCAGCGCACCGAGATCGACGGCATCCCCGCATTCTGGGACGAAGGCCCGGGCCCCCTCACCGCCCGGCTCGCCTTCCATGTGGGTCCCGCCGACGAGACGCTCGCACGGCGGGGCATCACCCAGCTCCTCCAGGACCTCGTCGCCTCCGCGCTCTCCTCACTCGACCTACGTGCCGCATGGGACTGCGGATCCAGCCTCCACCAGACCGACTTCCGGGCCGAGGGCGAACCCGAGGACGTCGCGGAGGCCCTCACCGCCGCGTGCCACGCCCTCAGCGACCCTCCCGTCGACGTCCTGCCACGCACGGCCCGTCGCCTCCAGGCCCAGCTCGACAGCACCTGGCCCGGCATCCTCGTCGAGCACCACCACGCCCGATACGGGTTCCGCGGTTACGGCAGAGAGGCCTTCGATCCCTGCCTCGGAAACCTCACCGCCGACGACATCCGCGACTGGACCGCCCGCTTCTTCGTCCGCGGCAACGCGGCACTCTCCCTCACCGGCCGGCCGCCCCAGGGGCTGCGCCTGTCCCTCCCCGACGGCCCTCGCAACACCCGCTCACGCCAGGTGCCCGCCCTCTACGTCGGCGGCACCTGGTACGAGCGGCCGTGCGGGGCCGGGGACACCGTCGGGCTCTCCTTCCACATGGCCACCACGGAACCCGTGTACGGCCTGCTCATCGCCTTGAGCCGCGTCGAACAGCACGAAGGAACCGCCGACGGCAGCGTGGGCGACCTCGCCTGGAACGCACACCCCACCGGCGACGGGCGCAGCATCGCCCTCGTCACCGCCGAAACGGACGCACCCGGCGCACCCCGGGCCGCCGCCGCGCTCGACACCACCCTGCGCGACCTCGCCGAGCACGGCCCCACCGCCCGGGAAGTCGACACCGTCCGCGCGAACGCCCTCACCGCCCTCGGCGACACCGCCGTCACCGAGGACCTCGTCGACGCTGCCGCAAGCGACCACCTCGCCGGATTCGACGCCCGTGACCGGGCCGCACTGCGCGACGCCCTTCACGCCCTGACCACGGACACCGTCCACAGCGCCTTCGCCGACTACCCCGGCTCCGTACTGCTCGGCATGCCCCACCACTGCGAGCCGGATCCGGCGGCGCCCTTCACCCCCCTGCCTCCGGTCCCCGCCGGGCTGCTCACCACTGCCGACGAGTACCGGCCCAGGCTGCGCGGACCGGCGCCGTGGCGATCCCGCCTGTTCATCGGCGATGAAGGCGTGACCCGGTGGTGGCCCACCGGGGCGATCACGATCCCCTGGCACGCTGTCGCGGGCCTCTCTGCGGACGACTCCGGGACCTGCACGCTCTACGGCGAGAGCGGTGCCTCGATCACGTATCACCCCGACTGGTACCGGTCCGGGGCCGAGATCCATGAGCGGATATCCCGGCAGGTGGCCCCGCATCTGCGCTTCCGGGAGTGCAGGGGCGGACCGATTTGATACGGGGGGTGTGGGCGCCGGTAATCTGAAGCATTCGCACTTCGTCGTCGTAATGAAGAGAGCACCGTGGCCGCCGACAAGATCGACACGATCGTCAACCTGAGCAAGCGCCGTGGGTTCGTCTACCCGTGCAGCGAGATCTACGGCGGACAGCGTGCCGCCTGGGACTACGGGCCGCTGGGTGTCGAGCTCAAGGAGAACATCAAGCGCCAGTGGTGGCGCTACATGGTCACCTCGCGTGAGGACGTCGTCGGTCTCGACTCGTCGGTGATCCTTGCCAGCGAGGTCTGGGAGGCCTCCGGTCACGTCGCGACCTTCACCGACCCGCTCACCGAGTGCACCTCCTGTCACAAGCGCTTCCGCGCCGACCACCTGGAGGAGGCGTACGAGGAGAAGCACGGCCGCACCCCGGCGAACGGCCTCGCCGACATCAACTGCCCCAACTGCGGCAACAAGGGCCAGTTCACCGAGCCCAAGCAGTTCTCCGGTCTGCTCTCGACCCACCTCGGCCCCACGCAGGACTCCGGCTCCGTCGCCTACCTGCGGCCCGAGACCGCCCAGGGCATCTTCACCAACTTCGCCCAGGTCCAGCAGACCTCGCGCCGCAAGCCGCCCTTCGGTATCGCCCAGGTCGGCAAGTCCTTCCGCAACGAGATCACGCCGGGCAACTTCATCTTCCGCACCCGCGAGTTCGAGCAGATGGAGATGGAGTTCTTCGTCAAGCCCGGCGAGGACGAGAAGTGGCACGAGTACTGGATGGAGCAGCGCTGGAACTGGTACACCGGCCTGGGTCTCCGTGAGGAGAACATGCGCTGGTACGAGCACCCGGCCGAGAAGCTCTCCCACTACTCGAAGCGCACCGCCGACATCGAGTACCGCTTCCAGTTCGGCGGCAGCGAGTGGGGCGAGCTCGAGGGCGTCGCCAACCGCACCGACTACGACCTGAACGCCCACTCCAAGGCCTCCGGCCAGGACCTGTCGTACTTCGACCAGGAAGCCGGCGAGCGCTGGACCCCGTACGTCATCGAGCCCGCCGCCGGTGTCGGCCGCACGATGCTGGCGTTCATGCTCGACGCCTACAACGAGGACGAGGCGCCGAACGCCAAGGGCGTCATGGAGAAGCGCACCGTGATGCGCCTCGACCCGCGCATCGCGCCGGTCAAGGTCGCCGTGCTGCCGCTGTCCCGCAACCCGCAGCTCTCCCCGAAGGCCAAGGGCCTCGCCGCCGACCTCCGGCAGAACTGGAACATCGAGTTCGACGACGCCGGTGCCATCGGCCGCCGCTACCGCCGCCAGGACGAGATCGGCACCCCGTACTGCGTCACCGTCGACTTCGACACCCTCGACGACAACGCGGTCACCGTGCGCGAGCGCGACACCATGAAGCAGGAGCGCGTCTCCCTGGACCAGATCCAGGGCTACCTCGCGACCCGTCTCATCGGCTGCTGACGCGAGCCCCATAAAGGGCCGGCCGGGCCCGCAGCCCGGCCGGCCTTTTTGCGTCCACGCCTGAGTGCCGACGCCCGCACCCCCGTATCGCCAGAGCCGCGCACTGATGCTGTCGCAGTACGTGGAGGAGCTGCGCCGCCGAGCTGATCGCCGCCGGCACCAGCGGCATCGGCCATCTCCTCAAACAACGCGTCGCCGATGTGGGGGAGTTCATCGACGTGCTGCGGCGGGTCGCCGACTGCGGAACCGCCCTGGCCCCGCAGGTCGTCGCACAGCTTCTGGTGCGGCGGCAGAGCGATCCGCTCGAACGGCTGACGGAGCGCGAGGGGGAAGTGCCGGCCCTGATGGCCGGGGGGCGGTCCAATGCCGGCATAGCCGGCCGCCTCGTCGTCAGCGAGAGCGCCGTCGCCAAACACATCAACAGCATCCTCAGCAAACTCGATCTGCCGCGCGCCGAGGCCGACCACCGCAGGGTGCTCGCGGTGCCGCGCTTCCTGGAGCGCGGCGGCTGAGTGCCCGGCGGGCGACGCCCGGGAGAACAGCACGACAAGGTAGTGCTGTTGATGTTGGTCCTGCTGCACACTGGGCGCATTCGTCACCAGGAGGAACGATGCCGTCCATGACCACCAGCAAGGTCAGCAGATGGGATCAGCACGGCCGCGAGCATGTCGTGCACGTCAAGAAGTCCGGCATGCAGCGCGCGTTGACCTGCGACACCTGCGGCTGGCGCAAGGGCACGCAGTTCCTGCCGTGGCTCAAGGCCGAGGAGCACCTCGCGGAGGCGCACCAGGCGACGGTCGACCCGGCGCGGGACCGGACGGACTGACGGGCCGGCGGGCCGACGGGCGGGCCGATGCCGCTTCGGCGCATGCGCGGGGTGCGCCCTCGACACGACGGAAATCCGGATGCCCGCCCGGCTCGGGGCCCGGTACCGTCGGCCCATGTCCTCCTTCTTCCAGATCTACGAGTGAGAGTGTGGCGGCTCCGTACCGCCCCCACCAGCTGACACCAGGACCACTTCTCACCACGATGGGAGAATCCCGTGGCCAAGAGCCGTAACAACCTCCTCGGCGTGGGCGGACAGCGGAAGAAGCTGTCCCGCGCCGACCAGCAGGGCAACGGTCCGGCGCGCAACGCCGACCGCAAGGCGACCGCCGACCAGAAGCAGGAGCTGCTGCGCAAGATGCGCGAGCGCGCGCAGGGCAAGCAGGCCGATCAGGCCGAGCAGCCGCAGCCGGCCACCGAAGGCGGTGCCGACGCGCAGAGCTGACGCTCACTCATCGAACGAGGGGCCCGGATCACTTCATGTGGTCCGGGCCCCTCGGCCTTCCCTGCACGTGCGACTTGCGGGCGCTCATCGCCGACGCCGCGCTGGCGGGCTTCAGCCGTCGGTGGCTTCGGCGGGTACCGCGAACGTCGACGTGTCGAGCTCACAGCCGAACGGGTCGGGAATCTCGAGCTTGCCGCCGAACGCGACCGTCGTGCGTGACAGGTAACCCTTCGAGGACGGCCCCCAGAACACCGAGGCGGTCTCCTCCTGCATGTCGATCAGCAGATACACGGGCACGCCCGACTTGCCGTAGACCGGAGCCTTGTCCTGCCAGTCCACGAGCCGGGTCGAGGAGGAGGTCAGCTCACAGACGAAGGAGAGGGCCTCGCCGTCGACATATCGGCCTTCGCCCTGGAAGGCGGATTCAGCGGCACCGTAAATGTCGGGGCCGTACGCCCGCTCCATACCGGGAAAGGTGAACAGAAATGGTGCATGGTCAACGAAGTGGCCCTTGGGTGCGTGCGGTTCCAGCTGCGAGCGGATGGACCGCATGATGGGCAGGTAGAAGCCCCTCGACCACGGCGACATGACGATGTTTCCCCCGACGATCTCTGCCCGGTAGCCGTCGGGCACCTCCATGGTCAGCAAGGTCTGGCACAGCGCCTCGAAGAGCGGTGAACCGTGGGGAATCTCTATCGTCATCGGTCGCTCAAGCATCAGTGTCATGATGCGCCCTCCCATGTGCACGGGCCAGACAGCCACGCGTGATGTTCTGAACACTCAGCGTAGTGACCCGGTGTGACAGTGATCCGCGGTTCGCGGAAATCAGGACGACATACGGCTGTCCACCGGCACCCGCACCGCCGCCGACTCCAGTTGCCGTGCGGTGCGCTCCGCGGTGGCGCGCGCCCAACTCCCGCTCGTCGCGAGTCCGACCAGCAGCACCGACAGCCCGCAGCCCATGATGATCCACCACGCGGGGCGGCTCGCCTCGACGAAGCCCGTCGCATGCGCGGCGGCGCTCGTGCCCGCCGCCAGGACCGAGCCGATGACCGCGACTCCGAGGGTGGCGCCGGTCTGCCGGCTGGTGGAGGCGACCGCGGCGGCCACGCCGGCTTGGGAGCGGGGCATTCCGGAGACCGCGGTGTTGGTGATGGGGGCGTTGACCATGCCGAAGCCGAGGCCGAAGAGGACGTAGCCGGTGAAGAGGAGCGCCGTGGTCGTCTCGGCTTCGAACGCGGCGAAGAGCAGCCCGCACGCGGCCATGGAGACCCCGGCGACGATCAGCGGCAGCCGCGGGCCGCGACTGCCGACGAGACGGCCCGACAGCGGTGCGCAGACGAAGGTGAGCGCGGCCATGGGCAGCATGTACAGGCCGGCCTGCAGCGCGGACAGTCCGCGTACGTCCTGCAGATAAAGGGTGTTGAGGAAGAGGAAGCCGCTGAGCGCGGCGAACGAGGTGATCGCTATGACGGTCGCCCCGCTGAACGGCGCCGAGCGGAAGAACCGGATGTCGATGAGAGGTTCGTCGCGCCTGCGCTCGTACAGCAGCAGCCCGGCCAGGGCGGTCACGGCGATCGCGGCGAAGGGGAGCACGGCACCGAGCCCTTCGGCGGGAGCCTCGATGATCGCGTACGTGACCGAGCCGAGGAGCGCGATGACGAGGAGCTGGCCGACCGGGTCGGGGCGGCGCGGCTTCGGGGCGCGGGACTCGGGGACGTAGCGCCAGGTGAGCAGGAGGGCGGCGAGGCCGACCGGGACGTTGATCCAGAAGATGGAGCGCCAGCCGACCGTCTCGACGAGAAGGCCGCCCACGACCGGTCCCGCGGCCATCGATATGCCGACGACGCCGCCCCACGCACCGATGGCGCGGGCGCGCTCGCGCGGGTCGGTGAAGGTGTTGGTGATGATCGACATGGCGACCGGGTTGAGCATCGACCCGCCGACCGCCTGGACCATGCGGAACGCGACGAGCGATTCGAGGCTGGGTGCGAGCGAGCAGAGGACGGAGCCGAGCGTGAAGAGGACGAGCCCGGTTTTGAAGACTCTGCGGCGGCCGATCCGGTCGGCGGTGGACCCGGCGAGTATCAGCAGTGAGGCGAGGACGAGGGTGTAGGCGTCGATGGTCCACTGCATACCGGCGACCGTGGCGTCCAGTTCCTGGCGTATGGAGGGCAGGGCGACGTTGAGGACGGTGTTGTCCAGGCTGACGATCAGCAGGCTCATACAGCAGATCGCCAGGATCAGGAGTCGTCGCCGGCGGCTCGGCTCGGGCTCGCGCTCGGACACAGGCATGCATGCATAGTATGCCTAACTAATGAACCAGGGAATGCGCGACAATAGGCGAATGACCACGCTCGCCCCGTCGACGTCCGTGACGTCCATGCTCAAGATCGGCCCGCACGCCGTACAGCCCCCGGTGGTGCTCGCGCCCATGGCCGGCATCACGAACGCGCCGTTCCGCACCCTCTGCCGCGAGTTCAGCGGCGGCAAGGGGCTGTTCGTCAGCGAGATGATCACAACGCGGGCGCTGGTCGAGCGCAACGAGAAGACCATGCAGCTCATCCACTTCGACGAGACCGAGACGCCGCGCTCGATCCAGCTGTACGGAGTGGACCCGGTGACCGTCGGCAAGGCCGTCCGCATGATCGTGGACGAGAACCTCGCCGACCACATCGACCTCAACTTCGGCTGCCCGGTCCCGAAGGTGACCCGCAAGGGCGGCGGCTCGGCCCTCCCGTACAAGCGGAACCTGCTGCGGGCGATCCTCAACGAGGCCGTCGGCAACGCCGGGGCTCTGCCCGTCACGATGAAGATGCGCAAGGGCATCGACGACGACCACATCACCTACCTCGACGCGGGGCGGATCGCGGTCGACGAGGGTGTCACCGCGATCGCTCTCCATGGGCGCACGACGGCGCAGCACTACGGCGGCACGGCGGACTGGGAGGCCATCGCCCGCCTCACGGAGCATGTGCCCGAGATCCCGGTGCTCGGCAACGGCGACATCTGGTCTGCGGACGACGCGCTGCGGATGATGCGCGAGACGGGCTGCGACGGCGTGGTCGTGGGGCGCGGCTGCCTGGGCCGGCCGTGGCTGTTCGGCGATCTGGTCGCCGCCTTCGAGGGCGGGGACACCTATGTGCGCCCGTCGCTGCGGGAGGTCGCGGACGTCATGGTGCGTCACGCCCGGCTGCTGGGGGAGTGGATCGGTGACGAGTCCCGTGGCGTGATCGACTTCCGTAAGCATGTGGCGTGGTACCTCAAGGGCTTCTCGGTCGGCTCCGAGATGCGCAAGAAGCTCGCGGTGACCTCGTCGCTGGACGAGCTGAGCGCTCAGTTGAGCGAGCTGGAACTGGATCAGCCGTGGCCGGTGGGTGCGGACGGCCCCCGGGGGCGTACGTCCGGGAACAACCGGGTCGTGCTGCCGGACGGCTGGCTGAAGGATCCGTACGACTGTGCAGGTGTGAGCGAGGATGCGGAGCTGGACACGTCCGGCGGCTGACCGTCGGACGCCGGGAGCGACCGGTCCGGAACCGGGTGCGGGAGGGTCCGGATCGTGGAATCCGGCGCTCCTGAGCGGCGTGATTCTCGCCACCCTTGATAAGGGATGCGCTCAGATGAGCGCAAGCAAGGTGGTTGCGACTTCAGAAGGGGTGGCACTGAGTGCCACCCCTTCTGTGTTCATTAGTTGAACTCAAATGCCCTGGAGGGCGCTCGTCTGAGCGGGGATTGCCTGCTTTGAGTCAAGCGCTCTTCGAGGGATGAAGATGCTGGAGCGAACGGCTTTACGCATCGGTAACCTGCGATCTGCTGGCGGACGGGTGGTTACGGCCGAATGACAGACAAGTGGACGTACCCAGGCGCCTTCGATCTGGGTATGTTCCTCGCCGTCAGGGCAGCCACCGAGTCCTCGAGGAGTCGAGACCCGTGTCGGAAAACAAAGATCAGAAGTTCGTCTACGACTTCACCGAGGGCAACAAGGACCTCAAGGACCTCCTCGGTGGCAAGGGCGCGAACCTCGCCGAGATGACCAACCTCGGTCTGCCCGTCCCCCCGGGCTTCACCATCACCACCGAGGCCTGCAAGGTCTACCTCGAGAGCGGCGAGGAGCCCGCGGCACTGCGTGACGAGGTGAGTGCGCACCTCGACGCGCTGGAGCAGCGCATGGGCAAGAAGCTCGGCCAGGCCGACGACCCGCTGCTTGTATCCGTACGCTCCGGCGCCAAGTTCTCCATGCCCGGAATGATGGACACCGTCCTGAACATCGGGCTCTCCGACAAGTCCGTGGAGGGCCTGGCCAAGCAGGCGGGCGACGAGCGCTTCGCCTGGGACTCGTACCGCCGGCTCATCCAGATGTTCGGCAAGACCGTCCTCGGCGTCGACGGCGAACTCTTCGAGGACGCCCTCGAGGCGGCCAAGGGCGCCAAGAAGGTCACCGTCGACACCGACCTCGAGGCGGCCGACCTCAAGAAGCTGGTCAGGAACTTCAAGAAGATCGTCAAGGCCGAGGCGGGGCGCGACTTCCCGCAGGACCCGCGCGAGCAGATGGACCTCGCCATCAAGGCGGTCTTCGACTCCTGGAACACCGACCGCGCGAAGCTGTACCGCCGCCAGGAGCGCATCCCCGGTGACCTCGGCACCGCCGTCAACGTCTGCTCGATGGTCTTCGGCAACCTCGGCCCCGACTCCGGCACCGGCGTCGCCTTCACCCGTGACCCGGCCAGCGGCCACCAGGGTGTCTACGGCGACTACCTGCAGAACGCGCAGGGCGAGGACGTCGTCGCCGGTATCCGCAACACCGTGCCGCTCGCCGAGCTGGAGTCGATCGACAAGAAGTCGTACGACCAGCTGATGCAGATCATGGAAACGCTCGAGACGCACTACAAGGACCTGTGCGACATCGAGTTCACCATCGAGCGCGGCCAGCTGTGGATGCTCCAGACCCGCGTCGGCAAGCGCACCGCCGGTGCCGCCTTCCGGATCGCCACCCAGCTCGTCGACCAGGGCCTCATCGACGAGGCCGAGGCGCTCCAGCGCGTCAACGGCGCCCAGCTCGCGCAGCTGATGTTCCCGCGCTTCGACGAGTCGGCCAAGGTGGAGAAGATCGGCCGCGGTATCGCCGCCTCTCCGGGCGCGGCGGTCGGCAAGGCCGTCTTCGACTCGTACACGGCCGTCAAGTGGTCCCGCTCCGGCGAGAAGGTCATCCTGATCCGCCGCGAGACCAACCCGGACGACCTCGACGGCATGATCGCGGCCGAGGGCATCCTCACCTCGCGCGGCGGCAAGACCTCGCACGCGGCCGTCGTCGCCCGCGGCATGGGCAAGACCTGTGTCTGCGGCGCCGAGGAGCTGGAGGTCGACACCAAGCGCCGCCGGATGACCGTGAACGGCACGGTGATCGAGGAGGGCGACGTCGTCTCCATCGACGGCTCCACCGGCAAGGTGTACCTCGGTGAGGTCCCGGTCGTGCCGTCCCCGGTCGTCGAGTACTTCGAGGGCCGTATGCACGCGGGTGCCGACGACGCCGACGAGCTGGTCGCCGCCGTGCACCGGATCATGGCGTACGCGGACCGGGTGCGCCGGCTGCGCGTACGGGCCAACGCCGACAACGCCGAGGACGCGCTGCGCGCCCGTCGCTTCGGCGCCCAGGGCATCGGCCTGTGCCGTACCGAGCACATGTTCCTCGGTGAGCGCCGCGAGATGGTCGAGAAGCTCATCCTCGCCGACACCGACGACGAGCGCGAGGACGCGCTGAAGAACCTGCTGCCGCTGCAGAAGAAGGACTTCGTCGAGCTCTTCGAGGCGATGGACGGGCTGCCGGTGACCGTGCGGCTGCTCGACCCGCCGCTGCACGAGTTCCTGCCGGACATCACCGAGCTGTCGGTCCGTGTCGCCCTCGCCGAGGCCCGCAAGGACTCCAACGAGAACGACCTGCGGCTGCTCCAGGCCGTGCACCGGCTGCACGAGCAGAACCCGATGCTGGGTCTGCGCGGCGTACGCCTCGGGCTGGTCATCCCCGGCCTGTTCACCATGCAGGTACGGGCCATCGCCGAGGCCGCGGCCGAGCGCAAGAACGCCAAGGGCGACCCGCGCGCCGAGATCATGATCCCGCTCGTCGGCACCGTCCAGGAGCTGGAGATCGTCCGCGAGGAGGCGGAGCAGGTCATCGCCGAGGTCGAGGCCAGGACCGGCGTCGAGCTGAAGCTCGCGCTCGGCACGATGATCGAGCTGCCGCGCGCCGCGCTGACCGCCGGTCAGATCGCCGAGGCCGCCGAGTTCTTCTCGTTCGGAACGAACGACCTCACGCAGACCGTGTGGGGCTTCAGCCGGGACGACGTGGAGGCCAGCTTCTTCACGGCGTACCTGGAGAAGGGCATCTTCGGCGTCAGCCCGTTCGAGACCATCGACAAGGACGGCGTCGGCTCGCTCGTACGCAACGCGGTCGCAGCCGGCCGGGCCACCCGTCCGGACCTGAAGCTCGGCGTCTGCGGCGAGCACGGCGGCGACCCCGAGTCGGTGCACTTCTTCCACGAGGTGGGCCTGGACTACGTGTCCTGCTCGCCCTTCCGGATCCCGGTGGCACGCCTGGAGGCGGGCCGCGCGGCGGCGCAGGCCTCCGGGAGCGACAGCCGCTGATCCGTCGCGGGGCCGGCCCCCTGGGCCGCCCCGCACCCCGACTCCGGGGCCGTCGGTGGTCCCCGACCCTCACCGACCGGCCGGCGGCCCCGGTGCACCAAGAGACGAGCGGGACGGACACCTTGTGCGGAGGTGTCCGTCCCGCTCGTTTCCTTTTGCTGAGTCCTGTTGCGAGTTCGGTGAATCCTGTTGAATGGCGGACCAGTAGTGCGGATTAACAGAAGCTGGATTTTCGCCATTCGTTGAGCAAAGAACAGGCGGGGCGCGGTCGGCGGATCCCCACCCACCGGCCGCGCCCCATTACCAATGCCGGACACGGAGCCGCAACCTCCGCCGACCGCCGCCAGGCGTGGAAAGCCCCCCACGGTCTTTGCCTCGCCCCTCGGTACCCGAAGGTTTCGTGCCCGACGTCGTACAGCTTTTCGGTTCGGCATGGTCATCCGCGATGCGTTTCAACTGTGGCTGAAACACCGTGGTAACGTCCTGTGATTGCATGCATACTCAGTGGCGGGGGCGATTGCGGATGCAACAGTGGGGGTTCCGTGCTGCGAATCCACTTCACCGGAGATGACCTCGCCAAGGTGCGTATGGCGGTCAGACCGGACGTTTTGTGGGAGACGATTCTGAGTTTTCACCGTTTACGAGACCGGCGCGGCGCCGGCGTCTTCGGGGAATGGCGTGCGGAAACCCGCTCCCGGTTGAACGGTGAAACGCGGCTACTGGCCGCGCTTGTGCCGCCCCGTGGCTACTTCCCGGATTTCCTGACTCCGCCCGAGGGACTGCACGGCCTCGAGGAGGGCCTGGAGGCGGTGCGTGCGACGCCGGCGCGACGGCTGAGCGCCGAGCTCGGGATGCTCGTCGCCGACCGCCCGCAGGCCGGGCTGCCCGGCCGGCTCGCCGGGCTCGCCGAGGGCTCCCCGGAGCCGATGGCCCGGCTCATCGGGGCGCTGCGCAGCTACCACCGGGCCGCGGTCGAGCCGTACTGGCCGCAGATCCAGGCCGCCGTGGAGGCCGACCGGGCCGTCCGCGGCCGGGCCCTCCTCGACGGCGGCGCGGACGAGCTGCTCGCCTCGCTGCCGCCGATGCTGCGCTGGTCCGCGCCCGTCCTGGAGGCCGACTATCCGGTCGACCGCGATGTGCATCTGGAAGGGCGTGGGCTGCTGCTGCAGCCGTCGTACTTCTGCCGCGGCGCTCCGGTGGTCCGGCGGGATCCGGCGCTGCCGCCCACCCTCGTCTACCCCGTCACGCACACCGGCTGCTCGGGTGGCTCCGAGCGGGACGGGCTGTCGCTCGGCCGGCTCGTCGGCCACACCCGCTCGGCGGTCATGCAGTCCATCGGCAACGGCTGCACGACGAGCGAACTCGCCCGCAGGGCCGGCGTGTCGCTGGCCTCCGCCAGTCAGCACGCCGGTGTGCTGCGGGATGCCGGCCTCGTGGTCACCCTGCGGAACGGCAACGCGGTGCTCCACACGATGACACCGCTGGGCGCCGCCCTGCTGAGGGGCGGCACTCAGCGGGAGCCGACGGTGCCGGCCGGGCCGGCGACCCCGGGGGCGGTTACGAGCGGAACGGTCCCGTCACCTCGTAGGTGATGCCGCCGGACGAACTGCCGCTCGTGCCGCGCTGGCTGGAGAAGTACAGCCGCGAGCCGTTCGGCGAGAAGGCCGGTCCGGTGATCTCGGAGCTGGACTGGCCGGTGATCCGCAGGAACGGCGCGACGATGTCGTCCGGAGTGATGATGCAGATCTCCATGTTGCCGCCGTCCTCGGCGACGTACAGGTCACCGGAGGAGGCGCCGGTTATGTTGTCCACGCCGGTCAGCGGTGCGCCGCCGCCGGGGACCAGGGAGTCGTCGTAGGCCAGCTCGTACGTGCTGCTGGCGAGGTTCACCTGCCAGACGCGGTTGTCGCCCTTGGTGGTGAACCAGACGGTGTCGTTGGCGTAGTGGCAGCCCTCGCCGCCGTTGAACTTCTTCGAGCCGGAGACCTGGTTGCGGGTCGCGGTCGGCGAGCCGTCGGGGTCGGGCACATTCGCCCAGGAGAACGAGCCGGAGGTGCCGGTACCGGCCACCAGGGCCTGGAGCGTGCCGGAGGCGAGGTTGCCCCAGGTGGTGGGGATGAACCGGTAGAAGCAGCCGCTGCTCTCGTCCTCGGTCAGGTAGATGACCTGGCGGACCGGGTCGGCGGCGGCCGCCTCGTGGTTGAACTTGCCCATGGCGTCCCGGCGCGTGGCGGTGCCGCCCCACGGGTCGGTCTCGTAGACGTAGCCGAGGCTGACCTCCTCGCAGGACAGCCAGGTGTTCCACGGGGTGGCGCCGCCGGCACAGTTTCGCCGGGTGTTGGACAGGATGCGGTAGGCGCCGGTGACGGTGCCGGACGAGTTGAACTTCACGGCACTGGCGCCGCCGCCGGGGCTGATCTCCGAGTTGGACACGTAGATCCATCCGGAGCCGTCTGCGAAACACGCGCCGCCGTCAGGGGCGTTGTGCCAGGTGTAGGAGGTACCGGACACCGTCTGGCTGGACCGGGCGATCACCCGGCTGGTGAAACCGCTGGGCAGCATGATGCCGTTCGCGTCCGCCGAGCCGAGCGGCCCGTAGGGGCTCGGGCCCGGCTGGGCCGGCGCCGCGTAGGCCGCCCCGTGCATCAGCGTTCCGCCGAACGCGGCGGCCGTGCCGCCGATGACCGCACCGCGCAGGAAGCTGCGTCGTTCCACTGTCACTCCAGGAGAGTCGTGACTTGCCCCGCGCCGCCGGGCAGCGAGCGGGGTCGCGCGCCAACGGAACCTAGGGGTCGGGAGTTGACGCGGCATCAACGGGCGGTGAAGTGGAAACGTCGGTTCCGGCCGGTGGCTGTCGGGGTACGCCGGGCGCTGTCAGTGGGGGTCGTTACCTTGGCGTACATGTCGATCACACCATCGGTTCCCGCACAGTTGCTCGCCTCGGTGCCCCTGTCACCGTCGGGGCGGACGGCGAGACCCTGTGGACGTACCGGCACGGCTGCTGGGACCAGCACGAGGCGGGGCGGTCTTCCGGGCGTCGGGGCTGGAGCAGGCGGCCGGGCGACGGAACCGGAGCCGGGCGGGCGCGCGAAAATTTCTCTCCCGGCGGCGATGAGTTCCGCGCGGCCCGTGGGTCTACCCCCCGAAAGCCGACACCACAGCAACGCGACGACGAGAGCGAGAACAGCGATGACCCAGATGATCTTTGTGAACCTGCCGGTGAAGGACCTCGAGAAGTCGAAGGCCTTCTGGAGCAAGCTCGGTTACTCCTTCAACCCCCAGTTCAGCGACGAGAAGACCGCCTGTCTCGTCTTCAGCGACACCATCTTCGCGATGCTCCTCACCGAGCCCCGCTTCAAGGACTTCACGAAGAAGGACATCGCCGACGCGGCCGCCACCACCGAGGCGATCATCGCGCTCAGCGCCGAGAGCCGGGAGAAGGTCGACGAGCTGGCCGACGCGGCCCTCGGGGCCGGCGGGTCGCCGGCGAACGAGCCCCAGGACCACGGCTTCATGTACGGCCGTTCCTTCCAGGACCCGGACCACCACATCTGGGAAGTCGTGTGGATGGACCCGAAGGCCGTTGTGGACCACTCCTGACCAGGACATCCTGACCAGGACTGCTGTGGGCCACTCCTGATCAGGACCTCAGGCTCTCGTACGGCACGCCGGTGAGCTGCTCGGACGCCACCCAGAGCCGCTCACCGGTGACGTCGTCCAGCGTCCACTTGGCCCGCCAGGACTTCGTGGGCGTGCCCCGCAGTCCCTGGATCCTCGGTCCGGTGAACGAGTCGGGCTGCACACCGGGCGCCGTCGCGGCGTACAGCGTCGGCAGCGCGCCCATCTCGGCCGGCTGGGCGATGATCCGGTTGGCGAGCTCGGCGAGCCGCTCGGCCGTCCGGCGGCCCTCCATCTTCGCGCCCGCGGTCTGGAGGTTGGTCGCCGCGTAGCCGGGGTGTGCGGCCGCCGCGACGACGTCCGAGCCCGCGGCCCGCAGCCTGCGTGCCAGCTCGTGGACGAACAGCAGGTTCGCCGTCTTGGAGCGGCCGTAGGTCACCCAACGGCGGTAGCGGTGCTCGCTGTTGAGGTCGCCCATATCGACATTGGCGATTGCGTGCATCCCGCTGGACACGCTGACCACACGGGCGCCCGGCGTGTTGAGCAGTTTCGGGAGCAGCAGTCCGGTGAGGGCGAAGTGCCCCAGGTGATTGACCCCGAACTGGGTCTCGAAACCGTCGGCGGTCGTGCCGTAGGGCAGCGCCATCACGCCCGCGTTGTTGATGAGCAGATCCAGCGTCTCCGGCTCGTACGACTTCGCGAACTGCCGTACGGAGGCGAGGTCGGCCAGGTCCAGTGGCCGGAACTCCACGTCCGCGCCCTGAACCTGCCGCTTGACGAGCTCCTCGGCCTCCTTGCCGCGGGACTCGCTGCGGCACGCGAGAAGCACCCGTGCGCCGCGGCGGGCGAGCTCACGGGCCGTGACGAGTCCGATTCCGCTGTTGGCTCCGGTGACCACGGCGGTCCGCCCGCTCTGGTCGGGGATGTCGCGTGTGGTCCAGCCGGTCTTCGTCGGCATGGCGGGCTCCTCCGGTACGTGTCGGCAGGAAAGACCTGTGCTGCCAGCGTACCCCCCGACCGTACGGGTGCGTATGGTCGGGGGTGCCCGCCTTTCCGCTCCCGTCTCGGTCGGTGACCTCAAGCAACGCCCGCGCGCTGATACGTGCCGGGCGTCAGCCCGTAGTACCGCACGAACCACCGGTGGAAGTGGGACTGGTCCGCGAACCCCGCCACGGCCGCCGCTTCCGCCGCCGTCACCCCGCCCGCCAGCAGCTCCCGCCCCCGCCGCAGCCGCAGCAGCCGCTGGTAGTCGCTCGGCGTCATCCCGTACTCGGCACGGAACGCCCGGTACAGCGCGAACCGGCTCAGCCCCGCCGCGTCCGCCAGCCACTGTGCGGGGATCTGCTCGGCGTACCGCTCCCGCAGCAGGTCGCGCGCCCGGCGGGCTGCCCGCGCGCGGGAGCCGCCCGGCGCGTCGGGCACCCGGACCGTTCCGGACGCGCCCCGGCGCACCATCGCCGTCACCGCGGCCGTCAGCCGCTCGTCCTGCACCAGCGGATCCGCCGCGCCGGCCAGCGCCGTGTGCAGCCGCAGCAGCGTGCCGCGCAGCACCGGATCGTGCAGCACGGGCGTCGTGAACAGCGGCATGGTGCCGCGCCCGCCGGTCGCGTCCGCGAGCACGTCCCGCACCAGCTGAGGCCCGATGTGCACCATCCGGTACTGGTAACCGAGCTCGGTCGCGGCCCGTCCGTCGTGCGGATCGTCGGGATTGAACGCCATCAGCAGTCCGGCGGCGCTGGTGTGCGCCCCGCCGCGGCAGCTGAACTGCTGGGCGCCGGCCTCGGTCAAGCCGAAGGAGTAGGTGTCGTGGCTGTGCCGCGCGTACACATGAGTGGAGAAGTGCGCGTGCATGGCTTCCAGCGGGCGCTCCGGGTCCCTCCAGTAGCGGGCCCAGCCGTCATGCGGTGCGGTCGTCACCCTTCCAGTGTCTCCTCCGGTGCCCTGGACCCGGCGCGGCCGAGGGCTCGGGACTTCGAAGACACGACCTGGTTCCCCTCCCGGCAAGCTTTGCCCTGTCGCGCCGCCCGGCACGCACCCTCGCTGCGTTGGCCAAAAGCCCTGGTAGCTCCGCTACAAGGACTTCCGGCCGCCTTGCGATGCTTCCCCTCGGCCCTGCGGGCCTGGGGAGACCCCATGCACCGGACGACGCTCCTCGACGGGCAGACATTGCCGGTCGCGGCACTAGGATCTGTGGGAGCGGGGGCGAGGAGGCTGCCATGGCGAGCACCGGCCCGATGGACCTGCCGCAGGGCGACGTACGACTGATCCACAGCGACATGGCCCGGCGCCTGCTCGGCTCCACCGAGCTGGCCCGCTTCGCCTACGTGGCGCGGGACGGGACGCCTCGCGTGATGCCGATGATGTTCCACTGGACCGGCGAGGAGCTCGTGTTCGCAACCTTCGTCGGCGCCCACAAGATCGTCTCCCTCCGGGATCGCCCCGCCGTCGCCGTCACCATCGACACGCCCGGGCCACCGCCCGAGGTCCTGCTCCTGCGCGGGCCGGTGGAGGTCACCGAAGTGGACGGGATCGTGCCGGAGTACGCGTTGGCGCACCGCCGCTACTACGGCCCCGAGCAGGGGGCGCGCAACGTCGCCGAGGTCGAGGTCCCGGGCGTGCGGATGGCGCGCATCGCGCTGCGGCCCACCTGGGTGGGAGTCCTCGACTTCGTGCGGCGCCTCCCCGGCGCGGCCCCCGGGCGGTGACCATGACGACCTTCGTGCCGATCCCCGGTGCCGACGGCCGGGCGTGCCGGCGCCGGGCGAATCGGCGGGGGAGTGGTGGGACGCCACCGCCGTGAGCGCCTCGGCCTCGACATCGAGGAGATCCCCGGCGGCCATCTCGTCGCCCTCAGCAGGCCGGCCGGACTCGCCGACCGCCTCGTGGGTCAGTAGTAGCCCTTCTCGCCGTCGAGCAGTTCCCGGATCGTGTCCAGATGACCCGCGTGCCGGGCCGTCTCCTCGACCATGTGGATCAGCATCCAGCGCAGCGACGCGGCGGCGGACTTGAAGTCCGGGTGGCGGCCCGCCTCATCCAGCGAGTGGGCGGCGATGATCTCGTTCGACACCGCGCACTGCCGCTCGTACTCCTCCAGCAGCTGCTCGAGCGGGACGCCGTCGACCATCATGTCGGCGTCTTCGACCTTGTCGTCGAACTGCGGCCCGTCGGCCGGTCGGCCGAGGAAGAGGACCTCGAACCAGACCTGCTCGGTCCAGCGCATGTGGGAGACGATGCCCGCCACGGTCATGAGCGGCGACGTCGGAAGCACGGACCGGTGCGCGTCCGCCTCGGACAGTCCCTCGCACTTGTAGTGGACGATCGCGCGCTGCATGTCGAGCCAGCCGACGAGCTGGGTCCGCTCGTCGGCCACGAAAGGAGGACGTATGCGGGGAGGCGTCATGGGCCCGGACGGTACCGGAGGCCCATGAGACGCCGCACGGCATTTACGCGTCGGCCCGTTCCCTGGCCGGGGCCGTGGCCGACGCCCGCGCGGACGTCCGGACAGGGTAGGCACGCACCGACACCCCGTCGTCGTCCAGGCATTGACCCGTCTCCAGGTCGAACCGCTGCTTCAGCAGCGGCGAGGCGACGAACACCCGGCCCTCCGCGGACCCCAGCAGGCCGCGGGAGAGAACCTGGGCGCCCGTGAACGGGTCGCGGTTGTCGATCGCGTACGCGCGGCCCGCGCGGTCCAGGAAGACAGCGGCCTGGCGGCCGTCGGGGAGCAGCGCTGCCATGCCCCGGCCGGGAGTGAGCCCGGAGATCTCGCAGACCGGGAACCAGGTTCCCTCCAGCTGGAGTTGGAGTGTCATCGGGTCGAAGTCCCTTCCAGAGTCAGGATGGTGAGGTCCGGCTTGATCTGGTCGCGCTCGGGGATGAACCGCACCGACGGGTCCGGCGCGTCCGGTGCGTTCACGAACGACACGAAGCGGCGCAGCCGGTCCGGGTCGTCCAGCGTCTCGGCCCATTCGTCGCGATAGCCCGCGACATGCTCCGCCATCAGCGACTCCAGCTCGTCGCACAGCCCGAGCGAGTCGTGCACGACGACGTCCCGCAGATGGTCCAGGCCGCCTTCCAGGCGCTCCAGCCAGGTGGAGGTGCGCTCCAGCCGGTCCGCGGTACGGATGTAGAACATCAGGAACCGGTCGATCAGCCGCACCAGTTCGGCGTCGGACAGATCCTGGGCGAGCAGGTCCGCGTGACGGGGCGTGGCGCCGCCGTTCCCGCCGACGTACAGATTCCACCCCGAGGCCGTGGCGATCACGCCGAAGTCCTTGGACTGGGCCTCCGCGCATTCGCGGGCGCAGCCCGAGACCGCCGACTTCAGCTTGTGCGGGGCCCGCAGCCCCCGATAGCGCAGCTCCAGGTCGATGGCCATGCGGACGCTGTCCTGGACGCCGTAGCGGCACCAGGTCTGCCCCACACAGGACTTGACCGTCCGCAGCGCCTTCCCGTACGCGTGCCCCGACTCGAAGCCCGCGTCGACGAGGCGCGTCCAGATCGCCGGAAGCTGGTCCACCCGCGCGCCGAACATGTCGATCCGCTGGCCGCCCGTGATCTTCGTGTAGAGGCCGAAGTCCCGGGCCACCTCGCCGATCACGATCAGCTTGTCGGGGGTGATCTCACCGCCCGGGATGCGCGGCACGATCGAGTACGAGCCGTTGCGCTGCAGGTTCGCCAGGAAGTGGTCGTTGGTGTCCTGGAGCGCGGCCTGCTCGCCGTCGAGGATGTAACCGTTGCCCAGGCTCGCGAGGATCGACCCCACCGCGGGCTTGCAGATCTCGCAGCCGTCGCCGCCCCGTGCCTCCTCGCGGCCGTGCGAGTCGAGCACGGCCGCGTACGACGTCAGCCGCAGGGTGCGGACGATCTCGTACAGCTCGCTGCGGGTGTAGGAGAAGCAGCCGCACAGCCCCTTGTCCGCGGACTGCGGCAACAACTGGCCGATGACCTTGACGCAACTGCCGCAGCCCGTCCCGGCCTTGGTGCACTTCTTCACCTCGGGGAGCGAGGTGTGCTCGCAGATCGCGCCCTTGGTGACGTTGTGGCAGGAGCAGATCACCGCGTCGTCGGGGAGCGAGGACGGGCCGAGGGCGACGGGGGCGCCGGCGCCGGCGGGCAGCACCAGCTGCTCGGGCGAGACGGGCGGGACCGAGCCCGTGAGTGGCCGCAGCATGCCGTACGAGTCGGCGTCACCGACCAGGACGCCGCCGAGCAGCGCGCCCTCCGGGCTGACCACGAGCTTCTTGTACACCCCCGCACGTGAGTCGGAGTACACGACGTCCAGGCAACCCTCGGCCGTGCCGTGCGCGTCGCCGAACGACGCCACGTCCACACCGAGCAGCTTCAGCTTCGTCGACATGTCGGCACCGGTGAAGGAGCTTTCGGCAGTCTCGTCGGCGAGGACGTCGGCGACGGTCGTCGCCATCTCGTAGCCGGGCGCGACCAGCCCGTACACGCGGCCGTCCGAGGCGAGGGCGCACTCGCCGATCGCGTACACGGAGGGGTCCGAGGTGAGGCACCGCTCGTCGACGACGATGCCGCCGCGCTCACCGACGTCCAGGCCCATGTCGCGGGCGAGCTGGTCGCGCGGCCGGACACCGGCCGAGAAGACGACGAGATCGGTGCTGAGCTCCGAGCCGTCGGAGAGCTTCATCCCCGTGGCCGTGCCCTCGGAGGTGACGATCTCCTGGGTGCCGACGCCCGTGTGGACGGTCAGCCCCATGCCCTCGATGGTGCGCAGCAGCGCCGCACCGCCGCCGTCATCGACCTGCACCGGCATCAGTCGCGGCGCGAACTCCACGATGTGGGTGTCCAGGCCGAGGCCCTTGAGCGCACCCGCCGCCTCCAGGCCGAGGAGTCCGCCGCCGACGACGACGCCGGTGCGGGAGGTCATCGCGTACTCCTCGATGGCGAGGAGATCCTCGATGGTGCGGTAGACGAAACAGCCCTCGGCGTCCTTGCCGGGCACGGGCGGCACGAACGGGTACGAGCCGGTCGCCAGGACGAGGGTGTCGTACCTGAACGTCCGTCCGGCACGCGAGGTGACCGTGCGCGCCTCGCGGTCGATCCGCTCGGCCGGGTCGTCGAGAAACAGCTCGATGCCGTGCCGCGCCATGAACCCTTCCTCGACGAGGGAGAGCTCGTCCGGGGTACGGCCGGAGAAGTACGAGGTCAGCTGGACCCGGTCGTACGCCGGCCGCGGCTCCTCGCAGAGGACGACGACCCGCGCCCGCCCGGTGACGCCCCGCTCCGCGAGGGCCTCCAGGAAGCGCTGGCCGACCATCCCGTGGCCGACGAGCACGATCGTGGGGGTGGACGAGGTGTCCGCTGTGGCCATCTCAGGAGCCTCCATCGTTGGTGAGCAGGTGGAGCAGTGGGGCGGGCGGCAGGGCTTCGTCGCCCTCCCAGGCCCGGGCGAGCGCGCCGACGGTGGCGAGATCCCCGAGGAGTACGCCCCCGACGAGCCGGTCACCGCGGACGACGACCTTCCGGTAGGCGCCGCGGGTGGCGTCCGCGAGCTGCACGACGTCGTCGCCGGGCTGCGGCGACGGCTCCCCGAACGCGGCGACGTCGAAGCTGCCGGCGCTGCCGAGGGTGAGCCGGGTGAGGGCGCGTGTGCCGGTGTAGCGGGGGCTCTGCGGCCCCCGGGCCGCCGGTCCGGGCTCGTCCCCGAGCCCGGGCAGCCGCTCGGGCGTGGGGGCCGTGGGGGTTTCGAAGGGGACCGGTACCGCCGGGCGGGCCGGTGTGTCCGTCGTCGAACTCCCCCCGAGCTTCGCCTGGGAGGTATCCCCAACGGGCTGCGAAGGAGCGTCGCCGGCGACGGAGGCTGTGGGGTCCGGGGCAGAGCCCGGGCCGGGCAGCAGGTCCGAGGACAGGATCGCCGCCAGGACGTCCGCCTGTTCCACGGCGGCCGTTGCCAGGCCGTAGACCGTGCCCGCGTGTTCGGCGCAGTCACCGATGGCGTGGATGTACGGGTCGGACGTACGCAGCTGGTCGTCGACCACGATTCCCTGGCGGACCTCCAGGCTCGCGTCCGCGGCGAGTCCGGTGCGCGGACGGACCCCGCACGCGAGGACCACGCACTCCGCGTCGAGGACGAACCCGTCGGCGAGTTCGACGCCGGTGACCGCCTCGTCATGGCGCAGACCCCGGGCGCGGCACTCGGTGTGGACCTCCACGCCCAGGTCCTCCAGATGGCGCCGGACCAGCGCGCCCGCCGCCGGGTCGAGGTGGCGGTCCATCAGGGAGGGCCCCTGATGGGCCAGGACCACGTCCGCGCCGCGTTCCGCCAGCGCCCGGGCCGCCGAGACGCCGAGCAGTCCGCCGCCGACGACCACGGCACGGGTGCCGGGGCGGGCCACGGCCGCGAGGGCCAGACAGTCGTCGAGGGTGCGGAAGGGGTGGACGCCGTCCGGCAGCTGCCCGCCGATGCCGCGCAGCGGCGGCAGCACCGGGTTCGATCCGGTCGCCAGCACCAGCCGGTCGTATGCCACCGCCGAACCGTCCGCGCAGTGCACCGTCCGTGCCTCGCGGTCGATCCGTACCGCCCGGACCCCGCGCCGCACCGTGTCCGCACCGTCCGGCACCGGCGGCAGGGCGATCACCTCGGGGCCGTACCGGCCGGCGAGCACCTCGGCGAGCAGCACCCTGTTGTAGGGGGCGTGCGGCTCTTCGCCGAGCAGCGTGACGTCGCACGCCGGGGCCAGCTGTCGCGCCAGCCGCGCGCCCGCCATCCCGGCGCCGATCACCACGATCCTCGAATCCATGTACGTAGCCTGCGGCGCGGGTGTTACCCGATGGCATCCCGGTTGTTTCCCGCGCGGAACACTGCCCTCAGCGCCCGGTCGGCCGGTGTGTGAGGGATGCATCGGCCGGTGTGTGTGAGGGATGCACACGTACCCGTCGCCCACCGCGTCGCCCAGCCCATGGCTCAACCCGTGGTCAGGCCTTGCTCAAGGCCGCCTCAAGGATCTCCAGTACGCCCCTGACCAGCCTCTTTCCCGATTGCGACGGCTCTAGTGCCCCTCCCGGCAAGCTTTGCCGGTCGCGGCACTAGGTCGGCGTCGTGACGATCCAGGCCACGGAACACCGCACCGACCTGCTGCCGCCGCCGCGCGTCTCGCCCCCGCCCGCCCCCGACCCGGTGCCCGTCGGCGGAACCTCAGACGTTGCTCAACTCTCCCGGGAAATGATGGACGGCACACGTATCCGCTTCCTAGGGTCGCGGTCATGCCTGACATATCGCTGACCACCCTCGTGTTCCTGTGTCTCGCCGCTGCCGCTGCCGGCTGGATCGACGCGGTGGTGGGCGGCGGCGGGCTGCTGCTCCTGCCCGCGCTGCTGCTCGGGATGCCGCAGGTCCCGGCCGCCCACATCCTGGGCACCAACAAGGCGGTGGCCATCGTCGGCACCTCGGGCGCGGCGGTGACCTACGTCCGCAAGGCCCCGGTCCAGGTGAGGACGGCGGTACGGATCGGGCTCGCTGCCCTCGCCGGGTCCATGGGCGGGGCGTTCTTCGCGGCGGGCATCAGCAGCGATGTGCTCCGTCCGGTGATCATGGTGGTGCTGCTGGGCGTCGCGGCGTTCGTGATGCTGCGCCCGTCCTTCGGTACCGACCTGGACCGGGGCCCGGCCACCCGTGCCCGGGTCGTCACCGCGATCGTCCTCGTCGGCGGCGGGATCGGCTTCTACGACGGGCTGTTCGGACCCGGCACCGGCACCTTCCTGGTGCTCGCGCTGACCGCGGTGCTCCATCTGGACCTGGTGACCGCCTCCGCCACCGCCAAGATCGTCAACGTATGCACCAACGCCGGGGCGCTCGCGATGTTCGCCTACCAGGGCACCGTGCTGTGGCACCTGGCCGCGCTGATGGCGGTGTTCAATCTGGCAGGTGGCATGTTCGGGGCGCGGATGGCGCTGAAGAAGGGGGCGGAGTTCGTCCGAGGCGTGCTGCTCGTGGTCGTCTTCTCGCTGGTCGCGAAGCTCGCTTTCGACCAGTGGTCCGCCTAGGTCCTGTCCCGCCCCTGCACCTGACACCCCTCGGAGCGGCGCCTACTCGAGTACGCCGATGAGATGCGCGTACGTCACCACATTGCCCTGGTAGCCGGTCCTGTTGTCGAAGCTGCCGCCGCAGGTGATCACGCGCAGCTCGGCCCGGTCCGTGGCCCCGTAGACCTTGCGGTCCGGGAAGTCCTCGTTCTCGTACACCTCGACGGCGTCGACCGTGAACACAGCCGTGCGGCCGTCCTCGCGGAGGACCTCGATGCGGTGGCCCTTCTTCAGCGTGCCCAGGCTGTAGAAGACGGCGGGGCCCCGCGCGTTGTCGACATGGCCGACGACGATGGAGGTGCCTCTGCCGCCCGGGGGCGTGCCGTTCGCGTACCAGCCCGTCAGGTTGCTGTTCCCCGCGGGCGGGGCGTTGAGGCTGTTGTCCCGGGAGAGCCCGAGCCGCATCACCGGGGCGTCCACGCCGATCCTCGGGATACGGAACCGGACCGGTTCGGAGGGCGGCAGCGGATCGGCGGCGGCGTCCGTGTGCTGTCCGGCCGCGAATGCCTCGGCGACGGAGGGGACGGGCGGGGTGATGCGTTTCGAGCCGTTCTGGACCAGCCATACGCCGACGCAGACGGCGATGACTATCAGCCAGCCCTTGGTCTTCATGAACTCCTCCGGGAGTGCTCCGGTGCTCCGGGTTCCGGGTCCGGGTTCCGGGTCCGTTCCGGGAGATGGCCCGGGTTCCGGGAGTTGGTCCGGGATATGGCTCTCCGCCCCCGTCAGCCGGACGAAGCATGACGGGGGCGGAGACGGCGGTACGAGCGACGGTGGAGGCTGAGCGAATGCCGCTCCCCGTCAGCTGCCCTGCGCGCCGCTCGCCCGGCGACGCAGGAGCCAGGTCCCGCCGACGGCGGCTGCGGCCAGGACGGCCGCTCCCGCCGCGATCTGGGTGGTGTCGGGGCCGACGCTGCCGCCGACGCCCGTCTTCACATGGCCGCGCGGTTGCTGCCCCTGGGACTGCACCACGAGATCCCCGGTGGCCTCCTTGCCGTCGTCGCACAGCACGGCGATGCCGTAGTTCCCCGGCTTGGCGTTCTTCGGCACGGTGAACTTTCCGGCCACGGCCTCCTTCCGTGCGGAGGGCGACAGCTTGAAGTCACCCGCGCCGAGCGACTGGGCGTCACCCGTGCCGTGGCCGCCCTTGCCGCAGCCGGTGGCCCTCACCGTGACGCTCGCCCCGGGGGACACGACCGAGGGCGTGATCTCCAGCGGTTCGAAGTCTTCGGCGTACGAGGTCGGTGCGGCGAGCACGCCGAGGCAGACGGCCGCGAGAACGTGGCCGGTCAGCAGGCGGGCGGTGGTGCGCATGTCGTCCTCCGGAGCGATGGACCGCCAGGGGCCGCGCCGAAGGCGTGACCGCGGTTCGTTTCACTTCAGAGGTAAGAGGCAGTCGGCCGCCCACGCCTGCTGATGGGCGATCAGATTCGCTCGAACCACACGGTGTGTCGCCTTGCTCGTGGTGCGTCACCGCAGGTCACGCGGGGTGTGCTCCGCCATTGGCCGCATAGCTTCGGCCGCCACGCCGAAAGGGTGAGGGATTCCTCCCCGGTCAGGGCGTCAGATCTCGGCCCAGGGGACGCCCTCGTACGCCTCCCGCACCCGCTTCATCAGGCCCTCGTCCACCGCGAACTCCGTGGAGTCGATCCTGCGAACGGGCGCGAGGCCCTGTGAGTTCATGAGGAACGCCGCCGAGTAGGAGGCGAGATCCGCCAGCGTCACCTCGCGCCGCACCGACGGCAGCAGCGGCTCCAGCAGCGCCATCGTGACGCCGCGCAGCGCGGGCGCGTCCGGCCAGACGACCGATGTCCCGTCCCAGAAGGCGACATTGGTGATGTGGCCCTCCGAGATCACCCCGCCGGGCCCGGTCAGCAGCGCGGCGTCGAAGCCGGCGCGGACCGCGGCCATGCCGTAGTAGGTCTGGCCGACACCGCCCGCGTGCTTGATGTGGGCGAGCGGCCGCTGGTACGGCACCGACATCAGGCTCCGCGGCGCCTCGCCCATCTCCTGCGGCCCCCGTACGGTCACCACCAGGATCGGCTCGGCGTCCCCGCCCGCCCCGCCCGCCCCGTACGTCGCGTACACGTGGACCCGCACGGAGGCGTCCCGCCTGCCGGTCGCGGTGAGGGCCTGCCGAATGCGCGCACGCACCCGCTCCCCGTCCAGCGCCGTGCCGAACAGCTCGCGCGTCGAGCCGTCCAGCCGCTCCAGGTGCAGCGCGAGACCGCGTACCCGGCCGCCGCGTACCTGCATCGCCGTGAAGTGGCCGTAGCCACCCTGCAGTACGGGGAGCAGATCCGGATCCGCCTCGGCCACCGGTCTGCCGTCGATCTCGATGTACACCGCGGGAGCAGTCGTCATGGGCATACCGTATGCCGGGGTCAGTCCTCGATCAGACGCCGTGGCCCGGGCCCGTGCGACGCCAGCTCGTCGCACGGGTTGGACAGCACGCACCGGTCCAGTGAGAGACAGCCACAGCCGATGCAGTCCGAGAGATTGTCGCGCAGCCGCTGGAGCGTACGGATCCGCTTGTCCAGGTCGTCGCGCCAGCACTCCGAGATCCGTGCCCAGTCCTCCCTGGTCGGCGTGCGGTCCTCCGGCAGCAGGCCGAGCACCTCGCGGATCGTGGCGAGCGGGATGCCGAGCCGCTGGGAGGTGCGGATGAAGGCGACGCGCCGCAGCGTGTCCCGGCTGTAGCGCCGCTGATTGCCGGACGTACGGCGGCTCTTGATCAGCCCCTCGCGTTCGTAGAACCGCAGTGCGGACGGGGCGACACCGCTGCGTTCTGCCAGCTCACCGACGGTGGCTTCCTTGGCGTCCCAGGCGAGATGGGTCATGTGCCCAGAGTACCCGCTTGACCTCAACCATGGTTTAAGTAACAGGCTCGGAGGCATGGACCTCACCACCTCTGTGCAGACCACCGACTCCCGGACCCCCGCCGACCCCACGACCCCCGCCGACCCCACGGGCCCCGCCGACCCCACGCCGCTCACTGACCCTGCTGAAGCCCCTCGGACTCTTCGCACCCGTCTCCTTCCACAACGCCGGCACCCACTTCGACGCCGACGGACAGCACAAGGCCCCGGCCGCGCCCGTCGGCGCCGTCAAGACGATGCTCGACCAGATCGCCTGGTGGGCCATCGCACTGCGGGACGCCAGGAGCCGGCGCCCCTACACGGGCTGACGCCGTTGTAAAACAGTCGTGCGGTGCCCGGGGGAGACCGGCGGGCAGCCGACTTCGGTCCTGTCCTTGGTCCTGTCCTTGGTTCCGGCCCTGGTTCCGGCCCTGGTTCGGGCCCTTGTTTCCGCACGACTCGAGAGGAGTGTCCGTGACCGTCGCCCTGACCGTCCTGACTGTCCTGACGACCACCGACAGCGCCGAGAAGGCCGAGGAGCTGGCGCGCGGCGCGGTGGAGGCGCGACTGGCCGCGTGCGCGCAGATCTCCGCGCCCGTCACTTCCGTCTACCGCTGGCAGAACGCCATCGAGACCAGCGAGGAGTGGCAGATCCTCTTCAAGACCACGGCGGCCCGCTACGAAGCGCTGGAGGCGCATGTGCGGGCCCACCACGACTACGACACCCCGGAGATCATCGCGACGCCGGTGGTGCGGGGCAGTGCCGCGTATCTGGAGTGGGTCGCGGCGGAGACGACGGCGACGGCGCCGTGACGGGCGGGCCACTGCCGTTCTTCGTCTACGGCACGCTCCGCGCGGGCGAACACAACCACGACCGCTTCCTGCGCGGCCGCACCGCCACCGAGGAGCCCGCGCGGCTGAGCGGCGCGGTGCTGTACGAGGGGCCGGGCTATCCGTACGCCGTCGAGGGCGACGGCACCGTCACCGGCGAACTCGTCACGGCGGCGCCGGGGCACTACGGCGAGCTGATAGCGGTACTCGACCATCTGGAGGAGTACTTCGGCCCCGGCGACCCCCGCAACCTGTACGTACGGGTCGCCCGGGACGTCCACACGGCCGCGGGCGCCGTCCCGGCGTGGGTGTACGTGGCGGCGGAGGGGGTGGCGGGCGAGCTGCGGGCACACGGGACGGTGATCCCCGGGGGCGACTGGTCGGCGGTGGGCTGAGGTCTCCCCTCCCCGCCCCCGCCGCACAGGAGTCTGGGAACTCAGCCCCCAGCTCGTTCCAGCCGCACCGCGCACACCTTGAACTCCGGCATGCGCGACGTCGGGTCCAGCGCCGGATTCGTCAGCGTGTTGGCGCGGCCCTCGCCCGGCCAGTGGAACGGCATGAAGACCGTGTCCGGCCGGATCGCGTCGGTGACCCGGGCCGGTGCGACCGCCCGCCCCCGGCGGGACACGACGGCCACCGGCTCCCCGTCGGCCACCCCCACACGCGCGGCCAGATGCGGGTGCAGCTCGACGAACGGCCTCGGCGCCGCGGCGTTCAGCTCGGCGACCCGCCGGGTCTGCGCCCCGGACTGGTACTGCGCGACGACCCGTCCGGTCGTCAGTACGACGGGATACTCGGCGTCGGTCTCCTCCCCGGCCGCCCGGTGCACCACGGGCACGAACCGCGCCCGGCCGTCCGGCGTCGCGAACCGGTCCAGGAACAGCCGCGGGGTCCCGGGGTGGGTGTCCCGGACGGGGGCCGCCGCCTCCGGGCACGGCCAGAAGACGCCGTTCTCCTCCTCCAGCCGCCGGTAGCTGATGCCCGAATAGTCGGCAGGCCCACCCGCCGACGCCCGGCGCAGTTCCGCGAAAACCTCCTCCGCGTCCGTCGGGAAGCCCTTCTCATGGCCCAGCAGCCCGGCCAGTCCGTGCAGCAGTTCCAGGTCGCTCCGTACCCCCACCGGAGGTGTGATCGCCCGGCGCCGCAGCAGCACCCGCCCCTCCAGGTTCGTCGTCGTCCCCGTCTCCTCCGCCCACTGGGTCACCGGGAACACGACGTCCGCCAGCTCCGCCGTCTCCGACAGCACCACGTCCGCGACGGCGAGGAAGTCGAGCCCCCGCATCCGTTCCTCGACGTGCGCGGCGCGCGGCGCCGAGACCACCGGGTTGGAACCCATCAGCAGCAGCGCCTTCACGTCCTGGCCCAGCGCGTCGAGCAGTTCGTACGCACTGCGCCCCGGGCCGGGCAGCGAGTCGGGGTCGACACCCCACACCCGCCCCACATGCGCCCGCGCCGCCGGGTCGTCGAGTTTGCGGTACCCGGGCAACTGGTCGGCCTTCTGGCCGTGCTCGCGGCCGCCCTGCCCGTTGCCCTGCCCGGTCAGGCAGCCGTAGCCGGAGAGCGGCCGGCCCGCCTTCCCGGTCGCGAGGGCGAGATTGATCCATGCGCCGACCGTGTCCGTGCCCTTCGACTGCTGCTCGGGGCCGCGCGCCGTGAGCACCATCGCGGTGGGCGCGTCACAGAACATCCGTACCGCCTCGCGCAACTGCGGCACGCCGACCCCGGTGAGCCGCTCGACCAGCTCGGGCCAGTGCGCCATCGCGGCCGCCCTGGCCTCCTCCCACCCGGTCGTACGCTCCCGGATGAACTCCTCGTCCGTACGGCCCTGCGCCACCACCAGGTGCAGCAGCCCGAGCGCGAGCGCCAGATCGGTCCCGGGCCGCGGCGCGAGATGCAGATCGGCCTGCTCGGCCGTCCTCGTACGGCGCGGATCGACGACGATCAGCGTGCCGCCGTTCTCCTTCAGCTCCGTCAGATAGCGCAGCGCGGGCGGCATCGTCTCGGCGAGGTTCGAGCCGACGAGGACGACGCACCCGGTGCGCGGAATGTCCTCCAGCGGGAACGGCAGCCCCCGGTCGAGACCGAACGCCCGCTGGTGCGCGGCCGCCGCGGACGACATGCAGAAGCGGCCGTTGTAGTCGATTTGCGAGGTGCCGAGCACGACGCGGGCGAACTTTCCGAGCGCGTAGGCCTTCTCGTTCGTCAGGCCCCCGCCGCCGAACACCCCTACGGCGTCCGCGCCGTGCACCGCGCGGGTCCGCCGCAGTCCGTCGGCCGTGGCCCGCAGAGCCTCCTCCCAGGTGGCCGGTTCGAGCCTGCCTGTGGCGGGGCGTCGGACCAGGGGCCCGGTCAGCCGCACCTGGGAGGAGAGCACCGCGGGTGCGGTACGTCCCTTGCCGCACAGGGCGCCCCGGTTCACGGGGAAGTCCGTGCGTTCCACGACCTCGACCGTCCCCGTCTCCTCGGCGCGCAGGTTCATGCCGCACTGCAGAGAGCAGTAGGGGCAGTGGGTGGGAACGAGCGCGGAGGCGGGGGCCGGTGCAGGGGACATGGCACTCAGCGTGCGTCGTCCGTGTTACGGCGGCGGGCTCGGCGCATTACGGCTTCGGTACGCACACCTCCGCCCGCGTCGCCCGGCACGGTGAGCAGCTCAGGGCGCGGCGGTGGCCGAGGCCAGGGCCTCCGTGACGCCCGGCTCCTGCGGGCCGAGGAACCGCGGGTCCGGTTCGAACGCGACGTCCAGCGCCGCCTTGCCCGCCGCGAACAGTTCCCGCGCCCCGCCGTAGTACCAGACCGAGTCATGCGGCTCGGCGACCCCGACGCCGTACGACTCGATCCCTGCCGCATCGCACAGCGCGATCGCCCGCTTGATGTGGAAGCCCTGCGTCACCAGCACCGCCCGGTCGACCCCGAAGATCTTCTTGGCGCGTACGCACGAGTCCCAGGTGTCGAAGCCCGCATAGTCGCTGACGATCCGCCCGTCCGGCACACCACGTGCGGTGAGATACGTGCGCATCGCGTCCGGCTCGTCGTACTCGACCCGGCTGTTGTCCCCGGTCACGAGCACGACCTTGACCTTCCCGGTGCGGTACAGCTCGGCGGCCGCGTCGAGCCGGTGCGCGAGATACGGGGTCGGCCGGCCCTTCCACAGACCCGCCCCGAAGACGACGGCGACATCGCGCGCGGGCACATCGGCGGTGGTACGGATACGGCTGTCGGCGACCGCGTGCATCCAGGTCGCGGGTGCCAGCGCGAACACGCACCCGAGCATCACCGCCTGCACGGCACGCCGCTGCCCGCGCCTGCTCCTCGGCAGGAGCGCGAGCGTACGCCGCGCGAGCGTGCGCGGGGAGAGCGTGCGCGGCGTGAGCCCGCCGAATGAGAGCGTGCGCAGTGAGCGCTTGCGCATGGATGACCCCCTGGTCCCTCGGTTCACCTCGTCCGACGCCGTCGGAGGCGCATCGGTTCACCGCACCACGTCGATGTGATCGGCGAAACTCGTGCGTACCCCGTCACGGCGTACGCACCGGGCCCCCGCCCGCGGATCCGGCCCGATCCGGAGGAGGGCCCTGGCCACGTCACCTCTTCGGGGGCACGTCCGCACCACGGACCCCGGAATCGGCCGTGCCCGGCTGCCCCGGGGTGCCGGTGTGGTCCGAACCCGGCCGGCGGGTCCGGCATGATGTGGTTCATGACCACTGTGTGGCACGATGCGCACGCCGCCCGTAACAACGCCCAGTGGTGCGACACCATGTGCCGCGCGCACGGGGTCTCAGGGGTCTTCGGCGAACGGGCCTGGACCAGCGAGCACCGCACCCCGCCGCTGTACCCGGACGCCGTGACCCTCACGCCGGACGCCACGGGGCGCGAGGTGCTGGAGCAGGTCGACCGCGAGGCACCGGGCTGTTCGGTCAAGGACAGCTTCGGGCGGCTCGATCTGTCGGCGGACGGATTCGACGTGCTCTTCGAGGCACGGTGGATCCACCGCCCGGCCGTCCTCGCCGCCCCCGTCGCGCCGGACGACGTCACCTGGCGGCCGGTCAGGACGGTGCGGAACCTGGTCGAGTGGGATTCGGCATGGGCACAGGGCGACCAGGACCTGGCCGGACTCTTCCGTGCCGAACTCCTCGCCGACCGCTCCACGACGCTGCTCGCGGGGACCACGGACCGCGGCACCCGCACGGTTGCCGGAGCGGTCGTGAGCCGCAGCGAATCCGTCGTGGGAGTCTCCAACCTCTTCGGCACGGACGGAGACCTCGATCGCGCCTGGGCGGGCTGCCTCGCCGCCGTCGCCCGCCTCTGGCCCGGCATGCCCGTCGTCGGCTACGAACACGGCGACTCCCTGACCGCGGCCGTCCAGCAGGGCTTCGTCCCGGGCACGACGCTGCGGGTCTGGCTCGCCAGCTGAGGAGCCGCCCGAACCGGCCCGAAGCGGTGCCCGGCCCTGCGCCCGAAGTGGTGCCCTGCCCTGCGCGCGGCCCGGCCCCGGGCACGGTCGAATGTCCGCGGCCCGGCGGCCGACAGGGCTGACAACGCCGCCCTCGAGCCGGTGAGGGCGTGGAAAACACCCGTCACTCCGGCGCAACGAGGCCGCAACCTGCGCCCGCCAGGATCGGTTCATGACGGAGTCGGCACACCCTCGCGAGTCCCTGGCCCCGAACACGCCGCCCCTCGACACCACCGCGCAACTGCTCACCCGCATCACCGCGCAGCTCGGGGCACAGCTCAGTCATGTCCAGCTCAACGGAGTGCGCAGACCTATGACTTCTTCCCGTGAGAGCACCGCAGACCTGTTCATAGCCGGCTCCGGACAGACCCCGAGTCCCCCGCCGCCCGCCACCCACCGGCCCCCGGCCGCGAAGCTCGCCCCGGACCTCGCCGCGGATTCTGCCGCAGGCCCTGCCCCCGCGCTCGCCGCCCCCACCCTCGTCGCCGTCGCCCACGGCAGCCGGGACCCGCGCGCCCTGCACACCGTCAGCAGGCTGCTCGACCGGGTCCGGGAGCTGCGCCCCGGTCTCGACGTACGGCTCGGGCACATCGAGCTCGACGAACCGCTGCTGCCCGACACCCTCGCCGCCCTCGGCGACCGCGAGGCCGTACTCGTACCACTGCTGCTGGGCCGCGGCTACCACGTGAAGCAGGACATTCCCGCCGCCGTCGCCGGCGCGCCGGGACTGCGTGCCCGGATCGCCCCGCCGCTCGGCCCGCATCCGCTGCTCGTCGAGGCGCTGTACGCCCGCCTCGTCGAGGCGGGGTGGCGCACCGCGGACGGCACCAGCCGCAGCGCCGGCGTGGTGCTCGCCGCCGCCGGTTCGCGCGACCCCGAGTCGGCCGCGGACGCCCGCCTCACCGCCGCGATGCTGGGCGAGCGCCTCGGCGGGGTGCCCGTCGTCCCGGCCTACGCCTCCTCCGCCGTCTTGCCCAGCGTTCCCGAGGCACTGCGCGCGCTGGCCGCACGTGGCCGGCACCGGACGGCGGTCGCCTCCTACTTCACCGCCCCCGGGCGGTTCGCCACGGCCGCCGCGGCCGCCGCCCCCTGGACCGCCGCCGCGCCCATCGGGGCCCACCCCGCGCTCGCGCGGCTCGTCCTGCATCGCTACGACGAGGCGCAGGCCGCGCCGTCCGTGGGCGGCCAGCGCCAACTGGTCACCGCCTGAGCCACGCTGTCGGCGACTGCGGTTACCGTCAGGAGCATGGAAGGCACCACGGGCACCACCACCGACCCCTGCGACTACGACGACGCCGCCACCGCGCGCTGGGCCGCCGAGCCGGACAAGCGCCCCGGCCGCACGGCCTTCCAGCGCGACCGCGCGCGCGTGCTGCACTCCGCGGCACTGCGCCGGCTCGCCGGCAAGACCCAGGTGGTGACGCCCGGCTCGCGCAGCGCGGCCTGGGACCCCAGTCCGCGTACGCGGCTGACGCACTCCCTGGAATGCGCCCAGGTCGGCCGGGAACTGGGAGCGGCGCTCGGCTGCGACCCCGATCTGGTCGAGACCGCCTGCCTCGCCCACGACATGGGCCACCCGCCGTTCGGGCACAACGGCGAGCAGGCCCTCAACGACGTCGCCAAGGACTGCGGCGGCTTCGAGGGCAACGCCCAGTCGCTCCGGCTGCTCACCCGCATCGAGCCCAAGCGCTTCGTCCACTCCGAGGCGTCCGGCGAGCTGATCAGCGTCGGCCTCAACCTCACCCGCGCGGCCCTCGACGCCGCGACCAAGTACCCCTGGGCGCGCGGCGGACATCCCACCGACCCCGGTTCGCCGAAATTCGGGGTGTACGAGGACGACCTGCCGGTCTTCGAATGGGTCAGGGAAGGCGCCCCGGCCCACCGCAAGTGCTTCGAGGCGCAGGTCATGGACTGGTCCGACGACGTGGCCTACTCGGTCCATGACTTCGAGGACGGCCTGCACGCCGGCCACATCGATCCGAACATGCTCTTCTCCGAGGCCGAGCGGAGCGAGATCTGGACGGTGGCCATCGGACGCTACGTCGCCGAGGACACGGATCCGCAGGAGCTGGCCGACGCCCTGGACCGCCTCGTCGACCAGGAGTGGTGGCCGCACGGCTACGACGGCTCCGCCGTCGCCCAGGCCCGTCTCAAGGATGCGACCAGTCAGCTGATCGGCCGGTTCTGCCTGGCCGCCGAGGGCGCCACCCGGCAGGCGTACGGCACCGGCCGGCTCACCCGGTACGCCGCCGAGCTGGTCGTCCCGCACGAGGCCCATCTGGAGTGCGCCGTCCTCAAGGCGGTCGCGGACCGCTATGTGATGCAACGCGCCGAGCAGGAGGCGCTCCGCGCGGACCAGCGCATCGTCGTCGCCGAGCTCGCCGACGCGCTCGTCGCCCGCGCCCCGGAGGGCCTGGACCCGCAGTTCCGCGCCATGTTCGAGGCCGCGGCCGACGACCGCGCCCGTAAGCGGGTCATCGTCGACCAGATCGCGTCCCTCACGGACGACTCGGCCCGCACCCTGCACGCCCGGCCGGCACTGCGCCGGCCGTGATCCCCTCTCGGCGGAACGGCCGGAACCGACACGCCCACCAAGGTCCCCCTCTTCCCCCATCACGCTCCGTGCGGGACGCTCGCAGCCAGTCGGCGTAGCGTGCTGTGTTATCCGGGGTGACAGCCCTTGGACCCCCGGCAGTAAACAAGGAGGCATCAAGTGGTCGACGCGCATCGGACTTTCGTCATCGTGGGCGGGGGACTCGCCGGGGCCAAGGCGGCGGAGACCCTCCGCGCCGAGGGGTTCACCGGCCGGGTGATCCTGATCGGTGACGAACGCGACCACCCTTACGAACGCCCGCCCCTCTCCAAGGGCTATCTGACCGGCAAGGAGGAGCGCGACAGCGTCTTCGTCCACGAGCCGGCCTGGTACGCCCAGAACGACGTCGAGCTGCACCTCGGCCAGCCCGTCACCGCCATCGACCGCGACGGCCGGTCCGTACGCCTCGGCGACGGCACCACGGTCAACTACGACAAGCTGCTGCTCGCCACCGGCGCCGAGCCGCGCCGCCTCGACATCCCCGGTACGGGCCTGGCGGGCGTCCACCATCTGCGCCGCCTCGCCCACGCGGACCGGCTACGGCAAGTTCTCACCACACTCGGCCGTGACAACGGCCATCTGCTGATCGCCGGAGCCGGCTGGATCGGCCTGGAGGTCGCGGCCGCCGCCCGTGGCTACGGCGCCGAGGTCACGATCGTCGAGCCGGAGCCCACCCCGCTGCACCGGGTCATCGGCCCCGAGCTGGGCCAGATCTTCGCCGACCTGCACCGCGAGCACGGCGTCCGCTTCCGCTTCGGCGTCCGCCTCACCGAGATCACCGGCCAGGACGGAATGGTCCTCGCCGCCCGCACGGACGACGGTGACGAGCACCCCGCCCACAGCGTCCTCGCCGCGATCGGCGCGGCGCCGCGCACCGGACTCGCCGAATCCGCGGGGCTCGCCCTCGTCGACCGCGCCCACGGGGGCGGCGTCGCCGTCGACGCGTCGCTGCGCACCTCCGACCCCGACATCTACGCGGCGGGCGACGTCGCCGCCGCCCACCACCCGCTCCTCGGCATCCGCCTCCGCGTCGAACACTGGGCCAACGCGCTGAACGGCGGCCCGGCCGCCGCCCGCGCCATGCTCGGCAAGCAGGTCTCCTACGACCGGATCCCGTACTTCTTCTCCGACCAGTACGACCTCGGCATGGAGTACTCGGGCTGGGCGCCGCCCGGCTCGTACGACCAGGTCGTGCTCCGCGGCGATGTGGGCAAGCGCGAGTTCATCGCCTTCTGGCTGAAGGACCGCAAGGTACTGGCCGGGATGAATGTGAACGTGTGGGATGTGACGGAGGACATCCAGGGCCTGATCCGCTCCGGCGCGCCCGTGGACACCGACGCCCTGGCGAACCCGGCCACTCCACTGAGTGCTGTCGCACCGGCCCCGTAGCGCATCTCCCGGGGGCCACCCCCGGACCCCCGGCCCCGTAGAATCCTCGCGTGGCAGGCAGGATCAACGATGACGACGTGAAGGCGGTACGGGACGCGGTCCCGATCGACTCCGTCGTGTCCGAATACCTCCAGCTGCGCAACGCGGGCGGCGGCAACCTCAAGGGGCTGTGCCCCTTCCACGACGAGAAGTCCCCCTCCTTCCAGGTCAGTCCGAGCAAGGGCCTCTTCCACTGCTTCGGCTGCCAGGAGGGCGGGGACACCCTCACCTTCGTGATGAAGGTCGACCACCTGTCGTTCTCCGAGGCCGTCGAGCGGCTCGCCGCCAAGGCCGGGATCACGCTGCGGTACGAGGAGGGCGGGTACAACCCGAGCCACCAGCGCGGCGAGCGCATCCGCCTCGTCGAGGCCCACCAGGTCGCGGCCCAGTTCTATGTGGAGCAGCTCGACAGCGCGGAGGCCGAGATCGGCCGGAAGTTCCTCGCCGAGCGCGGCTTCGACCAGGCCGCGGCCCAGCACTTCGGCGTGGGATACAGCCCGGCCGGCTGGGACCACCTGACCCGCTTTCTCCGCGGGAAGGGCTTCTCCGACAAGGAGCTCGTCCTCTCGGGGCTGTCCCAGGAGGGCCGCCGCGGCCCCATCGACCGCTTCCGCGGCCGGCTGATGTGGCCGATCCGCGATATCTCGGGCGATGTCGTCGGCTTCGGCGCGCGCAAGCTCCGGGACGACGACAACGGCCCGAAGTACCTGAACACCCCGGACACGGCGATCTACAAGAAGTCCCAGGTGCTGTACGGCATCGACCTGGCGAAGAGGGAGATCGCCAAGTCCAGTCGCGCCGTCGTCGTCGAGGGATACACGGACGTGATGGCCTGCCATCTCGCCGGCGTGACGACCGCGATCGCGACCTGTGGCACCGCCTTCGGCGGCGACCACATCAAGATCCTCCGCCGGCTGCTGATGGACAACGGCAGCGCAAAGGTGATCTTCACCTTCGACGGTGACGCGGCCGGACAGAAGGCCGCGCTCAGGGCCTTCGAGGACGATCAGAAGTTCGCCGCCGAGACGTTCATCGCGGTTGCACCGGACGGCATGGACCCGTGCGAGCTGCGCCTCGCCAAGGGCGACGAGGCCGTACGTGAGCTGGCGGAGCCACGCAACCAGCTCTTCGAGTTCGCGATCCGCCAGATCGTGAAGAACTACGACCTGGAGACCCCGGTCGGCCGGGCCGCAGCGCTCGACGAGGCCGCGCCGATCGTCGCCCGGATCAAGAACAGCGCGTCGCAGCACGAGGTCGCCGTCCAGCTCGCCGGGCTCCTCGGCATCCTCGACACCCAGTTCGTGGTCAAGCGCGTCGCCCAGCTCGCGCGGTGGGCGCGGGATCGCGGCGGCCAGGGCCCGGCGCCCGCGCGCCAGGCACCTTCGTACGACACCGGGCGCCCCGCCGCGCATCCCAGCGGCCCCGCGCTCAACCTCCGCAGCCCTGCCCACCGCACCGAGCGCGAGCTGCTGAAGCTCGCCCTCCAGCACCCCGAGCTGGTCTCGCCGGCGTTCGACGCGTACGGGGCGGACGAGTTCACCGCCCCGCCTTACGCCGCCGTACGCCAGGCCATCGCCGAAGCGGGCGGCGCCGAGCAGGGCGTCCCCGACGCACCCGGCTATCTGGCCAGGGTCCGAGACGCCGCGCCCAACGACACCGTACGCGCGATGATCACCGAGCTCGCCGTGGAGGCGGTGCACTCGCGCACCGTCGACGAGACCTACGCGGGCTTCCAGCTCGTACAGGTCCGCCTCCGCGCGGTCGACCGCCGCATCCGCGATGTCCAGGGCACCCTGGCGCGGCTCGGCGCGCATGCCGACCCGGAGCACCTCGCAGCCGTCCAGAACGAGCTATGGGTGCTCCAGCAGTACGGCCAGTCGCTCCGGAACCGGGGCGCGGAGGCGCTCTGAGCACCGGGGCCCGGCCCGCGGACCCCCGGCCTCGCAGTGGCCTCCGCCCCCGCACGCCGGGGCCTGGAAGCGTGCCGGTTCCCGTCGGCGCAGCCGGGGTGCCCGTCCTCGAACTCCCCCTACGCCCTGCGGCGTGGGGGGACCCCCAGACGGGCTGAAAAATCGGCCCCGTCGGCGTTTGAGACGCGTCCCGGGGGGCGACCCCCGGACCCCCGGCCTCGTGGGCCCCGGCCCCGTAACCACCCGGTCACGGACCGGACTCAAAAAGTCACCGCACGCCCCTCGTGGCAGTGATGTGTCGTACCCCACACTGGGGTGCGGTGCCTGAGTCCTCGGAGCGCGGCCGGCCCACGAGAGGTGGGCCACTCACCCCCGCGGATCCGCTCATCGTGTACGGGACGGACAGCGGCCCGGCCGCCGTCCCCGTCCCGCTGCCGCCTGCCCCCGAACCGGCAGCGCCCAACGTGGAGGTCGCCCCCGTGCAGACCCAGACCCTGACAGAAGCCGATCCGGTCGCGGCCGTTCCGCCGCAGAGCCGGGCAGCGCACCATCCCGAGGCCGGCGAGCCGCCGGTCCCCGAAGCAGAGGTTCCGGACATCCCCGAGCCACCCGAGCCGGTGGCCCGGGTCGAGCAGGGCTCCAGCCCCTCCTCCGACCTCTTCCGTCAGTACCTCAGGGAGATCGGCCGGATCCCCCTCCTCACCGCCGTCGAGGAAGTGGATCTCGCCCGACGCGTCGAAGCGGGCCTGTTCGCCGAGGCGAAGCTGAGCAACGCCCCGGATCTGGACTCCCAGCTAGCCCTCGACCTCGACAAGCTCGTCGTCATGGGCCGGATGGCAAAGCGCCGCCTCATCGAGGCCAACCTCCGCCTCGTCGTCTCCGTCGCCAAGCGGTACGTCGGCCGCGGGCTGACCATGCTCGACCTCGTCCAGGAGGGCAACCTCGGCCTGATACGCGCGGTCGAGAAGTTCGACTACGCGCGCGGCTACAAGTTCTCGACGTACGCGACCTGGTGGATCCGCCAGGCCATGTCCCGGGCCCTCGCCGACCAGGCCCGGACCATCCGTGTCCCCGTCCATGTCGTCGAACTCATCAACCGCGTCGTACGGGTCCAGCGCCGCATGCTCCAGGAGCGCGGCTACGAACCGAGCGCCGAAGAGGTCGCCGCCCAGCTCGACCTGGCGCCCGAGCGGGTCGGCGAAGTGCTGCGCCTCGCCCAGGAACCGGTGTCCCTGCACGCGCCGGTCGGTGAGGAGGACGATGTCGCACTCGGCGACCTCATCGAGGACGGCGACGCCGCGTCCCCCGTCGAATCGGCGGCGTTCCTCCTGCTGCGCGAGCACCTGGAGGCGGTGCTCTCCACCCTCGGCGAGCGCGAACGCAAGGTCGTCCAGCTCCGGTACGGACTGGCCGACGGCCGGCCCCGCACCCTGGAGGAGATCGGACGGATCTTCGGCGTGACGCGCGAACGCATCCGCCAGATCGAGTCGAAGACCCTCAACAAGTTGCGGGACCACGCCTTCGCGGACCAGCTGCGCGGCTACCTGGACTGAGCGTCGCCGTCACCGTCGGACGGCTGTGCGTTGCGCTTGTTCCGCGCTTCGTAGCTCGCTCCGAAAGCGACGCCCAGGCACATGCCCATCCCGATGCCCAGTGCCAGGTTGTCGAAAGCGAACCCGATCGGGACCCCGAAGGCCATGCCCAGCGAGATCCCGAGCGCCACCCCCGTGCCTGCCTTCTTCTCCATCCGGTCTCCCCGTTTCTCCGTCGTTCCCCGGCGTTCCCCGGCGTTCCCCGTCGTTCCCCGGCGTCCCCCGGGGGGTTGGTCGTCGTGCGTCAGTCGACCTCGGCCACGGCCTGGGCGAACTGCGCGGAGTACAGGCGCGCGTACGCACCCTCCGCCAGCAACAGCTCGTCATGCGTGCCCTGTTCGATGATGGAGCCATTCTCCATCACCAAGATCACGTCCGCGTCCCGGATCGTGGAGAGCCGGTGCGCGATCACGAACGACGTACGACCATGGGCGAGCCGCGCCATCGCCTTCTGGATCAGCACCTCGGTACGGGTGTCGACCGAGCTCGTCGCCTCGTCGAGCACCAGGATCACCGGGTCGGACAGGAACGCCCGCGCGATGGTGATCAGCTGCTTCTCGCCCGCGCTGACGCCCGCGCCCTCGTCGTCGATGACGGTGTCGTACCCGTCCGGAAGGGTCCGGACGAAGCGGTCGGCGTGGGCCGCCCGCGCCGCCTCCTCGATCTCCTCGCGCGTGACCACACGCGAGGTCCCGTACGCGATGTTCTCGGCGATCGTCCCGCCGAACAGCCACGTGTCCTGCAGCACCATCCCGATCCCGGACCGCAGTTCGTCCCGCGACATCGTCGCGACATCGACGCCGTCGAGGGTGATCCGGCCGCCCGTGACCTCGTAGAACCGCATCAGCAGATTCACGAGTGTGGTCTTGCCCGCGCCCGTCGGGCCGACGATCGCGACCGTCTGCCCCGGCTCGACCTTCAGCGACAGATCCTTGATGAGGGGCTTCTCCGGGTCGTAGCGGAACGACACCTTCTCCAGCGCGACCGCTCCGCTCAGCTCCCCGGGACGGGCTCCGACCACGGGGTCGGGCGCCTGCTCGTCAGCGTCGAGCAGCTCGAAGATGCGCTCGGCGGAGGCGACGCCGGACTGCACCAGGTTCGCCATCGACGCGACCTGTGTCAGCGGCATCGAGAACTGCCGCGAGTACTGGATGAAGGCCTGGACATCGCCGATGGACAGGGTGCCGGACGCGACCCGCAGTCCGCCGACCACGGCCACCAGGACGTAGTTCAGGTTCGATATGAAGAACATCAGCGGCTGCATGACCCCGCTGTTGAACTGCGCCCGGAAACCGGCCTCGTACAGCGCCTCGTTCTGCTCGGCGAACTCCTTCGCGGACTCGTCCTGCCGCCCGAAGACCTTCACCAGCGCATGGCCGGTGTACATCTCCTCGACATGGGCGTTGAGCCGGCCCGTGGACTTCCACTGCTGGACGAACTGCGGTTGCGAGCGCTTGCCGACCTTCGTCGCCACGACGACCGACAGCGGCACGGTCACGAGCGCGACCAGCGCCAGCAGCGGCGAGATCCAGAACATCATCGCCAGCACACCGACGATCGTCAGAGCCGAGTTGATCAGCTGACCCATCGACTGCTGCAAGGTCTGCGAGATGTTGTCGATGTCGTTCGTCGCGCGGCTCAGCACCTCGCCGCGCTTGGCCTTGTCGAAGTACGACAGCGGCAGCCGCGACAGCTTCGCCTGTACGTCCTCACGCATCCGGAACATGGTGCTGTTGATCACCCGGATCGACATGCGTGTCGACACCAGCATCAGCAGCCCGGCCGCCACGTACACGGCGAGCGCCACCAGCAGCACGTTCCCGACCGCGGTGAAGTCGATGCCGTGCCCGGGGGTGAAGTCCACCCCGGAGAGCATGTCGGCGAGTCCCCCGTCGCCCTGCTTCCGCAGGCCCTCGATGGCCTGCTCCTTCGTCGTGCCGTCCGGTATCTCGCGGCCGACGACCCCGGCGAAGACCAGGTCGGTCGCCTTCCCCAGGATCCAGGGCCCGACCACCGACAGCGCCACGCTCAGCACACCGGCCGCGAGCATCACCCACAGCGTCACCCGCTCCGGGGCGAGCTGCCGCAGCAGTCGTTTACCCGAGCCCTTGAAGTCCATGGACCGCTCACCGGACTGGCCCATCATCATGCGTCCGCCAGGACCGGCCATCAGGCAGCCTCCGCCTCGGTCAGCTGGGAGAGCACGATCTCCCGGTATGTCTCATTGCCCGCCATCAGCTCGTGATGACGGCCGGTTCCCACCACACGCCCCTCGTCGAGGACCACGATCCGGTCGGCATCCCGGATCGTCGACACGCGCTGGGCGACGATCACGACGGTCGATTCGGCCGTCTCCAGCGACAGCGCCCCGCGCAACGCGGCGTCCGTCGCGTAGTCCAGCGCCGAGAACGAGTCGTCGAAGAGATAGATCTCCGGCCGCTGCACCAGCGTCCGCGCGATCGCGAGCCGCTGCCGCTGTCCGCCGGACACATTGCTGCCGCCCTGCGCGACGGGCGCGTTCAGCCCGCCTTCCAGCTCGCGTACGAAGTCGGCGGCCTGCGCCACTTCCAGCGCGTGCCACAGCTCCTCGTCGGTCGCGTCGGGATTCCCGTACCGCAGATTCGTCGCGACCGTCCCGGAGAAGAGGTACGGCTTCTGCGGGACGAGCCCGACGGTCCGCGCCATCAGAGCCGGCTCCAGCTCCCGTACGTCCACGCCGTCGACGAGAACCTCGCCTCCGGTGACGTCGAACAGTCGCGGGACGAGTCCGAGCAGGGTCGACTTGCCGCTGCCCGTCGACCCGATGATCGCGGTCGTCTCGCCGGGCATGGCGACCAGGTCCACGTCGCGGAGTACGGACTCCTCGGCGCCGGGGTAGCGGAAGTCCGCACCCCGCACCTCGAGATGCCCGCGGCGGGCGAGTTCGCGTACGGGGGAGACCGGCGGCACGACGCTGGACTCCGTCGCCAGGACCTCCTCGATGCGCTCGGCGCAGACCTCGGCGCGCGGCACCATCATGAACATGAAGGTGGCCATCATGACCGCCATGACGATCTGCATCAGATAGGCGAGGAACGCGGTGAGCGCGCCGATCTGCATGCCGCCGCTGTCGATGCGGTGGGCGCCGAACCAGACGACCGCGATGCTCGACACGTTCACGACCGTCATGACGACCGGGAACATCAGCGCCATCAGTCGGCCGGTCGACAGGCCCACGTCCGTCAGCTCGGTGTTCGCGCCACGGAACCGGTCCTGCTCGTATGTGTCCTTCACGAAGGCCCTGATCACCCGGTTGCCGGTGATCTGCTCACGCAGCACGCGGTTCACGGTGTCGAGCCGCTCCTGCATGGTCCGGAACAGCGGCCGCATCTTCTTCACGATCAGCGACACGGCGATGCCCAGCACCGGTACGACCGCGAGCAGTACCGCGGACAGCGGCACATCGAGGCTGAGCGCCATGGCGATGCCGCCCACGCACATGATCGGCGCGGAGACCATCAAGGTGAACGCCATCAGCACCAGCATCTGGACCTGCTGGACGTCGTTGGTGGTCCTGGTGATGAGGGACGGCGCACCGAAATGTCCGACCTCGCGGGCCGAGAACGACTGCACCCGCTCGAAGACGGCGGCCCGTACGTCCCGGCCGAGCGCGGCGGCGGTGCGGGCGCCGTAGTACACGGCCCCGATGTTGCACAGGACCTGGACCACGCTGACGCCGATCATGAGAGCGCCGAATGTCAGGATGTAGCCGGTATCTCCATCTACGACACCGTTGTCAATGATGTCGGCGTTCAGCGTGGGCAGATAGAGGGTGGCGCCGGTCTGCAGCAGTTGCAACGCCACCAGCAGGGCGATCGGTTGTCGGTACGGATGGAGGAACGTCCGGAGGAGTCGTATGAGCACGCGCGGCTGTCTCTCGGGTCGGCGTCGAGTCGTGGGGTCGGCCCCATACTCCGACACTCGACCACCCTCTGCCCAAGGGATTTCGCCAAGGCCCGGTCAAGAACGCGCGTGCGACGGCGGTCAGACGTTGAACGCCCCCGGGTGGAGCTGCTCACGCGTCGCGGTGTACTGCTGCCGCACCGCCTGCCCCACCGCCAGCTCCTCACCCGGCTCGAACACCTGCGCAGCCGCGCCCCGCCAGGCCGGCGGGCTGTGCGGGGCGAGCGTGCCCTGCGCCACACCGAGTGCCCAGGCGGCCTGCCGGGCCGCTCCGAGCGCCGCGTAGTCGGCGGGCTGCGGTACGACGACCTGCGCGCCGAAGATCGCGGGCGCCGCGGCCTGCGCGGCGGGGAGTTCGGCGGCCTGCCCCAGCAGGAACACCCGCCGTACGTCCACGCCCCGCCCGCGCAGCACGTCCAGCGCGTCGGCGAGCGAGCACAGCATGCCCTCGAACGCCGCCCGCGCGAGATGCTCGGGCTTCATCGACTCGCGCCGCAGCCCGCTGAGGGTGCCCGCGGTGTGCGGTAGATGCGGGGTGCGCTCGCCCTCCAGATAGGGGAGCAGCACCAGACCGGAGGCGCCGGGGGTGGACTTCAGGGCCAGCGCGGACAGTTCGGTCAGGTCCTCGGTGCCGAGCATCTCGGCGGTGCCGCGCAGGACCCGTACGGCATTGAGTGTGTGCACGACCGGCAGATGCATGCCGGTCGCGTCGGCGAAGGACGTGATCATCCCCGACGGATCGGCCAGCGCCTCGTGGTGCACGGCCATCACGGACCCGGAAGCCCCCAGCGACACCACCGCGTCCCCGGTCCCGAGACCGAGGCCGAACGCGGCGGCCATCGTCTCGCCGGTTCCCGCGGAGATCAGCAGTCCCTCCGGCGTCGTCCCGGCCGCATCGGAAGGCCCCAGCACCTCGGGCAGCGCGGCCTGGTGACCGAGCGCCAGCTCGACCAGATCCGGCCGGTACGAGCCCGTGCGCGCCGACCAGTACCCGGTCGCGGACGCCGCACCCCGGTCCGTCGTCCTGCGTGCGGGCCTGCCCAGCAGCTGCCACACCAGCCAGTCGTGGGGCTGCATCACCAGCGCGGTGCGCCTGGCCGCCTCCGGCTCGGTACGCGCCAGCCAGCGCAGCTTCGCCACGGGCAGTCCGGACTGCGGTACGCAGCCGACGGCCTCGGCCCATGCCTGCCGCCCGCCGAACGCCTCGATCAGATCCGCCGCCGCGACCTGCGCCCGCTTGTCGTTCCCGACCAGCGCGGTACGCACCGGCGCGCCCGCCGCGTCCAGCGGCACCAGCCCGTGCTGCTGCGCGGACACACCGATGGCCTGAACGCCTTCCAGCAGCCCCCCGGCGGCCGCCTCACCCAGCGACAGCAGCCACGCCTGCGGATCGACGTCGGTGGCTTTCGCCTCGACGGGATGCGGTGCGTATCCCTGGCGCAGCACGGCGCCCGTGTCCGTGTCGCAGACGACGATGCGAGTGAATGCGGACGAACTGTCCAGCCCGGCGACTATCCCCATGTCATCAGATTCTGCCGCACGCGGGACCGAAGTCACGCCCTGACCGGCTCACGCATCGGCGTGGGCGGCGGGCCTGGGGCCCACGACCGACCGGGCCGGGGGCAGTGGAGCCGGGTCCGGGGCCGGCTCATGCGTCCTGTCCGGCCGGAAAGGACGCAAGAACCACCGGCAGGACGCAAGAACCAGGGCACTAGGTGTTGCTCGTGCCCCAGTCGTCCTCGGCGCCCTGGCTCCGCTCGCGCAGCGACCGCACCCGCTCGGCCACCGAGTCGGGCATCCGGTCCCCGACCTTGTCGCTCACGACGTGGTACGCCTTCCCGGCCACGTCGCGACTCGTCTGCGCGGCGGACTCGGCCGCATTGCGCACGGCCGGATTCTGGGTGAACTCCCGTGCGGACTTCTTCAGCTGCTCGTAACGCTCGCGCCCGGCGCGGGTGCCGAGCACGTAGCCCAGGGCAAGTCCGGCGATGAACGTAAGCCGGTAGCGCATGGCTGCCACCCTTCGCCGGCGTCGTCACGGACGCCGGTGTCGATACGGACCATGAGGCTGTGCTGCCCGCCTACCCGCAGGACCCCCTGATCACCCGAAGGGTCATCCGGAGCTCACCGCGAGGTCACCGGGGGAACCGATTGGCGGAGCACCCCCCTGCTTGCGCTAATGTATGTGTCGCAGCGAGCGAGCGCCGCCCGGGACGCCCGGGGTAGGTACGTTCGGTGCACACGCAGCAATCCCCTGTAGCTCAATTGGCAGAGCAGCCGGCTGTTAACCGGCAGGTTACTGGTTCGAGTCCAGTCGGGGGAGCGCGATCCCCTGTAGCTCAATTGGCAGAGCATTCGGCTGTTAACCGGAGGGTTGCTGGTTCGAGTCCAGCCGGGGGAGCAGTGGTGAAGAGGACCCCTCGGGGTCCTTTTTCCATGTAATCCCCTCTTCGTGGAACCGGGCAGGCGGCAGCGAGGTCCTCAAGGTCGTAGCGTCGCCGACCATCCGAAGCAGGAGATCGTATGAGCGGCTATGCTGCGGCAGACGGCGCGCACAAATGTGCGCGACGCGCCGTAAGGGGCGGTAGCTCAGCCGGTTAGAGCAGCGGACTCATAATCCGTCGGCCGTGGGTTCGAGTCCCACCCGCCCCACCACGCAGGCTCCTGACCTGAAGAAACGTTTCATCGCGAGCGCGGATTCAGAACTTTGGCCCAACGGACTGAATCCGCTGCTCACGAGTTCGATGGCGGTTCCACGGCTTGTAGTTGACGCTTCGCTGACCTGCGAGGATGCGTCGGTTCACCGTCGGTGCGAGCTTCACCAGGGGTCTGTGCGAGGGGCTGGACGGCGGATTCAGGACACTGTTGGGACGCAGGGTAGGAGAAGGAGCCGCAGAGAGCCCATCACAGGGGCACCCACCGTCCCAGCAACGGCCTGAAGGCACACCTCCCTCGCTCGCAGAGGGCAGGGGGCCTCAAAGACCCAGCCGAGCCATCCAGGGCTGTCCGCCCGTGCGCGGGACGCTAAGGCTCACGATCTCGGGTCGCTGCGTGGATGAGCCAAGGGGCGAGCCATTCCCGGGTCGCGCCATCCCGGCGTGTCGGGGTCAGCTCGTGCCGAGCATCTTCCGCATCTGGGCGATCTCCACTGTCTGCGCGGTGATGACGTCGTCGGCGAGCTCCTTGGCGGGGCCGTAGGCGCCCTGCTTCTTCTCGGTCTCGGCCATCTCGATGGCGCCTTCGTGATGCTCGATCATCATCGTCAGGAACATGCTGTCGAAGCCGGATCCGCGAGCGTGCCGCAGTTGCTCCATGCGGTCCTCGCCCATCATGCCGGGCATTCCGTGCCCGTCGTCCCGGCCCATGCCGTCCATGCCGGACATCCCCTGTGGGACCTTCTCGCCCCAGTCGATGAGCCAGCCGGTCATGGTGGTGATCTCCGGAGCCTGGGCCTTCTCGATCTGCGCAGCGAGGGCCTTGACCTCGGGCGAGGTGGCGTGGGTCCTGGCCATCTCGGCCATCACGATGGCCTGGCGGTGGTGCGGGATCATGTCCTGCGCGAAGGTGACGTCGGCCTGGTTGTGCGCGTCGGCGGTCGCCCGTGCCGGGGCGGAGACGGCGGTGCGCGTAGTGGTGTCGAGACCACCGGCATCGGCGTTGGCGCCGTAGGCGCCCAGGAGGAGGGCGCCGGTGGCCACAGCGGTGACCGTGGCGGTGCGGCGGGTGAGGGAACGGGTCGTGTTCATGGTTCGCAGCTCCTGTGTGTGATGGGGTCTGGGTACGCCTGCGCGGGGCGACGGATCCAACGGGAGGGTGTCGGCGCGCGAGCATTCTCTAGATCCGCAGGAGTTGGAGTTGGGCCAGTGTGGGCGGGGCGCGTCCGTCGGCCGGCTCGTACGGCATCGGGGCGGGGAAGTGAGCGGCGGTGTCGAGGGCGGTCGGTACGCGGGCGGGGGCGGGGATGGCGGCGGTCCCGGGAACCGCTCCTGAAGCGCACGTCTGGTCCGCATGCGTGGTGTGCCTGTCTGCGCTGTCGTCATCAGGGCAGACGCAGTGATGCTCGGAAGCGGACGCCACTGTCTGGTGGGCCGAGTGCTTAGGGGCGCTTTGTGCCAGGGCTGGGCCTGCGGAACCCAGAGCGTGCATGGCCAGCAGCCCGGCCAGCACGGTGAGCACGAGCAGCGTCTTCACTCGCAGCCGACGCTGCGGCGACGCTTTCTGCTCGCCACGGCTCACCTTTTCATCGTAGGTGTGGCCTGGTCTTGGCGCGCGGGCTTGCAGCTCTGGTGTCAGCGCACGGTGAGGGTGCCCTTCATGTTCGGGTGGATGGTGCAGATGTAGGAGTAGCTGCCGGTCTTGGAGGGAGCGGTGAAGGTGGCGGTTGCGCCGCCTCCGATGGTGTCGGTGTCGAATGTCTTGTCGCCGGTGGCGGTCACGGTGTGCGGGGCTGAGTCCTGGTTGATGACGGTGATCTTCGCTCCGGGGCGTACCTGAAGGTTCGCCGGGCTGAAGGTGAAGTTCTCGATCACGATGCGCGCTGCGGCGGGGCCGGCGCTGGTCGCGGCGGGTGAGGGGCTGAGGGTGACGGTGCCGTTGCCGTTGCCGTATTTCGAGCAGCCGGCCAGGGCGAGCAGGGCGAACGCCCCTCCCACGGCAAGAGCGGCACGGCCCCGATGCGGATGGGTGAGTGACATGCGGGGCGGACCTTTCGGGCGAGGGCTGTGGGGTCAGAGCGCGGCCGCGGGTCGGCCGTCGCACTCAGGTTCGCCGTCCAGGGCGGCGCTTGCCACGGCGGTACGGCCGTCCGGCTCGCCTGCTCACCTGAAAGTCGGGGTGGAGCCGTGCCTCACGCAGGTGCGGGCGTCAGCGGGGTGCGGTGGCGGCGTGGCGGAACAGGACGGCCGCGGCGGCGGTGAGGGCGGCCAGCCAGGCGAGAGCGAGGAGCAGGGCGCCGGTTTCGTCGAAGGTGGGGGTGAGGGCTGCGTCGATGAGGACACGGCCGGAGCCGTAGCCGGGCAGAGCGTGGGCCCAGGCCGGGGGCTGCGGGTGCAGCATCGGACTCTGCTCGATGCCGATGTCGAGGAAGGGCACCAGGAAGGCGATGAGCACGCCACCGACGCGGCCGAACAGCGGGCCGAGCAGGACGCCGATGAGCCCGTAGGTGAGCGCGATGAGGATGCTGGCCGCGATGTAGAGGCCCCATTGGCGGGCATCGAAAACGGTCGCGGTGACGGCGAGGGAGGCCGCGGTCGCGAGCAGCGCCAGCAGAGTGACGACGGCAAGCCGGGAGACGAGCAGGCTGCCTGTGCGGAAGCCGGCCAGGGCCAGGCGCTGGTCGGCGGAGCGGGCGTTGAGAACGGTGAACAGTCCGGCGAGCGTGGCCAGTGAGGCGATGGCGATGGGAGCCATGGTCCCGCCGTGGATGTCGGGGAGCCAGACCTGCTGGGAGAGGGTGCGGCCCTGCTCGCGCACCGTCAGGGCGGTGGACTCGTCGGGGGTGGTGGCCACGGCGAGGAGGACGAAGACCACGGGTACGGCGATGAGCAGCACCCAGAGCACGCGGTTGCGCCCGGCTTCCCGCAGGCCCATGCGCACTCCTGCCGTGATCTGGCCGGCGGCCGAGCCGGGCTGGGTGTGGTGGCGGGGCCGAGCGGTTCGGCTGGTGGCTGTGATCACCGCCCAGCCGACGGCGGTCGCTACGGTTGCCCAGGCCAGGGCCCAGCCGAGATCGCCGATCTGCCCGCCGTGGCCGGAGGGCAGGTCCACCATCCACAGTGTCACGAAGTGCGTCGGCAGGATGCGGGTCACCGGCCGGTCCGCCGCACCGAGTACGGGGCCGAAGAAGACGTCCAGGATCCACACGAACAGCACCAGCACGGTGCCGTTGACCGGGCTGGTGACCAGCGCGCCGATCAGCGCCCCGATCGCCAGGTAGATCACCGCGTACATCAGCGTCCCGGCCAGCACCCGTCCCGGATCGTCCCCGAGTCCGGTCCGCGCCTGAAGGGCCAGCAGGGCCGCGGCCGTGGCCAGCAGCGCGAGTACCAGGCCGGTGGCCATGCGGGCGGCCACCAGCCGGAAGGGGGCGAGCCCGGCCAGTACCAGGCGGCGGTCGGCCGCGCGGGCGGTGCGCATCTGGAAATACATGGCGATCGCGGCGATGAACCCAGCGGCCCAGCCGGCGGTGGCAGTCTGCACCGCCGGACCGCCGGGGCCGCCGAGCAGCTCGGCGGCATCCGCCAGCGGCTCGGCGGCCACCACCACGAACACCACCGGTACCAAGACGAGCACCAGCAGGTTGACCGGGGTGCGGGCGGCTTCGAAGAGGAACCGGCGGGTGAATGTCAGGGCTGTCATCGGGGGACCGCCCGGCCGTCCCGCAGTTCCACGATCCGGTCGAAACGCTCCTGGTCGGTCACGAAGTGACTGATGATCAGCACGGAGCGGCCGGCCTGGCGACGCTGGGCGACGAGCTTCCAGAACTTGAGGTAGGTGTCGAAGTCGAAGCCCGCGTACGGCTCGTCCAGTAGCAGCACGTCCGGGTCGGCCAGCAGCGCCAGGCCAAGGTTCAGCTTGGCCAGGGTCCCGCCGGACAGCCGGTCCGCGCGGGTGCCGGCGTAGCGTTCGAAGCCGAGGGCCGTGTAGATCTCGCGGCGCGAGCGCAGCTCCCCCTCCGGGGACAGGCCGTAGGCGCGGCCGAACAGCTCGAAGTGCTCGTCGCAGGTGAGACGTTCGTACACGACCGGGTCCTGCGGGCAGTAGCCCAGCCGCCCGGTGCGGGTCACCGTGCCGGCGTCGGCGGCCAGCGCGCCGACAAGGATCTTCATCAGGGTGCTCTTGCCGGAGCCGTTCTCGCCGACGATGCCTACCACTTCACCCGGGGCCAGGGTGAGGTCCACACCGTGCAGCACCGGTATCCGGTGCCGGGCCGGCCATACGCCGCGCCGGTATGCCTTCTCGATCCCGGCCGCATCCAGGACCGCCCGGTCGGCGGGCGGCCGGGCTGCTTCAGTCGCGCTGTCGTGCGGTGCACCGGCCGGCCCGGATGAGGAGATCTCGGCCTGGAGACCGCTGGGCGCTGTTCCCCGAGGGGCCCGCCCGCTCATGGCCTGCTCCCGGTCTGGGACGCCGCCCGCGTGCGAGGCGGCAGGTTGCGGGAGGTGTCGGCGGTGGCGTAGACGAGGGCGGCGGCGATCATGGTGGCGCCCCACAGGCCCCAGGCCGCGGCGGGCGCGTCAGCGCCCAGGAGGGCGGGAAGAGGAAGTGCTCCCGCGGCCAGAAGGATGGGGGCGGTGCGGTGGATGGAACGGACCAGCTCTGCGGCGTCCCGCCGGTGGCGCCGGGTGAGATGCACGGCGCACACGGCAGTGGCCACGTCCCCGAGGATGATCAGCGTCCAGACGAGGGCTTCCATGCTCAGGTCACCTCCACGAGGCTCGTGAGTGGGCCCCTCGCGCGGACCTGGCGGTGATGGAAGTGTCCGGCTTCCGGGCGGCCGGTGCCCTGCGGGGCCGTTTCGGCCAGAACGCGGGGGTGTTGGCGGCGTAGGAGGTCCACTGCTCGCCGAACATCTTCGCGACTTCGCGTTCCTCGCTGCGGGCCAGCCTCACGTACACGTACAGCAGGATCGGGAACATGATGAGGGTGGGGATGGTGGGCCACTGCAGCAGGAACCCGATCATGATGAGCAGAAAGCCGTCGTACTGCGGGTGGCGCACCCAGGCGTAGGGGCCGGTGGTGGCCAGTTCGTCCTGCTGGGCGGCTTCGTGGAGGCGCTTCCAGGCAGCGGCGATCAGCCAGAAGCCGCCGCCGATGGCGAAGTAGCTCGCCAGGTGGAAGGGGCTCAGGTGCGGGTCACCACTCCAGCCGGTCAGGTCGTTCCACAGGTGCCCGCCGGCGTGCGTGTCGTTCAACAGCGGGAACTGGTTGCCGAGCCAGCTGCCCAGCAGATAGATGGTCAGGGGGATGCCGTACATCTCGGTGAACAGGGCCACCAGGAACGCACTGTAGGCGCCCATGGCCCGCCAGTCCCGCTTGGTCTTCGGATGGAAGAAGCTCGCGGCGAACAGCACGAAGAGCGCCGTGTTGAGCACCACCAGCGGCCACAGGCCGTATGCGGCATCAGCCATCACATCCTCCTTGAGGCCGTTCGGTTGGCGGATGGTCTGCGCCGGCCGCGGGAGAGGCCGCTCATCCGGTGCTGGTAGGTGGCCGCGTCGATCCGGCCGTGCAGGCGCAGGCCGACGCACCACCGCTCAGCGTCCTCCAGAGCTGCGCGACGGCCCCGAAGGCGGGCCAGAGGAGGGCAGCGCCTCTCGTTCGGCGTGATCCGGCGCGCGATGTCGTAGATCACGCCGGCCAGCATCAGCGTGCCGATCAGCACGGCTATCACGGCGCTCATGGCGTTCTCCTCGCCATGCCGTCGAGGCGGGGAGCCGGCCGGTTACGGCCGGCCCCCGGGGTGCTGGTGGTGGTCGTGCTTGCGCAGCGGATCGCTCTGGTCGGTGTGCTGGTCACCGTCGCCGCGGCCGTCGTGCATGCCGCGCATCATGAAGAACATCATCAGCGGGCAGGCGAGGACGATGACAAGGAGGGCGAGGGTGCCCACGGGTATGCCGAGCGCCAGCGCGCCGACGAAGGCGATGGCGATGGCGATCGCGTACAGGCCGTAGTTCTTGGTGCTCATGGCCGGGCCTCCTCCCGGGGAGGGCGTCAGCGTGTGGTGAGGGGGCCCGAGGAGCGCAGCGCGGTCAGGCGCTGCTGGTGCTCCTCCTGGTCGATCTCGCCGCGGGTGAACCGTTCGGCGAGCAGCTGCTCGGGCGAGGGACCGGCCGGGCTGTGGGTGTGCTCGTGGGAGTGGCCCAGGGCCCGGAAGAGCAGGACGGCGGCGGTGATGACGAGCGCCCAGAACACGATCATGCTGGCCGACATTGCGAACCAGCCCCAGCCGCTGACGTCGTGGTCGAACCAGAACATCATCACCATCACATCCCCAGGTCACCCGGGCGGCGGGCGCACGGCCTACGCTGTCCGGCCTCGTTCTTGTGGTGCTTCCAGGGTCCTCCCGTCCTGGCCTGAGGACACAGGGTCAACTGGTCCCGGGCGGTGGGACGGTCAGCCCCTACCTGATACGGGTAGGCGCGCACCTCATCCTGATCCTGCTCGGCAGGTTGCTGGAGACCCGCGCGAAGGCCGGCACCGGGGAGGCGATCCGGGCGCTGCTGGGGCGTTCGGGCCCGCGCAAGGACACCGCGATCGTCCTGCCCAAGAAGACGCAGTCGGTCTTCTTCGACGCCGACAACCCCGGCCAGTGGTTGCTGCACTGCCACAACGCCTACCAAGGCGAATCCGGGATGATGGCGAACGTCGCCTACCGTTCGTGACGTCGCGGTTGGGTGGCATGCGAAGTACTTGGCGTGCCCCCCAACCGCCGGTGCCCGGGAGATTCCGCCAAGGGATGCGAGCGGCGCCCTTGTGCCGCGGAGGCAGGACAGATCCCTGGACCGGCGTGGATGAGTCGGCGCTGACCGTCAGCGGTGCGCCGACGTGACCATCGGCCTGGTCAGCGACTGGAATCGAGCCCGGCATCGACGGCAGGCCCTCGACCAGACCGCCTGCCGGAGCAGGCGTCAGGGGCCACCGCCCATCGGTGTTCCTCTTTCTTCGAGGTGACGCAGGATCTGCGTGTTCTGCTGCTGGATCTCCTCGATGCCGCGCATGATCCGCTTGGGCGGGAACTCCTCGGGCATGTGCTCGAACGTCTCGAGGCACTTCCTCATGGCCCGCTCGCCCAATATTGCTGCTGTGGATCACCGCGCTCGCGGGCGCCAGCGTCCCGGCGCGCCCGGCCCTGACCGGGGCGGCGGCGGCAAGACCGGTGTCGGCCCAGCCGGCTGCTGCGCGCACGCCGCCCGTGGCCGGTGGGGCGCCGGTGCGCCTGATCCTGGCCGCAGTGGGCCTCAATGCGGTGGTCGTACCCGTCGGAGTGGGGGCCGAAGGGCGCCTCGCCGTACCTGGTGACGGAAAAGCGGCCGGCTGGTGGAAGGACACCGCAGTGCCGGGCAGCCGCCGGGGCACGGTCGTCATCGCCGGGCACCTGGACACCCGGCGCGGGGCCGCCGTCTTTGGCTTCCTGAGCCGGGCCGAGGTCGGCGACCCGGTCACAGTCACCACGCCCTCGGGCACTGTCGGCTACCAGGTGCGGGCGGTCACCGTACGCCGCGGCTCCGCGCTGCCCACCGAGTTCATCACCACGACTGGCCCGCCCCGCCTGGTGCTGACCACCTGCAGCGGGCCGTACCGAGAAGGCCGCGGCTACCGCGACCGGCTTTACGTCGACGCCGCTCCCGCCCCGCCGCCGAGCGGATGAACCCGGTGGCCCCGGAACCCGCTTTCGTGTCATCCCGTCGCGGCTCGATGGCGTGAGCTCGGTACCGGAGAAACCGAGCGACGAGTCCTTCGGCCGTTCGGGGGACATCGGGGTGCGGCATCCTCCGGCCGCCCCTGCTGTGCTGCGAGTTTGAAGGCGTGCGCCGCGGTACGTGGATCGATCCTTCGATGCGGAGCTGCGTGATGCGACAAGGCCGAAGGGCGGGCCTCTCGCGCCGCGTCGTTACGCGTCGTGCGGGGCGGGGCTTGTGGGCCCTGCTCGCGGCAGCCGTGCTGCTCGTGGCGGCGTCGGCATGGCCCGTGTGGGCGAACGGGGATCACGAGGAGGAGAGTGAACAGGCGACTGTCCTGGTCGAGCAGGCCCTCGCGCTCATCGCCAACGATGCCGGTGACGAGCGGGTCGCCGAGCGCATCCACGACGCGCTGGAGGCACCGGATCAGATGGGCGTCGATGGGCCCAAGGTCCGGGAGGCGGACGAGGTCATCGAGCGGCCGGGGGAGAGCGCGCAGGCCACCGCGGAGGCGCGAAGGCTGCTGCTGGTGGCGATCGGTGGAAAGCTTCCCAGCCGCCCCACGGCGGGGCCTGCGGTGGGTACCGAGACCGGCACCAGTGTGATTCTGGAGGAGTTCCGGCCCGCCCGGGGGGTGAGCAACGGCGGCGACGTGGCGCTGCTGGTCCTGGCCGTGGCCGCGATCGCCGCCGGGCTGTACCTGACCCGTCGGTGGCGGCCCCCGCACACCATTCGGGAACTGGAGCGCCGCGCCGGTGCGAAGGGAACACGATGACCGCCCGGCCCGCGCCCAAGGAGAGCGCCGCCCCTCAGCCCGGCCGGCCCGGATGGTGGCGGCGGGCGATCGATGCGGTCGACGAGCGCATGGGCATCAAGGCACTGGCCTATCCGGTACCCGAACACGCCAACAACCTCGGCTGGAGCCTGGGCGGGCTGACCGCGGTGGCGTTCGTGACCCTGCTGGTCACCGGGATCTACGTATCGCAGTTCTACTCGCCGGTCCCGGAGTCGGCCAATCAGTCGGTGCGCGACCTGGTGACCGAGGTGTGGCTGGGCTCCTTCGCCCGGGGCTTGCACTACTGGACGGCTCAGGCGATGTTCGTCCTGGCCCTGCTGCACCTGCTGCGGGTGTTCCTGCACGCCTCCTTCAAGAAGCCGCGTGAAGGCAACTGGGTCGTCGGGGCGGCCATGTTCCTGCTGACCTTCCTGGCCGTGTTCACCGGCAGCGTCCTGAAGTGGGACCAGGAGGGCTACGAGGCGCTCGGCCACAACCTGGACGTCGCCAAGCTGCTCGGCGGGTTCGGCATCTGGTTCACCCCCGAGCTGACGAACCGCGTGCCCATCCTGCTGCGGCTGTACTCCGCGCACTCGGTGATCATCCCGGGGCTGATCCTTGTGCTGTTCGTGCTGCACGCGCTGCTGATCAAGCGCCACGCGATCTCCCCGCACCCGCAGATCCCCGCACCCGAGGTGGAGACCCCCGAGCCGTTCACCGCGCACATCAAGCGCGTCGCGGCGTTCGGCCTGGTCCTGGTCGGTGTCCTGGCCGTCCTCGCCGTGCTCGTCCCGCCCGTGATCGGCCCGACCCCGGTGGAGGGCATCGAGATCACCCGGCCGCTGTGGATGTTCTGGTGGTTCTTCCCGCTCGAGGAGTGGTTCGGGATCCCCTCGATCGGCATCGTCATCGGCATTGTGTTCGCGCTGATCTTCCTGGTGCCATTCCTCGACCGCAGCCCCCGCCGCCGCTGGCAGGAGCGCAAACCCGCCATGGCTGCCGCGCTGCTGCTTCTCCTCGCACTTGCGGCGATCACCATCGAGGTGTGGATCAACAACCCGAAGGGGCACTGATGAACGGGGCCGGCGTCCGGCGCGCACGGCGCTGGTTCTGGACGCTCACCGTGACAGCCGTCCTGGCGATGGGCACCCTGTCTCACGGCCTGCACGCCCCCGCCGGCTCGCGTACCGCCCTGCTCGTCGGCGCCAGCACGCTGATCCTGGCCGCCTCCAGCATCCAAGCCGCGCGGATCTGGCTGGCCCTGGCCGGCCCGCCCAGGCTGCGGTGGCATCAGGGGCCAAGAACCCGGGCCTTCGGCGGCCGGACCCCGGCCGGGAGGTCCGGCTCTCCGCCGGAGACACCCTGACCGCTGAACCCGAGAACCAGCCGCAGGGCAGGACCACCACATCGATCCACTGGCACGGCATCACCCTGCGCAACGACATGGACCGCGTGCCCCGGCCCCCAGACCGCTATCCGGGCCGGCGCCGACATCACCCACCACTGCGTCGCCAACACCCCGGCAGCTACTCCTCCCACCCAATGGGGGGCACGGCCGACGATGCGGCGTCCCCGTCCGCCTCGGCCTTGTCCGGCAGCATGTCGATGAAATTCAGGCGCATGGGCGCCGAGAGTGATCTGCTTGGCGGCGACACCAGCGATGTGAAGCACCCGTATCAACCCGGTCCACGGCCGCATCCCGGCCGACCCAGACGTCTTACCCGGCACGCCGGAAGACGTTGCGGCTGCGGATCGTCAACGCCGGGTCCGACACCGCCTACCAGGTCCCGCTCGGAGGATTCTGAGCGGTGGTGACGCCCTTGGGCCCATAGGCCATCGGACCGGTGTGGGAGCGGATGCCGCACCGGCAGTGGCAGAGACCCGCCTGCGGGCGGGAGGTGAGGCCGGGGCGCCCCAGAGCGGGAGCCAGCGGGTCAGGTCCTGTTCGATGCGCAGGTCGTCCTGGACCGCGGCCTTGACCTGGAGTTCGAGCGAGTTGTCACGTTTCTCGCCGGGCAGGGGCGCGAAGGGATGGAACGTGCCGCGTTTGTAGAGGTGGACCAGTGCGAGGGGGCGCAGCTCCACGTGGCGGAAGGCGGCCAGGGAGCAGAGCAGTTGAGGTCCGAAGCCGCTGTCCTGAAGGGCAGTGTTGACCGCGTGCAGGTCGCCCACGAGGGCGGGCAGGTTGTCCGGGGCTCGGCGGGAGAGCAGCCATCAGTACCCGCAGGCGTCGCAGCTGAACTCCACTGGTGCGCCGCCTTCGGGTGGCGAAGCAGACAGAGCCCGCTCCGGTGGGGTGAAGCCGACGGCCGCCTGGAGGGCGATCGCCGCCGAGGGCAGGCCGAAGAGCTGGTCGAGGTCGGGTTTGACCGGCTTGCTCCGGCCGAACAGGGCATCGAGGAAACCCACAGTCCGTCAGCTTCTTGTGGCCATACCGGCTCGGGGTGCGGTGGTGGGTGGTCATGCCGCTTCGCCCAGTTGTCCGGAGATCTCCGCGAGGGCCTCCAGGCGGCGTTCCAGGGTGGGGTGGGTGGAGAACATGCTGGCGACCACGGTGCCGGGTCCGAGTGCGGGGGTGAAGAAGAACGCGTTGAACGCCTGTGCGGTGCGCAGGTCCTGGGTGGGGATGCGGGCGATGTCGCCGCTGACTTTGGTCAGCGCGGAGGGCTTGGCGGTGAGCATGGCCGCGACCCGGTCGGCGGCCAGTTCGCGGTAGCGGGACAGCGCCCGGATGAGCAGGAAGCTGATGGCGTAGACGAGGGCGGAGACCGCCATGACGAGTGCGAACGCGACGGCGGTGTTCTGGTCGCGCTGGTCGCGTCCGCCGAACAGTTGGGAGTAGAAGGTGAAGCGGACGATGAGTCCGGCGATCACGCCCAGGAACGAGGCGATGGTGATCACCGCGACGTCGCGGTGTGCAACATGGGAGAGCTCGTGGGCGAGGACGCCTTCGAGCTCTTCCGGTTCCAGACGGCGCAGCAGTCCGGTGGTGACGCAGACCACGGCGTGGTCGGCGTTGCGGCCGGTCGCGAACGCGTTGGGCAGGTCCATCTCGGAGATGGCCACCCGGGGTTTGGGCATGTCCGTGGTGGCGCACAGCCGGTCGATGACGCCGTGCAGCGTGGGCTGTTCCTCCGGTGTGACCAGGCGGCCGTGCATGGCGTACAGGGCGATCCGGTCGGAGAACCAGTACTGGGCACCGAGCAGCCCGGCGGCGATCACAACGACGAGGACGACGGACTTGAGCAGCACGATCAGCGCGGCGATGAACGCCACGTACACCAGCCCGAGCAGGAACATGGTGACCACCATGCGGGCGGTCAGCTGCCGGTCGGGTTCAAAGCGGCTGCGCATCGCCATCACCCTGGAATCAGGCCCTCGTCGGAGAGCAGCTCCTGCACCTGCGTGAGGCTGGTGGCCTCATCGGGCAGCACCAGGTCGGATGGTGTGATCGTCTCGTCCGCCAGTGGCGTGCCGAGGCTGCGCACCGCGTCGAGCAGGGCCGACAGGGCGGTGGCGAACGCCGCGTCGTCGTCCGCGTCGGCAGCCGACTGCAGGGCGGAGTCCAGCTCGTTGAGCCGGGCCAGGTGCTCATCGGCGATCTTGTACTGGCCCTCGCCGAGAATCCGCATGATCATGATGTCGCCTCCTGATCGGACGAGCCCTGCGGGGTGTCCTTGCCTTCCACGGCCGGCGGCGGGGTGGCGGATGCTGGGAGCTCGGCCTTCATCCGGGCCAGTTCCTTGTCCACGTCCTGGCCCGCGGTGACGCGCTCGAGTTCGGCCTGGATGTCGTCGCGGCCGGCCGGGAGGGTGGCGTCCTCCAGTGCGCCGGAGGCGAGGAGCTCATCCAGCGCGCCCGCGCGGGCCTGCAGTTCCTCGGTCTTGTCCTGGGCGCGCTGCATCGCCAGGCCGACATCGCCCAGCTCCTCGCCGATGCCGGTGACGGCCTCGGTGATACGGGTCTGGGCCTCGGCCGCGGTGTAGCGGGCCTTGATGGTCTCCTTGCTGGTGCGGAAGGTGTCCACCTTCGCCTGCAGCCGCTGCGCGGCCAGGGTGAGCTTCTCCTCCTCCGCCTACAACGATGCCTGCTGGGCCTGCAAGTCGGTGAGTTGGGAGGCCACGGCGGTGCGCCGGGTGAGGGCTTCGCGGGCGAGGTCCTCGCGTCCGGCGGCGAGTGCCTGCTGCGCCTGTCCCTCCAGCTTGCCGCCGGATTGCTGCAGCTGGCTGATCTGCAAGTCGATACGTTTGCGACTGGTGGCCACGTCCGCCACGCCGCGCCGCACTTTCTGCAGCATCTCCTGCTGCTGGGCGTAGGAGTAGTCCAGTACTTCACGCGGGTCCTCGGCCCGGTCCAGGGCCTTGTTCGCCTTGGTCCGGAAGAGGGTGGCAATGCGGTGGGCGATGCTGGTCACAGCGGCCCGCCTCCTCTCGACGTGGGTGAGGAATCAGCCATGCCATGCCGTGCCATGCCGACGGACACCCTCAGGCTCCGACCCGGTGGCCTGGGCCGCAACCTCGGCCCTGGCGCGTGCGGACCCTTTTCGGCAGGCCAGCGAAGGCAGGGGTTGAGCCCTCGGTCTGGAACCATCCTCGCTCTGCGATACCCATCGGGGGCAGGGACCTGCGGCCCATACTTGGGGCCGGTCAGACCTGTGCCGGTTCCGTGCCTGACGAGCAGGCCCGACGAAGCCGACTGGCACCGCCGGGCAGAGCCCCTTGCCCGGTGACCAGCCGCATGCCGGGGCCCGCGTTCTGCGGTCATCCGCGACATCGCGCCCTGTTCCTGTGCACCACGTGCGCTCACTCACCTCTATGACGAGGAGAGCCCTCCGATGACCAGGCACCGACCACCGTGCAGGTCGGCCGTCCGGTGTCGGCTCGTATCCGACCCATGCAGCCGCACAGCGCGTGGCCGGTCTCCTGTCCGGCCGCAGGTTCCCGATGGAAGACAACGCGATCATCGGTTCGGGACCTGCGCAGGTCGCGACCGTGGTCGGCCGCTGACCCGCGGCCGGGGCCGCCCTGGCAAAGGAGCACCGGCGCCTGGTGAGGGCTGCTGATCGGGCTGGTGTTGTCGGTGTTCGCCGCCGGCAACAACCACGGGCGCAAGCGAGCTCCCCCTCGGCGCGGCCGCCGGGCTGCTGCTCGCTTCTTGTCGCATCACGGTCCAGGTGTGGATGACCAGCCCGAGGGTCCACAGATGGACACGACTGCCGTACGGCGCGCACGCTGCTGATTGTGGACGCTCACCACCACCGCGGTACCGGCGATGGGTCCCCCACGGGTTGCGGTCGGCACCCGGACCGGCCACCGGGATCCTGGTCCTGGCCAAGGCGTCGCGGATCCTGGCCGGGCTCACCGGCCCGCCCGCCTGCGGCCGTTGTCCGGGCATGGGGCCGGGCAACGACTGGCCGCTGGCACCCACCACGGGCTGACCGCGGCCCGCGGTGCCGGCCGCACTCATCGAAGGAGGGGTGAGAGTGCATCACCAGAGAGAACACCCCCATCACAGCACGCCTCACCACGAGGGCCCTGGTAAGGAGCGCAGCACGGCGGTTCTGGATGTGCGCGGTCTGGCCTGGGCGTCGCAGCAGAGCACCGTGGCCGCCGTGCTGGGGCGGCGGCTCGGCGTACTTCAGGTCGAGGTCAACCCGGGCGCCCAGTCGGCGACGGTGGTCTTCGACCCGCGGCTTACGTCGTTGGCCGAGCTGCGCCGATGGGTTGAGGGATCGACGCTGTCACTACCGCGCTCGCACTCGTCGGTACGGTCCACCACCTGTCGATGACCCGCAGCCCCGACGCTCCGCTGGACGCGCGGGAGACGACCGAACGCCTTGTCGCCCTGCTGCTGGGGGACGGTTCGCGGCGCGTCCACCCGTCGTAGTGGGGTGTACCCGTCACGGCTGACGGTGGTGTCTCGCATGTCAGGGGACTGGCTGCAGGCCGTGCAGGGACTAACGGACGAGTCGGTCGACTGCCGGTTCGGTGGCCATCGCGGAGGCCGCGGTGACGGCGTGCAGGCAGTAGGACGCGAGTTCGTCGGGCGGTACGTCGTCGCGCAGATCGCTGGCCTCAGCGCCTTCGGTGATGAGGGCGGCAATGATGCGGGTCAGATGCTGCTCGGCGTGGCTGACGTGGGCGCCCTGATGCAGCGTCGCCGCCAGCTCTCCTCCATGACGCTGCCGGGCGACTCCCGCGTATACGGTCAGCACGCCGGCAAGGCGCTGGACGGCCGGCCCCGGGTCCTTTGCACCGCGACCGACGGAGCGGTGGCGGAATAGCCGTCCGGTGCCCGCTGGTACCGAGGTTACGCAAAGTGGCCGCGTGCGCCGACAGCACCCCATCACCCAAACGCGCCTCCGAGACCAGCCATCTGCCCTGAAGACCCGGGCCAACCCGGAGGCGATCCCCCGGGGACTGCTCGCCGGGGACGTGAAGCAGGCGACCCGCAGCACCAAAGCCCACGAGCTTCTGGTGGAGAAGGGGTTCGCCGCGGCGACTCGTCGCAAGGCAACCGACCAGGCCATGTACGTGGTCAAGGACCGCACCCGCCGCGGTGAGCCGGGGAAGATCACCAGCGAGCAGAACCGGCTGGAGGAACGCCTCGCCGAGCTGCGCGCCCGCAAGAGCACGCCGCATCCCACTGCGACGGCAAGCGCAAGCGCCATGAGTCGCTTCAAGACTTAGAGCGTGCCGACAACAGGTCCGCGGGCCCCGTCCGACCTACGTCGAACGGGGCCCGGACGGGGGCTGTGCGGCGCCTGTGACGCCCATGGGGCCCATGACAAGCCCAGCGTGGTCCACGCGTGGGCCCGCGAGACCGGCTACGAGCCGCCGGACCGGGGTCAGTGGCTATGGGACGTATGGCCATCCTCTGCCGGCTCGGCGGGTGCCTTGGCCGGAGGGTCCTGCTCAACGGGAGCCTGGTCCGGCTCGGCGGGGGTCTGGGTCGTGGAGCCGTGGTCGTGGCTGTGGCCATCGGAGCTGATGGTGCCGGCGAGGGCGGTCATGCCCAGCCAGGTGAGGGCCGAGATGACGACGACGCCGGCCGCGAATGGGCTGACCAGGTGCCGCCAGCGGCCCTTGGAGTCCTTGGCGACGAACGCGACGTACGACATGAGCAGGCCGATGGGGGTCATCAAGGCGCTGCGCTCGGGGAACTGCTCGAAGTGCTGGATGCCGCCGCCGACCAGGCCGACACCGAAGGACAGCAGTAGGGAGAACGCGACCAGCGAGACTGCCTGGCTCAGCGCCGGACGTTCGTCGGCCAGCACGAACTCGTTGACGATGGTGCCGAGGAGGAACACGAAGGCGCCGACGACGCAGATGATCGTGTACAGCGACGGATCGATCGGGTAGTGGACGACGGCGCCGGCGATGAGGGCGGCGCCCATGAAGTAGAGCATCTGGCCGCTGTAGCGAGCCGGGAGTGACTTCTTGTCGAAGGTGGGGCGGCGATGTTTCGAGGCGGAAGTCTGGTGGCGCCCGGGCTCGAGAACGGTGGTCATGCGGGTAAGGCCTTTCAGATCCTGGTGTGTGAGAGCAGGCAGAAGCGCGCCGACACCAGTGGCGCGGCGTCACGCTGGTGCAGCTCTCAGCAGCGCAGGATCGAAAGTCGGTGTAGGCACGGTGGGTCGCCGGTGCGGCTGGTCCAGCGGTGCGCGGGTGCTGCCCATCGGCGGAGCACGAAGAGGACACGGCTGGAGACCCCGCGCCTGAGGGCGGACGCGAGCAGGGCGGCGCCGATGCACAGCAGCGCCAGGCAGATCTCCCCGGCTCCGCCGTGGTCGCAGGGGGATTCGCCGTCCGGGCTGTCCGGTGTTTTGGTGGCGTCCCCGGGGGCGACGTCAGAGTGCGCGTGCTGAGCCTTGTCCCCTGCGTCGATGAGCGGCAACGCGGCTGCGTGCCCGCTGTGGGCTTGCTGATGTGAGGCCAGGGCGTGCATCGCGAATACGGCAAGCACCACCGCGAAGACCGTTGCCAGCAGCAACGCTCCCGTGTGGTGGCCGCGACGGACCTGGACTGAGATCACGCGGCACGACCATAGGCGGGCTTGGTAGCGAAATTGCCAACAGGAGGCGTCCCCACCCCCCCGATGAGAGGAAGATCACATCAGGTGTGGACGCGGCAGGAAGTTCCACGTCTCCTACAGCGTCTCTGGCGCCACCCGGCTGATGCACCGGCTCGGCGTCAGCCCGCAGGTGCCCGCGTGGCGGGTGGCCGAGCGCGACGAGCAGGCCGGGACCGCCTGGAGGGAGGCGACTTGGGCGGAGGTAGAAGAGCCCGGGGGCGGCCTGCGAAGGCTGCATCTGCTTCGAGGACGAGGCAGGTCACCCGGCGGCCGCCCAAAGGATGCACCAGGGGGCGGCGCGGACGCACACCGCAGGTGACGGTGAGCGGGAGGCGCTCGGGACGCCTGTCGGTGGCCGGACTGATCGCGATGCGGCCAGGCTCCCGCACCCGGCTGTGCCACCGCCCGCGCACCCGCCCCGCGGGCAAGGGCAAGCGCCGCAGCATGGGCGTGCGCGACTTCATCGCGCTGATCGACGGCACCCACCAGGCTCGTCAAGGCCGCGCGCTCGATGCTCGTCGTCCTTGCCGCGCGAAGTCCCTGAGAGGCCAACGACGGGGCGGGAGCACGCATGCATCCCGCCCCGGCGTGTGATCAGCCGACGTTCATGGTGATGGCTGCGGTATGGAGCGTGCCGGCGGTCTGGAACTGCAGGAACAGCCGCCAGTCACCAGCCTTGGGCAGTTCGGCGTGGAAGGTCAGGCTGGGCCCGCCCCGTCCGCCCGAGACTTGGGTCTCAGGGTGAAGGTGCGCCAGGGCCTGGTCGCCGGCGTGGAAGGCGGTCAGGTGGGCGTAGGTGTCGAGGTAGGGCTCCAGGTCGGTGACCGGCTTGCCGTCCTTGGTCACGGTGACGGTGAGCGGATGCGCCATGCCCTCCATGGGCCTACCGGTGACGGTGACGGTGTAGCCGTCGACGGTGGTGGAGGCGGACGCCTTGGGAAGAGCCGTGCTGGATGCGGTGCCGGGGACGGTTGCGGTGGTGCTCAGGACGAAGTCCTCGCCCTTGCCCGGCCCGCTGTCCGGGGTGAAGGACGCGTACATGCGCCAGGTCCCGGGCTGCAGCGCGGTCAGTGGTGCGGTCCAGGTGCCGTCGGACGCCATGGTGGGGTGGATGTGCTGGAAGCCGGTGAGATCGCTGCGGATGGCGTAGAAGTGCAGCTGCTTCGTCTGCTCGACGCGGAACTCGGTCACGGGCTTGCCGTCAGCGCCGGTGATCGCGAACTGGTAGGCGGCTGTTTTTCCGGCGGGGAGGACGGGTGAGGCGGCGCTGAGGCGGTAGCCGTTCTTCTCGGCGGCTAGGCCGTCGTCGGACGCCGTGTGCTTCATGCCGGCCATGTCGTGGCCCGGCGCGCCCGTTGCCGAAGGAGCGGGAGAGGCGTGGGCCTTGGCACCGTGGTCCATGCCGGGCACGGAGTCGTCACCCGAGCCGCCACAGGCAGCGAGGGTCAGGGCGAGCAGGCCAGCTGTGCCGACCGCCGCGAGGGCACGACGGCGCGAGGAGATGGGACGAGGGTGTGCAGACATGAGGATTCGGTCTCTTTCGGGAAACCGCGGCCGCGGAGCGGCGCGGAAGGGAGCAGGGCGGCGTGGCCCGATCCCCCGATCGGGGGCGGGCACGGCATGCTCACGTCCGCGCGATGCACACCTGAAGCAGCAGAGGACGCCCACCAGGCGGCGCCCGCCGACGGGCAGCGGACAGACCCGTCGTTCGACCGGTCAGCACCCACATCGCGGCCGTTCCGACCAGGGCGAAGACCGCGAGGGCGGGCAGCAGGACAGGGCTGCGGGCGGGAGTGGACACACACACCGCGTGATGGGAGGCAGGGGACGGCATATCGGCGTGAACCGCCGGACCGGTGGAGTCACCGGCCACCGGGACTGCCGAGGTGCTCATGCCGTGATGGGGCGCCACCACCGCACTTGCCGGGGACGCGGCACCCGCCGCGTCCCCGTGACAGCCTTCAGCGGCTGCCGGGCTGCCGTGCATGAGGAACAGACCGGCGAGCAGTGCACACACCGCCAGCAGCCGGGCTACTGCCGGGCTGCCGTTGCGGGCGCTGTTCACTGCCATCGGCCCCTTCTCGCTCATGACGTCTGTTCTGCGTGCTCGGTCGCAGCTTCCATCGAGAATACGGTGACCTGCCCGGCCGCGACTTTCGCCGTACGCCGTGCAGGCGGTCCGCTCACCACTGCATGGTGATCAGTGGCCATCTCCTGCCTCGACCGCGAACCGCTTGGTGAAGGACCTGCCACCGTCCCGCGACTCGTAGACGCCGGTCTGGGTGGCAGCCAGGATGTGCTCGTCGTCGACCGCAGTGAGCGCCTGGGCCTGGCCGCCCGGCACCGAGCCCGCCTTGCGCCATGTGGAGCCGCCATCGGTGCTGCGGCTGAGCCCGCCCGAGTCGTCGATTCCGTACAGCGCCTCGGGCGTCACCCACGAGAGAAAGGCCATCATCGGCTGCTGCCCCGGGGCGAAGGTTCGCCCGCCATCGGTGCTCTTGGCGATGCCGTCGGCAGTGGTGGCGAGCACGGTGTCCGGGTGGTCGGGGCTGACGGCGATGTCCAGGGCCTGAAGGCTAGCCCGATCCACCCAGGTGGCGGCTCCGTCCTTGCTGACGCGTAGCAGTGCGTTGGTGCTGTCGTAGCCGTAGATGGTGCCGTGGGCGTAGTCGAGGGAGTGGAAGTCGGCTTGCCCGGCGAGGGAGCGGGACTTCCACGTCTTGCCGGAATCAGTGCTCTCGATCAACCCGTGGTTGCTGTGGCCGCTGGTGCCGTGGGCGGGGTGTCCGCTGGCCAAGAAGGTGTTCGCCTTGGCCACGGTGAAGCCCATGAAGTCGTCCTTGCTGTTGCCCACCTGCTGGGCTGCCCCGTCCTCTCCCAGGGTGAAGACGCCTTCGTGGGAAGCGACGTAGAGCCGGCTGTCGGCGGGATTGATGCCGAGCCCGTGCACGTGGCCATGCACCACAGCGGACGATTCCGGGGTGGTGGTGCCGGTTGCGGAGTTACTGCCGGAGTCGCTGGAGCAGGCAGTCACAGCGAGCCCCAGCGCGAGAACTGCTGTGGCGGCGAGAGGCCGCTTGGGTGTGTTCTTCATGTTCCTTTCCTGGTCCTGCCGGGGGATGGGAGCGTACCCGTCGTTGGGCCCGGACGGGAGGGACGGAATCCCTGCTGTCCTTTCGGGTCTGTCAGTGGCGGTGGCCATCGCCGTGTCCCGCGGTGGCTGCTCCGGCACCCTCCTCCTTCGGGGAGCCACTGGGGGTGGGTGCATCTGGCGCTGCGGGCATACTGCGCGGCGCCTCCTGCTCGTGCCCCTGCTTGTGCTCCGGTTCCTCCGCGGTTCCGTGACTGTGGCCGCCCCTCTGCCTGGGCCGGACATGGAAGATGCGACGTGTCACAGACCGAAGAAGGCGACGACGGAGGCGATGAGCACGCTCAGCCCCACCACGCTGAGGATGCGCTGCCAGGGTGTGTCCGCGTCTTTGATGACATACGCGACGAAGGACACCGTCAGGCCCAGCGGGACCCGGGACGCCGGAATCTAGATCCGCTGGATAACCGAGTTCGCCGTACTTCGAGGAGGGGGCAGCGCAGACCGGTCGCCGGGCAGCGTGGATTTCCCTGCCATGGTCAGAAGGCAGGACAGCTGCAGTTCGAGCGGAACCAGAGCGGGAGCCGACAGGCCGGATCCCTGTTGCGCTGCCCGGACAACCTGATCACTGCCAAGGCGGTCCGGTGTAGCCGGTAAAGGGCCGACTTCTCGAAGTCATCGCGTGGGATCGGGCGCGGGTGCGGAGACGGCGGCTGGCGCTTCCCGTGGGAGCCGAAGGCGTTTGAGGGCGAGTGCGTTGACGGCGACGATGATGCTGGAGCCGGACATGGTCAGGGCGGCGATCTCGGGGCGCAGTACGAGTCCTGTCGCGGGCTCGAAGACGCCGGCGGCGATGGGAAGGGCGATGGCGTTGTAGCCGATGGCCCAGCCGAGGTTCTGCCGCATCTTGCGCAGGGTGCCCCGGCCGATGCGCAGGGCCGTCGGCACGTCGAGAGGGTCGGAGCGCATGAGGACGACGTCGGCCGTCTCGATGGCGACGTCCGTCCCTGCCCCGATGGCGATGCCGAGGTCGGCCTGGGCGAGGGCGGGGGCGTCGTTGACGCCGTCCCCGACCATGGCCACCTTCCTGCCCTCCTGCTGAAGTTCGGCGACCTTGGCTGCCTTGTCGCCGGGAAGGACCTCGGCGATGACCGTGTCGATGCCCAGCTGACGGGCGATCCGCTCGGCCGTGGCCTTGTTGTCCCCCGTGAGCATGACGACCTGGACGCCGAGGGCGTGCAGTTCGGACACGGCGGCGGCCGACGTCTCTCGGGGCGCGTCAGCAATGGCGATCAGCGCCGCCGCTCGTCCGTCGACGGCCGCTATGATCACTGTGCGGCCCGTCGCGGCCAGTTCGTCACGGCGGCCGGTGAGAGGGCCGAGGTCGACGCCCTCGCGCAGTGCCAGCCGGCGGTTGCCGACCGCGATGCGGTGACCGTCGACGACGGCGGTGGCGCCGTGACCGGGAACGTTCTCGAAATGGCGCGCACCGGCCGCCGCAACCCCTTGTGCCTGCGCGTACCGAACGACCGCTTCGGCCAAAGGGTGTTCGGACTCGCGCTCCACGGCCGCCACCAGACGCAGCACTTCGCGCTCGTCTGTTCCCGGCGCGGTGACCACCTCCGTCACCTCGGGCTCCCCCTTGGTGAGCGTGCCGGTCTTGTCCATGACGACGGTCTGGATGCCGGCGGATGCCTCCAGGGCTGCCGCGTTCTTGAACAGAACGCCGCGGCGGGCACCCAGACCCGTGCCCACCATGATCGCGGTAGGGGTGGCGAGCCCCAGCGCGTCCGGGCAGGTGATGACGACGACGGTGATGGCGAACAGCATCGCGGCGCTGAACGGCCGGTCGGTGGCGAACAGCCACACGGCCAGGGTGAGCGCGCCGCCGACGAGGGCGACAAGGACCAGCCAGAAGGCGGCCCGGTCGGCCAGTCGCTGGCCCGGCGCCTTGGAGTTCTGCGCCTCCTGGACGAGTTTGACGATCTGAGCGAGTGCGGTGTCGGAGCCGACCCGGGTGGCGCGGACCCGAAGCGTGCCGTTGGCGTTCAGGGTGGCACCGACGACCGATGATCCGGGGGCCTTGTGCACCGGCAGGCTCTCACCGGTCACCGTCGACTCGTCGACCTCACTCTCGCCCGCCTCCACGACCCCGTCCGCGGCGATCTTTGTACCGGGACGGACCAGCAGCAGATCGCCGACAGCGACGTCCGAGGTCGGCACCTCGACGGGCTCACCGTCACGCACGACCACGGCACGCGGCGGGGCAAGGTCGAGCAGAGTGCGGATCGCGTCGTTGGCACCGCCCCGGGCCCGCATCTCGAACCAGTGGCCCAGCAGCACGAACGACGCCAGCACCGTGGCCGCCTCGTAGAAGACGTCGCCGCCCCCGCTCAACGTGATGACCAGGGAGTACAGCCATCCGGCGCCGACCGCGACCGCGACGAGCACCATCATGTCGAGCGTCCGGGCGCGCAAGGCCCGCACCGCTCCCTCGAAGAAGATCGTGCACGAATAGAAGATCACCGGGAGGCTCAGCAGCAGCGCCCACACGTCCTGCCGCAGACCGAAGGGCACCGGGGCCTGCAGCCCGAAGACTTCCTCGCCGATCGGCGACCAGATCACGATCGGGACGGAGAAGATCGCGGCCACCAGGAAGCGGTTGCGCATGTCGGCGACCATGGCCGCCATCGACATGCCGGCGTGGCCCCCGTGCCCCATCATCTCGTCCGGAGAGCGCAGATCCTCCGGAGCCGCAGGTGCCTCCGACGGCGGTTCGTGGAGCGCATGGGCCTGGGGTTCTGTCTTCACCGCCGTGGCACCGGACGGAAGCCCTGGCGGATCGGGCTCGGCCATGGGGTCGCAGATGTGGGACGGCACGACCTGCCCCGCGCAGTGGTAGCCGCACTGGGTCACCCACCGCCGCAGCTCGGCCAGCGAGGTCCGCCGCGGATCGAAGACGACCGTGGCCGCCTGCGCAACGGGGTTGACCTCGACATCCAGCACACCGGGCCGCCGACCGAGCACCGATTCGACCGTGCTCTGCTGCGACGCCCAGTTCAGACCGCGTACATCGAGCACCGCTGTGCTGCGCTCCTTGGCCCCAGCCACAGACTGTTGCTGATGGTGTTCGCCTGAAAGGTCGGACATGCTCACCGCTCCTTACGGCCGCGGCACCGCTGGCCGAGTATGTACGCCCGACCTGAGCACCCGCGACGGTGGCTCGCACACACCACCAGTGTCGCGCGCAGCGTAGAACCCCGCCGGTCAGCCCAGGCAAGGCCCAGCCCATGAGCCCGCAGGGCCCCGACCGGGAGAGCGGTGGCAATGCCGTGCGCCTCGTGTGCGTCGTATCGGTTCGGAAGGTTGCAGCGCCAGAACACACACAGCGGCCAGAACCCACTACTGCTCGATAAAGCCGCTGCGCCTCTATGCCGATCCGCCGTTCGATCGCCATGAAGCCGGGAAGGCCCCCGGCGGCGGGTTCATCCTCCACACCGCGCGCCCCAAGCGGGTTCGCATGGATGCCGTACAGCTTCCCCTTGGTGTAGTCCGCCGTCCGGCGAAAGTCTGTCCGCAGACGTCCGGCCTGCGACAACGGCCACAGAGGCTCGCCCCGATACGAGGGGGGAGCCTCTGCGCGTTGGAATGAGAATCCGCTGCGGACCAGGTCGTGGCGTGCTGCCGAGCAGGCCATTGTGTCCCTCCTGGTCCTACGCTCTCGTCTTGAGGAGCCCGTTGGGGACGCGTTGGGGACACAAGGACAGGAACAGACCGACAAAGGCAAGGGTGTGCTGACACAGTTCACCCCGGCTGACCTGCAAAAACGCCATGGATCAGCGTGGAAACGCAAGGGCCGCCAAGATCCTCAAAGGACTCATAATCCGTCGGCCGTGGGTTCGAGTCCCACCCGCCCCACCACACAGGCCTGTGACCTGCAGAAACGTCTCATCGCGAGCGCGGATTCAGAACTTTGGCCCAACGGACTGAATCCGCTGCTCACGAGTTCGATGGCGGTTCGACGGCTTGTAGTTGACGCTTCGCTGACCTGCGAGGATGCGTCGGTTCACCGTCGGTGCGAGCTTCACCAGGGGTCTGTGCGAGGGGCTGGACGGCGGATTCGGGACACTGTTGGGACGCAGGATAGGAGAAGGAGCCGCAGAGGGCTCACCGCTCCGACCCTGTTTCGGCTGAGGCGGCGTGGTCGACGGGTCGCGGTGGTGTGTTCCCCGCCGCCGCCCGTGGGCGATGGCGCTCATGCGGTGCTGATAGGTCGCGGCGTCGATGCGGTGGTGCAGCCGCAGCCCCACGCACCAGCGTTCTGCGCCCTCCAGGGCGGCGCGGCGGCCCCGCAGGCGGGCGAGCGGCGGACAGCGAGGCTCGTCAGGAGTGATCAGGCGCGCCAGTTCGTAGACGATGCAGGCCAGGATCATGGTGATCACCTCACCGCGCGCGGTTGGGGCTGCGGCCGGGCGGTCAGGTCCGCCCAGGCCCGGTGTGGTGGTCGTCGTGGTGCAGCCGGTCCTCGTCCCGTTCCGTGTCGGCGTGACCATCATGCATGTCGGAGCCTCCGTGCATGCCGCGCATCATGAGGACCATCATCAGCGGGCAGGCCAGTGCAACGGCCAGGAGCACCAGGGTGCTTGGGGGAACCCCGAGGGCCAGGGCGCCGACCACTGCGATGGCGACGGCGATCGCGTACAGACCGTAGTTGCGCTGGTTCATCGTGGGCCTCCTTCACCGGAGGGCGGGGCCGCAAGGGGCTGCGGCGATCCGACGTTCAGAACACCATCGCCACTCACCCGCTTCTCCGACCGAGTGCGGACCGAGCTCCGGCGCCCGTAGAGCTCTTGTCTCCGGTACATCGTCTCGCCTGCGCACATGCGGTGCTGGGGCCGGACGACCCCGACCGCTAGGTCGATCAGCCCCTACCTGGTGGGGGTAGGCGGAGGCAGGCTGGAAGGCAGCTGCAAGGAGGCGTGCAACTCATGGGTGCCCTCGATGTCGTCGTCGTCCTGGCCGCCGCTGCATTCATCGTGGCATTGGGCTGGTTCTTCTTCGGGCCGCGCCGTGCCGACGTCGCCCGGGTCGAAGGCGGCGTCACGCGAGTACATCGAGGCATCGCTCGGCCTGCAGGTATGGGCCCACGGCCTCTACAAGCAGGCGATCGCCGACCCGCATGCCCATGCCGCGCGTCCCCGCCCGAGGGCCTGATCGCAACCGGCTCCAGATGATGTACCACGGCGGTGTCTATTCCTGTGCCAGGCACCGCCGGGCCGTTCGGCCGCAAGGGCGGGCCGCTCGCGGGCCGCGACGGCGGCGGGGCGGTACTGATCAAGGGACGTGATCGCCGATTCGCGCCCGGTGAAGATCACGCTCATCTCCCGTCTACGCGACCGCGGCCCCACGTCGGCGCGCTGCTCGCCGGAGCCGTCGCCGACGCCTACGGTCTCACCACCGAGGTCTGGGCCGTCGCCGCACTCACCGCCGCCCCCGGCCTTTCTGGCTTTCTGGCGGCGGCACGCATGTACGCAACCCACCCACAGCCCTGACCATGCGCCGAGCCCCGCAGCGCACGATGACCGACGGGCCCGAGCGACCCACAGGCGGGACCGAAGGACCCTTGCGCCCTAAAAGGGTCCGGATCAGTGTGGACAGGTACGGGACTCCTCAGAGTTCGAGCCCTTCGGAGGTGGGGAGAATGATGTACTGGGACGGCGGCGGCTGGGCCTGGATGGCGTTCATGCCGCTTCTGTGGATCGCCCTGATCGGTCTCGTCGTGTGGGCGGTCATACGCCTCACCCACCACCCGACCGGCCACGGGAACGGCCCCGAGCACAGGTGGCCGCAGCGGGAGACCCCGGAGGAGATCCTCGACCGCCGCTTCGCCTCCGGCGAGATCGATGCCGACGCCTACACCGAGGCACGGCAGCGGCTGGCCGCTCACCGTCCGAGGCCGCGGTGACCTGGCTGCGGGGGCGCTGGGTTCCTCTGGCCGTGCTGGTGGGCGCGCTCGCCGCCCTCATCGCCTCCCTCGTGTGGGTCTCAGGAGTCTCCGGCGGGCCATCCCGCCACGGGCCAATGACGGGAATCGCGTCCCGCGACGGTCCAGTGCGCAACCTGGCGGACGCCGACCGAGCGGCCGACCGCTTCGGTGAGCGATGGGGCCTGCACGTCGGCGAAGTGATGAGGTTCACCAACGGCTACTACGCCGAACTCCTCGATCCCCGCGGCAAGGGCGCCACCGAAGTGCTCATCGAGCCCAGCGGCACAGTCCATCCGGAGTTCGGCCCCGCCATGATGTGGAACACCGCCTACGGCATGATGCCGGCCCGCGCCGACAGCAGGGCCGCGACGATCCTCCCGGAGCAGGCGTCGCGTATCGCCAACCGCTGGCTCGAAGAACACCGGCCGGGCCTGCGCGCTGCCGAGCCCGAGGACTTCCCCGGCTACTACACGCTGCATACCCTGCGCGACGGGAAGACCGTCGGCATGCTCTCGGTCAACGACCGGACCGGGGACGTCTGGTACCACACCTGGCACGGCCGCTTCATCGAGATGCGAGAACCAGCTGGCAGCCAGTAATCCCGAAGCGGTGAGCCGACCCTGGCGCGCGTGCCGCCGGACTCCTCCATGACCGACCCCGCGCAACCTGGAGCCCCGGCCAGCCCCTGGCGGGCAGGCCGCCCGACTCAGCCGAACAGCTGGAAGAACTCGGGGAAAGTTCCCAGAACCCCCAGGGCGATGAACACAAGGCTGATGGTCAGGGCAGGCACTGTCTCGTACGGCTTCCTGCGCAGCGCGGCATGGAGCACAACCCAGGCCAGCAGCCAGACCACCACGGCCAGGCTGGTCTTGCCGGAGAGCGGCCCGACCGAGCCACTCCAGGTCATCGAGTCCTTCACGCCCGTGCTGGCCTCGGCGAGCGTGGTGAGCAGGCCCAGTGCGGCGGCGCCGACACCCGCGGCGATGGTCGCTGCGGAGATCGGCCCCTCCACCCGTTCGCTGCGGGGGAAGGCCGGTCCTTCTCCCCTGTCGCTGGCGGCGCTCGCCGCGTTCTTGGGTGTCATTGTCAGCGTTCTCCTGTCGGCGCTGAACCAGCATGAGTTCCGGAGCCCTTGGGGCTACTGGATGGGGGCGACCTTGGTGATGAAGGCTCCGAGCGCCCCGGCCACCGCGGCGAAGGCGAAGGAGAGGACGAACAAGGTGATGGTGGTTCGGCGGACGCGGTTGTGCGCGATCAGGCCTGGGCCGTAGTACCAGACGATGAAGGCGACGGCGGTGGCCAGGATCGGGCTGATCCAAGCGATGTGTTCCTTCCACTCCATCCCGAACTCGTGCCAGTCGGCATTGGCCGCGTCGGCCAGCAGCTGGGACCTGGGGCTGGTGGGGACCGCCTCCCGATACCACGGATAGACGATCCAGGTACCGGTGATCACGGTGGCCCACGCTGTCACTGCCATGGCGGTGACGCCGATCCTGACGCGCCGCATGCGTTCCGTCACGCCTTCGCGCGTCATGAGCGCGGGTTTGAGGCTGTAGAGCTCGGCGAGCCCGCCGGCGAAGGCGAAAAGGAACGCGGCGCCCAGGAGCATGCCGTGGATGATGGCCCACCATTCGCGGCCGGTGAAGCTCAAGGCGATCATCTGTCCGGCGCCCGGAGCTGGTGCGGCCATTGGCATGCCTTCCTAGGGCGAGAGCTCGACGGGAACCAGGGACACGAGGAGAGGACTCAGTCAAGGAACCTATCGCCGATGGACCACGACCCCATGGAGGCGCGCTCTTCCATCACCCCGGTCAAGGCCTGGACTGCGGCACAGCCCCGCCGCGTGGCTGCGGTTGTCATGGGCGTGTCGGGGCGGCAGGCAGCGGTGGACACGGGCCCTGGCTATCGTGGGAAACAGGCCGACGTGCCGGGGCTATTGGCTCCTTGAGGGAGGCGCCCGATGCCGGTACAACCGCTCGATACGCAGACGGTGACGGCCGTCGTCGAGGACGCCGCAGCCGCTCCGTCCATGCACAACGCGCAGCCGTGGAAGTTCCGCTTCTTCCGCGGCACTGGGACGTTCCACGTGCGCGCCGATCTTGAGCGAGCCATGCCGCACGCCGACCCCACGACGCGGGCCCTCCACCTCGGCTGCGGCGCGGCTCTGTTCAACCTTCGCGTAGCCGCAGCACACGCAGGCTGCGAGCCCGTCACCCGGATCCTGCCCGACCCCGAAGACCCTCAGCTGCTCGCGACCGTACGGCTGACCGGCCCCGTGCTCCCGGAGAACGATCTCACCCCGCTGTACCCGGCGATCCACCGTCGGCACACGAGCCGCCACCCGTTCACGGAGGAGGAGATACCAGCCGCCCTGCGCGACACCCTCTGTGGCGCGGCCCGCCTGGAAGGAGCACATTTGACCTTCCCGGAAGCCTGGCATGTGCAGACGCTGCTCGATCTGGTCCACGACGCCGAGGGCCGCGATGCACTGGACCCCGAAAGCGCGGAGGAACTGACCCGCTGGACCCGAGTCTCCGACGCCGCCGGAAGCGCGACCGATGGCATCCCCGAGTACGCCTTCGGGCCCCACAAGTACAACGGCAAGGCTCCAGTTCGCGACTTCGCGGGCAGGCGCACCGTGCCGCGCCGCGGCAAGGCCACCTTCGAGCAGAGGCCCCAGCTGGCCCTTCTGGGCACGGCCCACGACCAGCCCGCTGACTGGCTATGTGCGGGTCAGGCGATGGAACGCGTCCTGCTACAGGCCACCTTGGACGGGCTGTCCACCTCGCTCACATCCCACGCCCTGGAATGGCCTGAACTGCGCTGGGCCGTCCGCGACCCACAGTCGGCAATCGGTTACGTACAGATGGTGCTCCGCCTCGGTTACGGCTCCCCGGGCCCCGTGACCCCGCGTCGCCCCGTGCGGGACGTGTTGGACATCCAGCCCTGACGACGCAGGTCAGCCCTGTGCCGGGCCTTCTCGACCACGACGATCAGCGGACGCTCCGCCGCCCCCACCGCCATTCGCACAGGTCCGGATACCTGCCAGTTCGGCATGCCTGGCTTCGGCGCTGCCACCCCTCGACGGACCTGGAGAGAGGCAGGGCGGCTCCGGGCGAGGGCTGTACGGGTCCTGCTTGTGCGCCTGAAGGCCCTGTGCGTTGGGCTGTGCCCGGGAGCGATGCTGGACGGGAGCCCTGTTCGAGAGGTCTGCTGGGAGGTCTGACATGGCCGTGACCGACCGACTCCCCGAGCCCGTCCACGTTCTGCTCTCGGACGGAACCACCGTGCGCATCCGTCCGGTCCGGCCCGGTGACGAGGAGGCCGTGCGCCGGCTGTACGAGGAGATGTCGCCCGAGAACCTGCGTCTGCGGTTCTTCACCATCAGCCGCGACTCGGCCCGGAAGGCCGCCGAAAGGCTCTGCTCACGCGCTCGCCCCGGTGCCCGCGCGCTGCTCGCCGAGACCGGCTCCGACGTCGTGGGCATAGCCCAGTACGAGCGGATCGACGGCGACGGCTTCGACGCGGACGTGGCGCTGGCCGTCGCCGACCGCTGGCACCACCGGGGCGTGGGGACGCTGCTTCTGGAGCACCTCGTGTCCACGGCGCGCGCCGACGGGATCACTGCCTTCGTTGCCGACGCACTCTCCGAGAACCGCGACGTGCTGAAGGTCTTCGCCGACCTCGGGCTGACCGTCACCCGGCACTTCGAGGGCCCCGAGGTGCACTGCAGGGTCCGGCTCGCCGAGGACGAGACCTATCTGTCGGCCGTCGAGGCACGGGGCCGCACGGCCGATGTCGCCAGTCTCCAGGCACTGCTGCGGCCGCGGTCGGTCGTGGTGATCGGACCGGGACGGCATCCCGGTTCGGTCGGCCGCGCGGTGCTGCGCAACCTGCGCGCGAACGGCTTCACCGGGCGGCTGTACGCCGTGCACCCCGAAGCATCCGTGATCCTGCGCATGCCGACGTACCGCTCAGTGGCCGCGCTGCCGCAGCCGCCCGACCTCGCCGTCGTCGCCGTACCCGCCGCTGCTGTGCCGGCCGTCGCGGAGGAGTGCGGCGCCCGTGGCGTGCGTGCGCTGCTGGTCGTCTCCGCGGGCCTCGACGGACAGCAGGCGAAGGCGCTGCTGTCCGCCTGTCGCAGGCACGGGATGCGGCTCGCTGGCCCCAACTGCCTGGGCCTGGCCAACACGGAAGAGGACGTACGGCTTGACGCGACGTTCGCGGCCGACCGTCCCTTGCCGGGCACCGCGGGAGTCGCCGTGCAGTCGGGCGGTGTCGGCATCGCGCTGCTGGCGGGGCTGACCCGGCTGGGCATCGGGGTGTCCACCTTCGTGTCGCTCGGCGACAAGTACGACGTCAGCAGCAACGACATGCTCCAGTGGTGGGAGGCCGACGGGCGCACCGACCTGGCGCTGCTGCACCTGGAGTCGTTCGGCAACCCTCGCGCGTTCTCCCGGACCGCCCGCCGCGTGACCCGCCGCATGCCGGTGCTCACGGTCGACGCGGGACGTACGGAAGCGGGCCGGCGCGCCGCGGCCTCGCACACCGCTGCCGCCGCATCCCCCACCGTGACGCGCCAGGCGCTCTTTCGGCAGGCCGGTGTCACCGCGACCCGGAGCATCGCCGAACTGCTGGACACCGCCGCACTCATGCACACGCAGCCACTGCCCGCCGGACGGCGCGTGGTGGTCGTCGCCAACGCCGGCGGCACGGGTGTGCTCGCCGCCGACGCCTGTGTCGAAGCCGGACTGACTGTGTCCCCCTTCCCGCCCGAGCTGGTGGAGAGGCTCCTCGCCGCGCTGCCCGCAAGTGCCTGTGCCACCAACCCGGTGGACACCGGTGCCGCCGTCTCGGAGGACCAATTGCGCGACTGCCTCGACGCGCTGACCGCGCACGCCGCGGTTGACGCGGTCCTGGTGTCGCTCGTCCCCACCGCCGTCGCGACGGCGACCGGCGACGACCTCACGCGGGCTGTGACCGAGGCCGCCGAGCACCCTGCGTGCACGCTCGCCGCCGTGCTGCCCGACCAGGAGGCGTCAGTCCAGTTGCTCACCACAGGTGCCGGTGCGGTTCCCGCCTATGCCGACCCGCAGGCTGCGGCCCGGGCCCTGGCGCACGCCGCGGCGCGCGCGGAATGGCTGGCCAGGCCGACCGGAACCGTTCCAGCCCTCGACCGCGTCGACGCCCGCACCGCCGTGGCGGTCGTCGAGACGTATCTCGCCCGAGAGACGGACGGCGGGTGGCTGTCCCCCCGGGACTGCGCGGCGCTGCTGGACTGCTACGGCATCCCCCAGCTGCCCTGGGCTTGGGCCGGCACCGAGGACGAGGCGGCAGCAGCGGCCGAGCGTCTGCGGGGGCCGGACGGCGCGCTGGTCCTCAAGGCCCACTGGCCCGGACTGGTCCACAAAAGCGAGGAGCACGCCGTGCGGCTCGGTCTGCGGGGCGACGAACAAGTACGCTCGGCGTACCGCGACTTCGTGGACCGCTTCGGTGACAAGCTCGACGGCGTGCTGCTCCAGCCCATGGCCGAGTACGGCGTCGAACTCTTCGCGGGCGTCGTGCAGGACGAGGTCTTCGGCCCGCTGGTGCTGTTCGGCCTAGGCGGAACGGCGACCGAGATCCTGGCCGACCACGCGGCCCGGCTCGCCCCCTTGACGGTCGAGGACGTCCACGACCTGACGGCAGCGCCGCGGTGCGCTCCGCTGCTGCACGGCTACCGGGGCACCGACCCCCTGGACCTCGAAGGAATCGAGCAGCTGCTCCTGCGCCTGTCCTGTATGGCCGCGGACCTGCCGCAGCTCGCCGAGGCCGACTTCAACCCCGTCGTGGCCGGCCCGTCCGGTGTCGCCGTGGCCGACGCCCGCGTCCGGCTGACTCCCCGGCGGCTCCACGACCCTTATCTGCGCCGACTGCGCTGAACAAGGAGCAGACGTTGAACCACGACGAACGCTGCTTGTGATGCTGATCCTCATGACGACGTGATCACGACGACCCACAAGGCACTCGTTGCCTACGGCACCAGAACTGGGCCGCCGTCCATGGCGGACTGGCCGTTGGATGACGGGTCTCGTCGATTCCTCGCTGCCGCGTCGCCGTGTCTCTCCTCAGTCCGGCTCCATGTAGGAGCGGCGGAAGACCGGGGCCTGGCCAGTGCCCCACGGCCGTACGGCTGCCAGTGCCTGGACGACTGCGGATTCCAAGGGGCCGCTGGTGTCGATCGTGACGGCCTCTGTCCACGGCGGTTCCTTGGCTGCGATGGCGGTGGCCACGTCGAGGTCGGCGTCGGATGCTCCGGTGGCGCGGGTGTTGAGGCGGGTCGCCGCTACGTCGCTGGGAACCTGGCAGTGCAGGGCCACCAGGTCGGCGCTGGTGCGTTCGGCCATGCGCTCGGCGGCTTCGCGCTGTCCCGCATCGGACCACGTGGCGTCCAGGACGACGGACTCCCCGGAGGACAGCAACGTGGATGCGCGGTCGAGGAGGGCCGCGTAGGTCTTGGCGGTCCACTCCGGCGTGTACAGCCCTTCGCCGTAGGCAGCGGCCGCGGACTCCTGGGCCGGGATGCCCGCCAGCTCCTTGCGGAGGCGGTCACTGCTGAGCAGCGTGACGCCCAGGCGATCGGCGAGGGCGCCGGAGAGCGTGGACTTGCCGCTGCCTGGCAGGCCGCCGACGAGCGTCAGGCCGACAGCGGAGGTGCGCAGGTGGCGCACCGCCGTCGTGACCAGTCGCCGTGACGCGTCCTCCGCGCCGGGTGCGCCCTGGCGTGCCTGGATCAGGGAGACCTTGGCGCGGACGAAGGCGCGGTAGGCGACGTAGTGGTGCCACAGGGACGGTGGTGCGGGGTCGCCGGAGTACTCGCTGTACTGGGCGAGGAAGAATGCTGCGGCTTCCGGGGCGCCGAGCTGTTCCAGGTCCATGGCGAGGAAGGCGGCGTCGTCGAGGCCGTCGACGTAGCGCAGGTGATCGTCGAACTCTAGGCAGTCCAGGACGCGGGGGCCGTCGTCGAGGCAGAAGATGTCCTCGGCGAGCAGATCGCCGTGTCCGTCGACCACTCGCCCTTGCTCGATGCGCGTATCGAACAGCTGCTTGCGTCCGGCCAGATAGCGGCGCACCAGCCGCTCGACCTTCGCCACGCCGTCAGGCAGGAGGCTGTCGCCGGCCAGCTCGCGGACCTGCGTGAAGCTCGCTGCCCAGCGCGACAACAGCGCGTCCCGGGTGCCCTGTTCGTCCACCTCTTGACTGCGGGGCGCGTCCGCGTGTCGGGTGGCGACCTGGCGGGCGACGGCTCTGATGACGTCGTCGACGTCGGCGCCTTCTCGTATGAGCTGGGAGAGGCGGCGGTTCGCCGGCATGCGGCGCATCACGACGAGCGGTTCGGGCGCCTCCGCGTTCGGGCTGCGGATTTCTCCCACGCCCAGGTAGACATCGGGGGCGAAGCGACGGTTGAGAGCGACCTCCCGCTCGCACGCGGCCCGCCGAGCCGCCACGGTGGTGTAGTTCAGGAACTCCAGATCGACCGGTTTCTTGAGCTTGTAGGCGCGGTCACCGGCGAAGAACACGATCGCGGTGTGGGTCTCGCGCACCTCTGCGCGGGGGAGCGGTGGAGCATGGAGGCCGGTGCTGGGCCGGAGCACGGATGCGTCGGCCTGATGTACCGGCATCGTCGGCTCCCCATCGTGGCTCGGCTCAGTCATGGGGGACGACGGCGACGGGGCAGCGCGCGTGATGGATGGCGGCTTCGGCTACGGGACCCAGGCGTGGGGCCAAGGGGGGACGGTGCTTGCGTCGGCCGACCACCAGCAGCCCGGCGCTCTCGGCGTCCTGTACGACGGCCTTGGCGGGGCTTTCGAGTCGGACCACGTCGATCACCTGCACAGCAGGGAACTTCTCGCGCAAGGGGCGGAGGGCCTGGCTCAGCGGCTTCTGCGCGTCCTGTGCGATCTCTTCTGTGACGTCATGGTCCACGCCCCAGGGGGTGTATGCATGGAGCGGCACGCTTTGGCCATGGACGGCGCGAAGAGGCATGCGGCGCGCCGCGGCGGTGGCGAAGGCGAAGTCGAGCAGGTCGTCACATGGGCCGTGGAGTTTGAGCGCCACCACTACGGCACCTGCCGCACCTGGAGTGGGCGGTGGCCCTTCTTCGCGCTTCTCGGCGCGTACCAGGACCACCGGCCGCTCGGCCCGTGCCACAACGGGCATGCTGATGTCGCCCAGGAAGTAGCTCTCGACGGGCGTCAGCCCCCGCGAGCCGAGGACGATCATTTCGGACTCCGACGCCGCTTGCAGCAGTGAGTCCTGGGCGTCCTCGGCGACCAGATTTCCGACAATGGCGAGGCCCGGGTGGCGGGCTTGGATCTCCGCCCGCGCGTTGTGGACCATCCGCTTCGCCCAGTAGTTCTGATCGATCTCCGAGGGGATGCGGGTCGGTTCCGGCGCCAGCAGAGGCCACGCGTGCAGCAGACGCAGCGTGAGCTTGCGCCGCTCCGCTTCGTCGGCGGCCCAACGTGCGGCAGCCAGGCTCTCGGGTGAGCCGTCGAGCCCCACCGTGATGACCGGCTCCATGGCGACGTCCTCCGTCTCGTAAGAAGCTTGGAATGACGGTGAACGAGTCCGCCTGTCCGAACTGCGCCGGCACGCCGAGCACGGCCCCGTCTCATTCGAGGAGTACCCCAAACCTTCCCGCGGCGCATGCGGACCCACCCGTGACGGGGCTGGGAAGGGCGTGGTGTCCGGCACGGGTGGAGGTGGGAGCGTGGCGATTCCCCTGGTGGTCGGGATCGACGGGTCCGAGGCGAGTCTGGAGGCGGTGGACTGGGCCGCCGACGAGGCACTCCGGCACGACGTGCCGCTCCACCTCGTGCACTCGGTTGCGCCGGACCACGAGGCGGCCGACCTGATCGCCGCTGCATCGGAACGGGCCAGGAAGGGTGCTCCCACGGTGCGGCTGTCGAGCGAGGTGCTCCGTGAGGACCCCGCGTCCGCCCTGGTCAGCATGGGGCGCAACGCCTTCGCGCTGGTCCTCGGTTCCAGAGGACTCGGAGACCTCGCCGGGCTGCTCCTGGGATCGGTCAGCCTGGCGGTAGCGGCACGCGCCGACTGCCCGGTCGTCGTGGTGCGCGGCGGGGCCGAGTACAGGGAGGGTCGGTTCGGATGCGTCGTCGTCGGCGTCGAGGACGGGGAGGGAAGCGGCACGGCAGTGCAGTTCGCGATCCGCGAAGCCCACGTGCGGCACTGTCGGCTGATTGCGCTGCACGCCTGGAGTGTCCCGTTCGGAGCCCTCTCCGAGCCGCCGCCCCCGTCCGGGTATGCCCTCGAGGCCCACCAGCGCCCGCCGGCGCAGGTACTCGACGACGCACTGCGCGGCCCCGCAGAGCAGTACCGCAGCGTCCCGGTGAGCCGCCAGGTCGTCGAGGGGCCCGCACGTCAGGTGCTCTTGCAGGCCGCGTCAGGCGCTGACCTGCTGGTCGTCGGAGCCCGTAGGCGGCGTGGGCACCTCGGCCTGCAGCTGGGACTGGTCAACCATGCGGTACTGCATCACGCACCGTGTCCGGTCGCGGTCGTTCCGCAGATATGACGGTCACCGGCTGAGGGAGGACTCGTCAGTCGGGTCCCGGGCGGCCGTCCGCCGGGGACCTTCGGCCCTGTGACGGGGATCGGCTGTCGTTCGATCGTGGTGGGGAACGGACCAGCGACAGCTGGAGGCAGGCCATGAGTGCCCAGGGTTCGCCGTACGCATCCGGTCCTCACCAGCCGGACCAGGAGCGCCTGTCCACGGGGGCAAATCCGCTGAGGCGCACGTCCGACAGTTTCGAATCCTGGTTCTTCCGTTTCCTGATACTCGTCCTTGCCCTGGGACTGCCGGTGGCCTCGGTGAGTGCGGGGCTGGCGGCCTACGAGTCGTCGATGCGTATCGTGCAGGCCCAGTCGGCGGAACGGCAGGCGATCACCGCTCGGGTGGTCGCGCCAGCCGTAGGAGAAGGAGCGCGGGGTGGTGCCGACGACGTCTGGCAACGGGCGCAGGTCCGCTGGACCGGCCCGGACGGCAAGGCGAGGACCGGAACCGCGCGCGTGAAGGCGGGTACGGCCGAGGGTGCGACCGTACGGGTCTGGCTGGACCGGGACGGAATTCTCAGGAGTCCGCCGATGACCGTGGACAACGCGACGGCCACGGGATGGCTGGTGGGCAGCATGACGGCGGTCGGCGTGGCCACGGCCGTGGTCGCCGCGAGGCGGGGGATGCGTCTCGTGCTGGACCGTAGAAGGTACGCGCAGTGGGACGCCGAGTGGGACCTGGTGGAGCCCCGCTGGTCCGGGCGCTTCCGCCGGTGACAGTCCGGGGACCCGCACCGGGTGCCGAGGAGGTGAGGTGATGTCCGATGCGACGACCACCGATCTGTACGAGGTGACGATGGCGATGTCGTATCTGCGGGAGGGGATGACCGAACCGGCGACGTTCAGCCTTTTCGTCCGCAACCTGCCTGCCGACCGCGGCTTTCTGGTCGCCGCGGGAATGGAGTCGGCACTGGATTTCCTGTCCGGTTTCCGTGTCGGCCCCGAGGACGTCGATGCCTTCGCTGCTGCGCTGCACCGGCCGCGGCGGGACCTGGAGCCGCTGCTCGGCCTGGAGTTCACCGGACAGGTACGCGCGGTGCCGGAGGGGCGCATCGTGCTCGCCGGAGAGCCCCTGCTCGAGGTGACGGCCCCGCTTCCGCAGGCGCAGTTGGTCGAGACGTATGTGCTCAACCAGCTCAGCCACCAGACGACGATCGCCTCGAAGGCCGCGCGGTGCGTGCTCGCCGCTGCCGGGCACCCGGTCGTGGACTTCTCCCTGCGGCGCACCCACGGGCCCCAGGCCGGTTTCCAGGCCGCACGGCTGAGCGCGATGGTGGGCTTCGCCGGGACCAGCAATGTCGCCGCGGCCACGGCCGAAGGCGTGCCCGCGGTCGGCACCATGGCCCACTCGTTCATCGAGGCCTTCGCGACGGAGGAGAAGGCGTTCCGTGCCTTCGCTCGCTCCCACCCCGGCCCGGTGACGTTCCTGGTGGACACCTACGACACCGAGGCGGGTGTCCACATCGCGGCGCGCGTATTGAGGGATCTGGACCGCCGGCCCGGCTCGGCGATCCGGCTGGACAGCGGCGACCTCGGAGACCTGGCGGTACGGGCGCGCGCCATCCTCGACGCCGCCGGACTGCCGGATGTACGGATCGTCGCCAGCGGCAGTCTCGACGAATACGCCCTGGACGAACTCGTGCGCTCCGGTGCGCCGATCGACACCTACGCCGTCGGCACCCGCGTCGGGGTCTCGGCCGACGCCCCGTATCTGGACTCCGCCTACAAGATGGTGGAATACGACGGCCGCCCGGTGATGAAGCTCTCCTCGGCGAAAGTGACGGTACCCGGCCCGAAGCAGGTGTTCCGCCGCGCCGGCTACGCCGACGTGATCTGCCTCGCCGACGAGCAGCCACCTGAGGGAGCGAGGCCGTTGCTGAAGACGGTGATGCAGAACGGGCGGCGCACCAGCGCGAGGCCCACGCTCGACGAGTGCCGGGAGAGATTCGCCACTGATCTGGCCGAACTGCCGCCGACGGCCCAGCTGATCCGAGCCCCGATAGCGCCTCGGGCGACGGTCTCCGAGCGTTTGAGCGCACTCGCCGACCGCGTCGGGCGACGCATCGAAGAGGAGACCCTGGCCCCTACCGCGCGGCCCCGGAGTTCGGAGCGAAGCACATCCGGATCGCATCGGTCCATACCCAGGTGAGGAGGTCAGCGGGGCCGCCGGAGTCTGCTTGGACCACACCGGGCCCGCGTGCACGTCTCTTCCACAAAGTGGCCGACGGCTCCGCCGGCCGTGCACATCCCGGGTCCTGGATGCTCATGTGCCAGTGGCGGGACTCCTGGCGTTGTCAGTCCGGTACGCGATGTGCGTCGAGACCGAGACCACGCCGTCCACGCTCCGGCACAGCCGTTCGATGATGGGGACCAAGCTCTTGAACTCGACGGATCCGTCCAGGGTGACCTGCCCCTCACGAACGTCGACCGTCACCTCTGAAGGAGCGAGGCCCATCGTCCGCTGCAGCACGTCCCGAGTGATCTCCTCGCGGATGGCGTCGTCACGACGCAGGAAGATCCGCAGCAGGTCGCTGCGGCTGACGATGCCCTGCAGCCTGTCCGTCTCGTCCACCACCGGCAGCCGTTTCACGCCGTGTACCTCCATGAGGCGGGCAGCCTCGACCACGGTCCACTCCGGACGTGCGCACACGGCGGGAGCCGACATCAGCTCCTCGGCCCGGGCCCCTTCGGCTTTGGCCCGCTCCCACGCCTCCAGATGCGGAATCGGTGTCCGGCCGGACGGATCGGCCTGGTCCGCGGACTTGCGTAGCAGGTCGGCCTCGGACACCACCCCCATGGGGCGGTCCAGTTCATCCACGACGGGTACGGCGGTGACGTCGTTGTCCGCCAACAGCTTGACGATCTCCTTGAACGGCAGGTCACGCCGCGCCCGGACGACCTGTCGGGTCATGAGCTCTGCGACCGTTCGGTGGTGCATGTCGCCTTTCCCTTCGAGGTCCGTGACAGCCAGTCGTGGTCACGTGTCAAGCGTGTCAGGAACCAGTCGCCCACCAGTGAGCAGCTCAGGCCCGCGTTGAGGCAAGTGGGCCCGAGCCAGTGGTTTCGAGACCGGTCTGGTCGGCCCCGGATCAGGTCTTCTCGGCCCGTGCAGCGGCACGCTGCGCGTGGCACGTTGGGTACAGCAACATTCTGAGGAAACGGCGGCGATCATGCGAGCTCACCTCGGCGACCAACTCGTCATCGAAAGCCCGACCACCGGCGCTACCAGGCGCGACGGCGAGATTGTCGGACTCCACCATGCGGATGGAACACCCCCCTACGACGTGCGCTGGTCAGACACGGACGAGGTGACGCTGGTCTTCCCCGGGCCCGACGCGCATATCCATCACGTGGAGCACGAGCCCGAGACACCTCATGCGCCTTCCGGGCCGGGCACGGAGGGAGCGGAAGCCGAATCCGACAGGCCCCGGCCCGACCGGGCACCCAATCCCGGCGACATCGGCCGGCGCGTGGCCGCCGAACGCAAGCGGCAGGGGCTCACCCGGGCTGCAACGGCAAGCCGCGCCGGAATGGCGCCGGACTACCTGGCGTACCTCGAAGAAAGCCCGGCGGACCCGAGCCTGGGGACTCTCATCCGACTGGCGGCCGCGCTGGGAACGAGCGTCGCAGCCCTGCGCGGTGGCGGCATCGATCTGCCGCCCGGCCAAGGCCAGGCCCTCCTCCACCCTCAGCTTCTGGACCTCGACCCCGATGAGTGCGGCGCCCGGCTGTCCACCCACGGTGTGGGCCGCATCGCGGTGACGACCCCCGACGGCCCGGCGGTCGTCCCGGTGAACTACGAAGTCATCGACGACGTGATCGCCTTCCGCACCACGCCCGACTCAGTGCCCGCGGCGGCCGTGGGTACGGACGTCGCCTTCGAGGTCGACCATCTGGACGAGGCCGCGAGCCAGGGCTGGAGCGTTCTCGTCGTCGGCCCTGCGCGGCATGTCACGGAGCCCGACGCGGTGCGACGGCTGACCGATGGCGCTCACACCAAGCCATGGGCGGGTGGCGAACGCGAGATGTGGGTGTCGATCCAGCCCCAGCGCCTCACCGGCCGCCGTATCAGTCCGGCCGATCAGTGAGCAGCGAAGGACTGACGCTTCGGTGAAGAGAGGCTGCGATGATCCAACAAGCACCATCCGAAGATCGCGTGACGGCCCTGGTCTACGACGCTGCTGCGGCCCCGTCGATGCACAATGCGCAGCCGTGGCGGTTCCGCTACTTCCAGGGCAGCCGAACCTTCCACCTTCGCGCCGATTTCGACCGCGTCATGCCGCACTCGGACCCCGACGCCCGTGGCCTTCACCTCGGCTGCGGCGCCGCTCTGCTGAATCTTCGGGTCGCGGTGGTGCACGGAGGCTGGTACCCGGCAGTCCGGCTGCTTCCCGACCCTGACGACCCTGCGCTGCTCGCGACCGTGCAGCTGACCGGCGCTGGGGGCGGCGAGAGCGACCTTGCCGCGCTGTATCCGGCAACTCACCGTCGGCACAGCAGCCGCTTCCCATTCGAGGAGACGGAGATCCCCGAGGCCGTACGGACGGCCCTCAGCGACGCCGCCGACCGTGAGGGAGCCAGGCTGTCCTTTCCCGGTCCATGGCACCAGCAGGAGGTGCTGGAACTGGTTCAGGAAGCCGAGCGCCGCAACATCACCGACAGCGGCAGCGACGAGGATCTGGCGCAATGGACCCGTATCGACGCCCCGTCTGTCAACACGGCTCCTGACGGGATCCCGGACTACGCCTTCGGGCCGCGCAAACGCGGCGGCAAGGCCCCGATGCGCGACTTCGCCGGAACCAGGCCGGTCGCCGGTCGTGGCTCCGCCGACTTCGAACAGTCCCCTCAGCTGGCCATCCTCAGCACGACGGACGACCGCCCGGTGGACTGGCTGCGTGCAGGCCAGGCCATGGAACGCGTCCTGCTGCTGGCCACCCTTGAGGGCTTGTCCAGCTCCTTCGCCACCCAGGCCATCGAATGGACCGACCTTCGCTGGCCGCTCCGGGATCCGGTGTCGGGGAGGGGCTACACGCAGATGGTGCTGCGTCTTGGATACGGCCCCGAAGGCCCCAGCACGCCCCGCCGCCCGGTGCCAAAAGTGCTAGACATCCAGCCCTGACCACCCGTGGCGCCGGTTCCGCGTCGGCGGAGCTGTCACTCTGCGCCCGCGGGTCCGGTCCGTGAGGAGGACCTGCCGGTGAGATGGGACTCGACGTCCACGACGCCCTCCACGGCGCGGACAAGGCGTGCGGCAACGGAAATGAGCGAGGTGTCGCTGATCTGCCCGCGGAGGGTGACGACTCCCTCGTGCACGTTCACGTGGATGGCGTGGCTGAACGCGGGGAAGAGGTAGGCGATCACCGTGCGGCGGACCTCCTCCTCGATCTCCTCGTCCGGGCGCAGGAAGACCTTCAGCAGATCGGCACGGCTGACGATGCCCTGCAGCATGTCCTCGTCATCGACCACGGGGAGCCGCTTGACGTGCTTCACGGCCATGATCCGCGCAGCCTGTGCCAAGGTGACGTCGGGGTGCACGGTGACGGCAGGGGTGCTCATGAGCTCCTCCGCGGTCACCGCTCCCGCTTTGGCGATGTCGGGCAGGCGCTGCCGCTGCTCGTAGAGGCTCATTGCCCTGTCGTGAAACTCCTCCTTGGGCAGCAGGTCGGCCTCGGATACGACACCGATGACGCGCCCTTCGCCCTCCAGGACCGGCAGGGCACTCACCTTCCACTCCTCCATGGTCCGCACGATCTCCTTGAAGGTCGCTTCGCGCCCGACGGCTACCACCCTTGGAGTCATCACATCGCTCACGATGTGCGGGGTCTCAGGCACTTCAGACCTCCTTTCGCGTCAGCGTTTTTGGGCTCAGGCCCGGCGCCGGTCCTCGGGGCCGCGCCCTGAGGAGACCACGCCCCGTGATCACGGGGACCTCTCCCAATGGACCGCGGCGCGCCCGGCGTCTTCAGGTACGGGAGGTGGCTTCCTCCGGGCAGGCTGCGAGCTGGAGTCGTCAATGCGGTAGGTCAGCCTGTCGATGACGGAGACCACGCCGTCCACCTCCTGGGCCAGCCGGACCGCGACCTGGATGTCGCTGAACCGCTCCAGCTGTCCTTCGAGGGTGACCACACCGTCGATCACATGCACCTGGACCGTGTCCAGGGACAGCCACAGGGTCTGGTCCAGGATCTCGTCGACGATCTCACGGCGGATGTCAGGGTCCGGCCGGAGGAAGACCTGAAGCAGGTCGCGGCGGGTCACGATACCCACCAGGCGGTCCTCCTCATCCACCACGGGCAGCCGTTCGACGCGATGCTCCGCCATGGTGCGGGCGGCCACGGCGATGGTGTCGTTGGCCTTGACGGTGATCGCGGGGTGCGACATCAGGTCCCGGGCGCTCATCGCCTGCGCCTTGGTGTCTGCGGCGCCTTCGGTGTTGTCGCCGCCGGCCGGCGGCGACCGCCAGGCCGGCCGCGCGTTGCGGACGGGTTCCGCCTCGGGTGAAACGCCCGCCTGGCGGACTATGAGGTCGCTCTCGGAGATCACACCGAGCACCTTGTCGTCGGTATCGACCACTGGCAGGCCGCTGATCCGGTGCACCGCGAGCAGCTTGGCGATCTCTTTGAACGGGGTCTGCGGAATCACCGAGACGACGTCCTGCACCATCAGGTTGCCGATCTTGCTGTGCTTCATTGCTGGCTCCCTCTCGCAGGTGTGGCCCGCGTGTGCCACGTGTCCCGCTCAGCTCCATCCTCTGGCGAGAAGGCGCCCGGCTCCAGGGTCTGAAAGGGCACGGAGGTGGGCCGACCGGCCGCATGACTCCACCATCTCCGCAAACCGGCGCGGTGCAACCCGGCCGGGCTCCTGATCTGAGAGCCGGTCCGCATGTCGCGGCGCACCCTCGGCGGTGCGACGGTATTCAGAGGGGTGCTCTCAGTGGCCGGAAAGGAAGGCGGTGGGGAGGATGGAACTCCCGCTGGTCGTGGGCGTAGACGGATCGGATTCCAGCCTGCAAGCGGTGGACTGGGCGGTGGACGAAGCGGCACGCCACGGCCTGTCATCGCGCCTGGTCTATGCCTCCCTGTGGGAGCGTTACGAGGGAGGCCGCCCGTCCTTCGGCACCGATCGTCCCGCCGAAGAGGTCATGGCGGAACACATCATCGCGTCCAGCGCGGAACGCGCCCGGCTGCGCAATCCAGAGGTGAAGGTGTCGGGCGACGTGCTGCCCGACGACGCCGTGTCCGCGCTACTACACGAGGGACATGAGGCATTCGCCCTGGTCACGGGCTCCCGGGGCCGTAGCGAGCTGACCGGGCTGCTGCTGGGGTCGGTCAGCCTCACCGTGGCGGGCCGTGCCGTATGCCCGGTCATCGTGGTCCGCGGCTCGGAGCAGAGCCGGCGGGGAGCCGTCGGGCGGGTGGTGGTCGGCGTAGGCGACTCGACCGAGAGCTCCGGTGCCGTACGGTTCGCGTTCCGCGAAGCCGAAGCACGCGGCTGCGCCCTGGAGGCCGTGCAAGCCTGGCGCTGCCCCGCCCATGAGCCCGCGGACCAGCCCCTCATCGCGGATGATGCCGAGCGTGTGCACGAGGAACGAGCTTCGGCCGTTCTCACCGACGCGCTGCGTGAGGCAGTACGAGAGCACCCCCAGGTCGATGTACACCGCAAGCCGGTCGAAGGTCCTGCCCACAAGGTCCTCCTGGAAGCGTCGGCCGATGCCGACCTGGTCGTCGTCGGCGCTCTGAGGCGGCACGGCCACTTCGGCCTGCAGCTCGGCCGTGTCGCCCACGCCCTGCTGCATCACTCCGAGTGCCCCGTCGCCGTCATCCCTCAGCGAGACTGAGCTCCGACGCGTGGGCCGCGCTCCCGTACATCTCGTGAACGGAGAGGGGGTTGGGACGGCGGATGTCGGAGTGGACGTGGGAGTACGAGGGATTCGACCCAGCCGCCGAGCGGTTGCGTGAATCGCTGTGCACGCTCGGCAACGGCTACTTCGCCACTCGTGGGGCCGTACCCGAGAGCAGGGCGGGCCTGGTGCACTACCCCGGGACGTATGCGGCCGGGTGCTACAACCGCCTGGAGTCCACCATTGCGGGGCGCCCAGTGGTGAACGAAGACCTCGTCAACCTCCCGAACTGGCTGCCCCTGACGTTCCGTCTCCGCCCCGCCGACGGATCGACAGGCCCGTGGTTCACCCCGGCCACCCGCACTTTCCTCGACTACCGTCACACCCTGGACCTGCGCCGCGCCACGCTCACTCGCACGTTCCGCTATCGGGACGACGAGGCCGGAGTGGTGAGCGTGGAGCAGATTCGCGTGGTGCACATGGCGGACCCTCATCTTGCCGTGTTGCGGACCGTCTTCACTGCCGAGGACTGGTCGGGAGAGATCGAAGTCGAGTCAGCGATCGACGGCGACGTCGTCAACGGCAACGTGCACCGCTACCGGTCCCTCAACCGGAGCCACCTGGCCCACGTACAGACAGGGGTCGAGGAGTCCGACACAGTGTGGCTCCACTGCCGCACCAACAGTTCGGACATCGGTATCGCCATGGCGGCCCGTACGGTCGTCACCGGGCAGCCGCCGACATCGTCGCGGCTTCAACCCGCTCGCCACCGAGCCGTCCGCCGCCTGGTGATTCCCATCGCACCGGGCCGACCCGTCATCGTGGACAAGACCGTGGCGCTGCACACCTCACGCGACCCGGCGATCAGCGACCCGCTCGGGGCAGCGGTCGACCGGGTGTCCGCAGGCGCGGACTTCCCTGCCCTGATGGACTCTCACGTCACCGCGTGGGTGCAGTTGTGGCGGCGCGCGGACGTCCAGGTGCCGGGCCAGGCCGGCCGCGTCCTGCGGCTGCACCTGTTCCACGTCCTGCAAACACTGTCACCGCACACCGCGGACCTCGACGTGGGCGTGCCGGCCCGGGGGCTGCACGGCGAGGCATACCGCGGCCATGTCTTCTGGGACGAGCTGTTCGTGCTCCCGTATCTGAACCTGCACTTCCCGGAGGTCTCCCGCGCCTTGCTCAACTACCGCCACCGACGCCTCCCGCAGGCGTGCCGCGCAGCCCGGGAAGCGGGTCGGGCCGGGGCGATGTACCCATGGCAGAGCGGCAGTGACGGCCGTGAGGAGGCCCAGCGGCTGCATCTCAATCCCCGTTCGGGCCGCTGGCTGCCGGACCACTCCCGGCTCCAGCATCACGTCGGCTCGGCGATCGCCTACAACGTGTGGCAGTACTGCGAGGCCACTGGCGACACCGAGTTCCTGCACACCAAGGGTGCGGAGATGCTGCTTCAGATCGCCCGCTTCTGGGCGGACACCGCCGTCTTCGACCCCGGGACGGGCCGCTACCGCGTCCGTGGAGTGGTCGGCCCCGACGAGTACCACGACAGCTACCCGGGTGCCGCCCGCCCCGGCCTGGACGACAACACGTACACCAACGTCACCGCCGCCTGGGTCCTGTGCCGCACCTTGGACCTCCTGCGAAGCCTGCCCGCCTGGCGCCGGGAGGAACTGCTCGAGCGCGTGAAGCTTGGCGGCGACGAGCTCCCCAAGTGGGACGAGGTGTCGCGGCGGCTGCGTGTGCCCTACCACCAGGGTGTCATCAGCCAGTTCGACGGCTACGGCGATCTCGCCGAGCTCGACTGGGACGCCTACCGGGCGCGGTACGACAGCATCCGTCGGCTGGACCGGATCCTCGAGGCCGAGGGCGACACGGTCAACCGCTACCAAGCCTCCAAGCAGGCCGATGTCCTCATGCTCGGCTACCTCTTCTCGCCCACAGAGTTGCAGAACCTGTTCCGCCGTCTCGGGTATCGCTTGGACGACGAGGTCTGGCGCAGGACCGTCGACTACTACCTTCAGCGCACCAGCCACGGCTCCACCCTCAGCGGACTCGTCCACGGCTGGGTGCTCGCCCGGGTCCGGCGGGCCGAGGCGTGGAAGTACTGCCAGGAAGCCCTGGAGGCGGACGTCGCCGATATCCAGGGCGGCACGACCGGCGAGGGCATCCACCTCGGCGCCATGGCCGGGACCCTCGACCTGGTCCAGCGTGGCCTGACCGGCCTGGAGACCCGCGAGGACGCCCTGTGGCTGGACCCCGTTCCGCTGCCGGCACTGTCCGAGTACGGATTCTCGTTGCGCTACCGCGGTCACTGGGGTGTCGGCGTACGGCTGCAGAGCGGACGGCTGCGGATCGGTGTACCCGACTCGGAGGAATCATCGATCCGGGTGGTACTGCCCGACCGGGCCGTCACCGTCGCACCGGGAGAAACCTGCACGCTCCTGCTGCCGACAAGGTGATCCGCCTGGCAGACCGAAGCCGAACGAGACGCCCACTCAGCAACGAGCTTGCTGTGTTGACGCCGCTGGTTGTCCGTCCTCGGGAGGCCGCAGTTGCGGCGATTCGGGGCGATCTGCGGTGTTGTCTTCGGCTTAGGCTCCGAGACGAGGACCGAGCCGGACGGCGGGAGCGGCGACGGTACTACTCGGGCCGCTGAAGCAGAACAGGACCATGGGAGTGGTGCATGGAGTGGTTGGTCTCGCTGGCAGGTGCTGGTCTGGTCATGGCCGCCCTGCGGGACTTGTTCCATACGCTCTGGCACCCAACCCGTCACGGTGGCCTGAGCAGGCTCGTCATGACGGTATTGTGGAGACTGGCCCGACACCTCCGTGCCCGCAGGCGTGTGGTCGGGCTCGTCGGACCACTCGCCATGGTGACCGTGGTCGGGATGTGGCGATGATCATCATCCTGGGCTGGGCCATCATCTACTGGCCCCACATGCCCGGGGCCTTCACCTTCGCGCCTGGTTCCAAGGCGCTGGAGCAACCGGCGCTGCTCGACTCCGTCTACCTGTCGCTCGTCACCGTCGCCACTCTTGGGCTCGGGGACATCGCGCCTGCCGATGGCTGGCTTCGCGTGGTCTCGCCGCTGGAAGCCCTGGTCGGCTTCGCCCTCCTGACGGCCACGGTCTCTTGGGTCCTTGAGATCTACCCGTCGCTCACCCGCAGGAGGGTTCTGGCGATCCGGCTGGCGCTCCTTGAACGCTCGGCCCCGTCCGTCCAGCAGCTCGACTGGACGCTGGGCGCGACGCTGCTGGAGAGCCTGGCCACTGAGGTGGCGCGTGTCCGGATCGACTTCACCCAGTACGCTGAGGCCTACTACTTCCATGACGGTGAGGACCACTCGTCCCTCGCGGCCACGATCGGCTACGCCGCTGACCTCGCCCATCGCGGACGCGCCGCCCGACGGCCGGATGTGCGTCTGTCCGCCGACCTGCTCGCCGGCGCGCTGGAGGACCTCGCCACTATCCTCGACCAGCGTTTTCTCCACACCGGTGGCACACCGACGGAAGTCTTCACTGCGTACGCCGCCGACCACGGGCGCGGCCTCACGCCATCGTGATCACCCTGCACCTGAAGTGAAAGGGCGTACACCGGAGCGTTCTGGGATGAGACAGGAGCAGCTCGGCCCGTCGTCACCCCGATTTCTGCACCACCTCAGGGGTCTGGGGGCCCTGGTCACCGGGGGCTCCACGATCCCGAAGTGCGTTCCCCCGTGAGGGCTGGTTACGTGGAGACGGCGCGGTCCCATGGCCGGTCGGGCGGCCGTCGGCACGTTCACAAACTCCGTCCCAGGAGGATTCGCGATGATGTTCAAGGGAGCTCGTATGGCACAGGCCGCCATCGCGGGAGCGGTCGCGTTTCCGCTCACGCTTGGCGCGTTCGCCTCGCAGGCCTACGCACAGGAGCCGACTCCCAGCCCGACGGGAACGTTCGGCCCCGACTGCTCGGAACTGCCTAGGAGCGGTGAAGGCAGTGTCGCCACCATGGCCAAGCAGAGGGTGGCGGATGCTGCGGCCGGAAGCCGCCAGCTGGCACAGCTGTCTTCGGCGTTGAAGCAGGCCAGGCTGGACAACACCCTCAACCGATCGGACAACATCACCCTCTTCGCGCCTACCAACCACGCCTTCAACAGCTTGTCCCAGGCACAGCGCGACTCACTGCTGAAGGACCCGGAGGAGCTGAAGAAGGTACTGACCTACCACGTGGTGGATGACGACATCAGACCGAGCCAGCTGCCGAACGGCTCGTTCAAGACGCGGGAGGGCTCCGAGCTCACCACCTCCGGCTCGGGTGCCTCGTACAAGGTCAATGACACGGCAAACATCGTCTGCGGCAACATCACCACCGCCAACGCCACCGTCTACCTCATCGATGCGCTCCTCACCCTTCCTACCTGACCCGGCGGGTGCCGCAGCTCCGCCGAGGCAGTGAACCAGCGCAGGGGCTGCCGAAGGACCTGATGAGGACGTGGACGAGCTCCGGAGCACGACACCCGGAACAGCGGGTCTGTCGTTGGACGAGGCCGCGCGGCGGCTCAAGCTCTACGGTCCCAATGAGGTGCCGGAGGAGCCGCGCACCCCCGTGTGGCGGCGGGTGCTGCAGCAGTTGCGCGACCCGTTGATCCTGGTCCTGCTCGTGGCCGCCGCTCTGACGATCGCCACCGGTGATCTCACCGACGCCGCCGTGATTCTGCTCGTGATCACGGTGAACACAGTGGTCGGCGTGGTGCAGGAGGTACGGGCAGAGCAGGCCGTCATCGCCCTGTCCGCCATGAGTGCCCCCGCTGCCAGAGTTGTTCGGGAAGGCGAGGAACGTTCCGTCCCGGCTGCCGTGGTGGTGCCCGGTGACCTGGTCCTGGTGGCCGAGGGCGACATCGTTCCCGCAGACGGGGACGTACTGGCCGCATCGTTGCTGCTGGCGGACGAATCCTCGCTCACGGGAGAGTCTGTTCCGGTGGAGAAGGCCGCTGACAGCGACACGTCGCGCGGCACCGTGTCCGCGGGCACGGTCATCGTCCGTGGCCACGGGCGTGTGGTGGTCACGGCCACGGGAGCTGACAGCGCGCTCGGGCGGATCGCTTCCCTGATGGGCGGCGCGCCTGGCCTGACTCCGCTGCAGCATCGGCTGGCGAGGTTCGGCCGGGTTCTGGCAGCTGTCACGGTGGCGCTGTGTGCCGTGGTTCTCGCTCTCGGGCTGGTGCGCGGCCAGCCCGTGGAGCTGATGATCGTCGCGGCGATCAGCCTCGCCGTCGCGGCCGTTCCGGAATCCCTCCCCGCCGTCGTGACGCTGGCTCTCGCACTGGGAGCACGGCGGATGGCGGACCGGCAGGCCATCGTCCGCAGACTGCCCGCAGTGGAAACCTTGGGCTCCGTGACCGTGATCGCCACCGACAAGACCGGCACCCTGACCGAGGGCCGAATGGCAGCCGAACAGCTGTGGACGCCACGCGGAGAGGCCACAGTCACGGGCACGGGCTACGACCCTGGGGGTCGGGTCGTCCGCGAGGGCGAGACGGTCACCCCAGGCGGTGCCCCGGACCTGGCGGCGCTGCTGCGTGTCGCGATGCTGTGCAACGACGCCGCACTGGAGCCCCCGTCGGACCGCTACGCGGAGTGGCGCGCGCTGGGCGATCCCACGGAGGCAGCCCTGCTCGCGGCCGGGGCCCGCCTCGGGCTGGACCGAGCCGCGTTGGACCGCGAGCTGCCCCGCGTGGAGGAGATTCCGTTCGACAGCGCCCGTAAGCGCATGACGACCGTGCACCGTCGGAGGGAGGGCGGATTGCGGGTCGCGTGCAAGGGAGCGCCGGAAGTGATGCTCCGGCCGCAGATCCTGGCCGACGGTCCGGACCTGCTCGCCCGGGCGGCCGCTCAGGCGGAGGCGCTGGCACGCAGCGGGTACCGAGTGCTCGCCGTCGCCTCGGCCGACCACGATGAACCTGCCGAGCGGCCGCCGACATGGGAATCGGGCCTATGCCTTCTCGGCCTCGTCGGCATCCTGGATCCGCCCCGTAGTGCGTCGGAGACGACCATGGCCGCCTGCAAACGAGCCGGCATCATCCCCGTACTCATCACCGGCGACCACCCCCTGACCGCACGGGCCGTGGCCGAGCGCCTCGGCATCGCCTCTCGCGACGAGGAGGTCACCACAGGCGAGCGGATCCGGGAAGGCGCACCGGGCGACCTGACGGGCGTACGGGTCTACGCGCGGACCACTCCCGAGCAGAAGCTGGCCATCGTCCAGGCATGGCGCGGGGACGGGCACGTGGTGGCGATGACCGGGGACGGCGTCAACGACGGCCCGGCTCTGCGCCGGGCCGACATCGGCGTCGCCATGGGGCGGCGCGGCACCGAGGTGGCACGCCAGGCGGCCGATCTCGTGCTCGCCGACGACAACCCGGCCACGATCGTGTCGGCCGTCGAGGAGGGCCGCCGGGTCTACGCCAACGTGCGCCGGTTCCTGCTCTACGCGCTCGCCGGAGGCACTGCGGAGATCCTGGTCATGCTCCTCGGCCCCTTCCTCGGGATGCCGCTGCCGCTGCTGCCCGCGCAGATTCTGTGGATCAACCTGCTCACCCACGGCCTGCCAGGTGTCGCCCTCGGGGCGGAGCCCGTCGCCCCGGATGCCATGCGCCACCCGCCGCGGCCTCCCGAGGAGAGCGTGCTGGGCGCCGGCCTGTGGCCGCGCATCCTTTTCATGGGGGCATTCGTCGCCGCAGTGACCCTTGTGGCCGGGGTCTGGGCCCGGGAGACGGGCCGCCCCTGGCAGTCCATGATGTTCCTGATCCTCGGCGCGACGCAGCTCGGCGTGGCACTCGGTTCCCGGGCCCGCCCGGGAAGCCTGGCCAACCCGTTCCTGCTGGTCGCCGTCGGCACGGCACTGAGCCTTCAGGTGGCCGGTGTCTACCTGCCTCCCCTGCGGGCCCTGCTGGGTACGGAGCCACTTCCGCTCACCGACCTGGCGATCGCCGCCGCGCTGTCCGGCCTCGGCCACGTCGTCATGCGCCTCCAGGCGCGGCTGAGACCGGAACGTCCACCGCGCGCTGCGGTCCCGTCGAAAACCCGGGAGCACTGAGCCACCTGCTTCGGGTCATGGGCTCGGTCTCGGCGAGGGTGCTGAAGTCTTGGCCGCCGGATGCCTCCCTGGCGGTGTGACCGTCTCGGCAAATCCCTCTTCGACCCCACGCTTCGAGCACCTCTCGGATGTGGCTCCTTCCGGGTGAACGGCGCCCTCGGCTCGCTGCGGGGTCCGGTGGGTTCAGTACGCGCCCTGAAAACCCGGGAATACCCCCCGGGGTAATTCTGCTACCGTCGATGTATACCCCCGGGGGTACATCACCTGCGAAAGGAGCAAAGCTGTGTTCTTCATCGACACCGTTGAGGTCCCTGGGCTGGGCAATCGGAGCTACCTGGCCGGCGACGCGAACGCCGCTGTGGCGGTCGATCCGCCCAGGGACGTCGACCGGTTGCTGGAGGCCGCGGCCCGCCGCGGTGTGCGGATCACGCATGTCGCCGAGACGCATGTGCACAACGACTACGTGACCGGCGGCCTGGAGCTGGCCCGCCTCACCGGAGCCGCCTATCTGGTGCCTGCCGGGGCGCGGGTCTCGTACCAGCGGGTGCCGGTCGCCGACGGGGACCGCGTGGAGATCGGCACGGTCCTCGTGCTGCGTGCGCTGGCCACGCCCGGCCACACGCCGCACCACACCGCGTACGTCCTGGAGGAGACCGACCGGGCGGTCGCCGCCTTCACCGGAGGCTCGCTGCTCATCGGTACGGTCGGCCGTCCCGATCTGGTCGAGCCGGGCCTCACCGAGCGGCTGGCCCGTGCCCAGCACGCCTCCGCGCACCGGCTGGCGGACGAGCTGCCCGACGAAACGTCCGTTCTGCCTACCCACGGCTTCGGCAGCTTCTGCTCGTCGGCGCAGGCTGACGGGGCCGCCACGACCATCGGCAAGGAGCGGTTCGCCAACGACGCGCTGGTCAAGGACGCCGATACGTTCGTCGCGGAACTACTCGCCGCCCTGGACGACGTACCCGCCTACTACGCGCACATGGGTCCGCTGAATGTGCGGGGGCCGGCGCCGGTCGACCTGACCCCGCCCGCTGTTGCGGATGCCGAGGAGATCGCCGAGCGACTGGCTGCCGGTGAATGGGTGGTCGATCTGCGCAGCCGTGTCGCCTTCGCCGAAGGCCACGTCGCCGGATCGTTCAACTTCGAGGCGGCCGGGCAGCTCGCCACCTATCTGGCCTGGCTGATCCCGTGGGGCAAGCCCGTCACCCTGCTCGCCGAGTCGGCGGAGCAGCTGGCCGACGCCCAGCGCGAACTCGTCCGGGTCGGTGTCGACCGGCCCGCAGCGGCCGCCACCGGCTCACCGGCCGACTGGATACGCGAGGGCGAGCGGCCCCGCTCCTTCCCGCGCACCACCTTCGCCGGACTCGCCGTCCGGGACACGGACCAGGGGGCGGTCGTCCTCGACGTCCGGCGCAACGCCGAGCGGGCCGAGGCCCATATCGCGGGTTCGTTGCACATACCCCTGCATGAGCTGCGAGCACGGATCAGGGAGATTCCGCCGGGGACGGTGTGGGTGCACTGCGCCGGCGGGATGCGGGCCGCGATCGCCGCCTCCCTGCTGGACGCGGCCGGCCGTGAGGTGGTTGCCATCGATGACGGCTTCGACTCGGTCCGGGCTGCGGGTCTGCCCGTCGTGGAGGGTCGACCGGGGACCGGTTGCCCCTCCATCAGCGGCTCATGACGACTCGTCAACAGGAGCGAGACATGCCTCTCTTCCACCGAGGGCCCGGCCGGGTCGACCCCGTCGAAGCCCGCGAACGCACCCTCGACCCGGGCGGCTCCGTGCTGCTGGACGTGCGCGAGCAGCACGAATGGGTCGCGGGCCGCGCCCCGGGGGCCATCCATCTGCCGCTGAGCGCGCTCGCAGCCGGAGCCGAGCTTCCCGCACCCGCCCGAGGTCGGCCGCTCGTGGTGATCTGCCGTTCCGGCAACCGCTCGCGGCGCGCCGCGCGACTGCTGGCCGCACGCGGCCTGGCGGCCGTGGACGTGACCGGCGGCATGGCCGCCTGGGCGCGGGCGGGACTGCCCGTGGTGGACGGACGCGGCCAGGTCGGCTCGGTAGCGTGAGTACCTTGTTCCTCGCTCTGATCGCTGGGGCCGTGGTCGGACTCGCGCTCGGGGCCCTCGGGGGCGGTGGCGCCGTGCTGGCCGTGCCGGCGCTGATCCACCTGCTCGGCTTCACTCCGGCGGCGGCCACCACTGCGAGCCTTGTCATCGTCGCCGCGACCACCGCCACCGGTCTGTACGCGCATGCTCGCGACGGCAACGTCCGGTGGGGCACGGGAATGCTCTTCGCCGCCGCCGGCCTGGTGCCTGCGGCACTCAGCGGCGCGGTCGCGGGCCGCCTGCCCCCGGCCCTGCTGACCGGGGCGTTCGCGGTCGTCGCGGCCCTCGCGGCGGTGCGGATGCTGCGTACGCCGACCGAGGCGGTCGAAGCCGACCGCTCCGTACACAAGGTCCGGGCGGCGGCCGTCGGGGCCGGACTCGGGGTCGTCACCGGCGTACTGGGGGTGGGCGGCGGCTTCCTCGCCGTACCGGCCCTGGTCACCACGCTCGGCCTGCGGATGCGGACCGCCGTCGGCACCAGCCTGCTGGTGATCACCGTCAACGCGCTCGCCGCTCTGGCCCCCCGTACCGGCACGGCGGACGCGCTCGACTGGTCAGTCATCGGGCCCTTCACCGGGGCCGCGATCCTCGGCGCCTGGGACGGGAAACGCTGGTCGGGGAAGGTGGAGGCCGACACGCTCCGGCGGATCTTCGCCCGCATCCTGCTGGCGGTCGCCGGCCTCATGCTGATCGGCAGCTTCGCATGACCGGCGGCGTGGCGCAGAGGGGCGGGGCGGTCCGTGTCAGATGCGCATCAGGCGAGCGACAGGAAGAGCTTCTCCAGCCGCGCCCGCATCTGCTCCCGGTCCTCCCCGTTCACCTGCCCGGTCTCCATATCGGTGAGGCACTGTTGCAGGCCGGTGGCGATGATCGCGAATCCGGCCCGGTCGAGGGCGCGCGAGGCCGCGGCGAGCTGCGTGACGACCTCCTCGCAGTCACGTCCTTCCTCGATCATCCGGATCACGCCGGAGATCTGCCCCTGGGCCCGGCGCAGCCGGTTCAGTACGGCGCGCAGCTCGGCACCCGCGAGATCCAGTTCCACGACCACTCCCTACGTATACCCCTGGGGGTAATTTACTCCCTCGGGGGTTCCACCGACCAATCCCAAGGATGACACCCGACATGAACACGACCACAGCACTCACCCCCGCCCAGGTCCGGCACCGTCTGAACGACCTCACGGTCATCGACGTCCGCGCCCCTGCCGAATACGCCTCGGGCCACCTGCCCGGCGCACTCAACATCCCGCTCGATCTGCTCGACCGCGCGTTGCCCGCGATCAGGGAGGCCGCGGACCGCGTGGATCTCCTCATGGTTTGCGCCTCGGGAGCCCGCTCCGACAGCGCCTGCGCGCTTCTCGCCGAACACGGCGTCCCCGCAGCGACCCTGGCCGGGGGCACGCATGCCTGGGCGGAGGAAGGCCATGAACTCCACCGCCCCGACGGCCCCACCCGCAGGACATGGTCCATGGAGCGCCAAGTCCGTTTCACCGCAGGCTCCCTCGTGCTGGCGGGTCTCGCCCTCGGTCTCCTCCACCCGGCCTGGCATCTGCTCTCGGCCGGAGCTGCCGGCGGGCTCGTCTTCTCCGCCCTCACCAACACATGTGGCATGGCCGCTCTCCTGGCCAAACTGCCGCACAACCGGCCCCGGCCGGCCGACCTGGAGCGCACACTGGCCACCCTGCACCGCCGCTGAACACACAAGACCGGCGCCCGGTCGGGGCGGCCGAGTCCGCGCCGGTCCTGCACGCCCGACGGACTGCCCCGGCCCTTTCCAGCAGCAGCGTTCGACGCGGCACACAGGTCGTTGAGGACGAGTAGGACGCGGCGGCTCAAGATGCCGTCCTGCCGCTGGAGAGGAGTGCGTTACCGGGGCTCCGGATGCTCTTGCATCTGGATGAAGCGTCCGTGCCAGGTGTTGTACCAGACCGCGCCGGCCCGGGCGTTGACCGAGAGCATGCCGACGATGTTTGTCGCCACGCAGAGGGAACCATCGCCTGGTCGGCATGATCAGCGAGGCGGATCTCGCGCGTCGTCTGCCGAAGAACAGGTGGGCCACTTCGTCGAGGTCGTCTGCGCTACGAAGTGACCATTCGGCCGTGAGCCGTGAGCCGTGAGCCGTGAGCCGTGAGCCGTGAGCCGTGAGCCGTGAACCCGGACCGGGGCCTACGGCCGTCACTGGAATGCGGCGTGGATCTCCTGTTCGGTGGCGGCGTGGGAGACGACGAGGAGTTCGTCGCCAGGCCGGAGCCGCATCTGGGAGGTGGGCACGGTGGGTTGGCCTTCGCGGATGACGGTGGCGATGACGGTGCCTGCGGGGAGGGCGATCTCGGCGAGCGTGCGGCCTGCGGCGCGGGACTGCGGTGTGATGGCTGTTTCGATCACGTCGACGCCCGCTTTGCTCAGGCGCAGGAGGGCCACGGTGTCTGTGGCGCCGGTGGCTTCTTCGATGAGGGAGATGAGGGGCGTGGCGGCGGGGACTGCGGTGTCGACGCCCCACCGCTGGTCGAAGAGCCAGGCGTTCTCCGCGTCGTTGACGCGTGCCGCGACACGGGGGACGGTGAACTGCCGCTTGGCCAGCAGGCTGATGACGAGGTTGTCCTCATCGTTGCCGGTGGCGGCGATGATGAGGTCGGCGGTGAGTGCGCCCGCGTGTTCGAGGAAGGCGGGCTCGCAGGCGTCGCCGGCGACGAGGCGTACGGGAAGGTGGCCTTCGAGCTCAGCGATGCGGTCTTCGTCGATGTCGACGAGGGTGACGTCGTTGCGGGCGGCGGCGAGGACCTGGGCGATCTGCATACCCAGGCGCCCGGCGCCGGCGATGAGGGCCTTCATGACCCGAGCTCCTTGTCCAGGAAGCCGCGAAGGCGGCCGAGGGCGGTGGCGGCGACGGCGAAGGTGACCAGGTCGCCCGGTTCGGCGGGGGTGCTGTGGGCGGGTACGAGGGAGCGGCCTGCGCGGGTGACCTCCACGACGCGGATCTCGCCGTCCACGTCGCACTCGGTCAGCCGCCGCCCGGTGAGGTAGGCGGGCAGCTCGGACCGGACCAGCAGGGTTTCGCCGTTGCCGAAGGTGAGTTCGGGCGTCAGGTGGCGGTGCAGCAGCATCTGGTGAATCTGGTGCACCGTCCAACGGACGCTGGCGATGGTGGGGATGCCGAGCTCGCGGTAGATGTCGGCGCGGCGGGGGTCGTAGATGCGGGCCAGGACGATGGGGACCCGATAGGTCTCCTTGGCCGTCCGGGCGCTGACGATGTTGCTGTTGTCGCCCGAGGTGACGGCGACGAACGCGTCCGCGTGCTCGATTCCGGCCGCTTCCAGTACGGCGCGGCTGTACCCGTTGCCCTCGTGGAACCGGCCGGGAAAGTTGTCGGGCAGATGCCTGCGGGCCTTGGGACTGCGGTCGATGAGCCGTACGTCATGGCCTTCGGTGACAAGCTGGACGGCGAGCGTGGATCCCACCCGCCCACAGCCCGCGATGATCACTCTCATCCGCCTACTCCTTTGAGCTCGTCGGCCGACGCTGGCGCAGCCACCACTTTCGGGTCTCCTCCGCGGCCAGCAGCAGTGCCCCGAAACCGGCGAGGACGGCCCAGTCGGCGGCGTCCAGCGGCGCGGTGTTGAAGAGAGCCTGCAGCGGGGGCAGGTAGCTGATGGCCGCCATCAGGGCGATGCCGAAGCATCCGGCCGCCAGCAGCCACGGGTTGGACAGCAGGCCGATCCGGAACACGCTCTGGCGGTCGGAGCGCACCGCCAGGGCGTTGAAGAACTGGCTGACCACGATCCCGGCCTGGACCATGGTGATCGCCTCGCGGTAGACGGGACTGTCCTCGGTGAAGTCGGCGTAGGGGATTCCTGAGGCGTGGATGTGCCAGAAGAACACGGCCGTCACGCCGAGCGCCTGGATGCCGCCCAGGAACAGGATGCGTCCCATCACGGTCGTGGAGAACAGCCGTTCGCGCCGGGAGCGCGGCGGCTGGTCCATGACGTCGGGTTCCGGGGGCTCGGCGCCGAGCGCCAGAGCGGGCAAGACGTCGGAGCCGAGGTCGATCGCGAGGATCTGTACGGCGTTGATCGGGACCAGCGGGAATCCGGCGAAGGTCGCGGCGAGAATGGGGACCAGCTCGGCGATGTTGTGGCTGAAGAGGTAGATGAGGAACTTGCGGATGTTCTGGTAGACGGACCGGCCGAGTCGCACTGCTGTGGTGATGGAGGCGAAGGAGTCGTCCAGCAGCACCATGACTGCGGCTTCCCGGGCGACGTCGGTGCCGGAGGCGCCCATCGCGACGCCGATGTCCGCGTGCTTGAGGGCCGGGGCGTCATTGGCGCCGTCGCCCGTGACGGCGACGACCTCGCCGTGCCGCTGCAGCGCGGTGACCACCCGCATCTTGTGCTCGGGGCTGACCCGACACAGCAGCAGCTCCGCCGACTCGGAGAGCAACGCGTCCAAGCCGGTGTCGTCCATGCCGTCCAGCTGGGCGCCGGTCACGATGGCGGGTGCGAGGTGCCGCACGATCCCGACGCGGCGGGCGACGGCCTCCGCGGTCAGCGGATGGTCGCCGGTGACCATGACGACGCGGATGCCCGCGCGTCGGCAGGCGTTGACGGCGTCGCTGACTTCTGGCCGTGGCGGGTCGAGCATGCCGACGAGGCCGAGAAGGGTGAGCTCCGATTCGACTTGATCCCGGACAGGGTGGGAGTCGGCCAGGGACCTTGATGCCGCCGCCAGTACGCGTAGCCCTTGTGAAGCCAGTTGGTCGTTGGTGGCGGCCACCGCAGCGCGAAGTTCGTCGGTCAGCGGCTGCCGCTCACCCCTCCAGTCGATGGTGGTGCAGCGGGCGAGGAGCTCCTGCGGTGCGCCTTTCACGTAGGCGCCGTACCCGTCGGAGGTCTTGTGCACGGTGCTCATCAGCTTGCGGGCCGAGTCGAATGGGTACTCCGCCACCCGTGGCGCGGCAGCTTCCTCGGCGGCCAGGTCCAGCCCAGTCTTCGCCGCGGCGACGAGCAGCGCCCCCTCGGTGGTGTCGCCGAGTACCCGCCAGCCCTCGCGGTCCAACTGGGGGCGCCTCCCAGCGTTGGCTGGGGGAGGGACCAGCCGGGCGTTGCAGCACAGTCCCGCCACGCGGAGTAGTTCGCGCACCCGTCGTGGATCGACCACTTCGCCGACCGGCGCGTACCCCACGCCGGACACGGCATGTGACACGCCGCCGGCCCACACCTGGACAACGGTCATCTCCGCCTGGGTGAGCGTCCCGGTCTTGTCCGTGCACACGACGGTGGTCGAGCCGAGCGCCTCAACCGCCAGCAGTTGCTTGACCAGCGCATGCCGTCGGGCCATGCGTCGTACGCCGATCGCCAGCGACACCGACAGCGTCGCGGGCAGCCCTTCAGGGACGAGTGCGACCATGACCCCGAGGGCGAACACGAAGGTCTCGACGAACGGCTGCCCGGTGGGCACGCGCACGGCGAACAGGGCCGCTCCGATCGCGAGCGCCGTGCCCGCCACCCGGCGGGCCATCAGGGCGACCTGGCGCTGCAGCGGGGTCTTCTGCCGCGGGGCTGCCGCAGCGAGCCGGAAGATCCGACCGAACTCCGTTGCCGCGCCCGTGGCGAACACCACTGCCTTCGCGGAGCCAGCGACGACATCCGTGCCCATGAAGACGCAGTTGCGGGCCTGAAGCACCGCACCGGCCGCCACCGGTTCACCGGTCCGCCCGACGGCGTCGCTCTCCCCGGTCAGGGCCGCGTTGTTCACGGAGACCTCGTGCGCCTCGGTGAGGCGGCAGTCCGCCGACACCGCGTCCCCGGCTTCCAGGACGACGACGTCTCCGGGCACCAGGTCACGCGCGGGCAGCTCCAGCCGCTCCCCGTCGCGGAGCACCCGGCAGGTGTGCGGCACCATCGCCTGCAACGACTGCGCCGTCCGCTCGGCGGAGTACTCCTGCGCGAAGCCGATGGCCGCGTTCAGTACCACCACAGCGAGAATCGCCACGGCGAGCTGCAAGGTGCCCACGTCACGGGGCTCCTGGAGCACGTAGGCCAGGAACGTGATCGCGGATGCGACGAGAAGTACGACGGCGAAGAGGTCGGTGAACTGTCCGGCGAGGTCGCGCCACAGTCCCCTCCGCCCTGCGGGCGGCAGCTCATTGGGACCGAACCGGCCCCGCCGCGCCGCTGCATCCGCCGAGGCCAGCCCGCGCGGCGAGGTGTCCAGCGCGGCGAAGACCTCTCCGGTTGGCAGGGTCTGCACGGCGGGGCCAGGTGTCCCGCTCGGGGCTGGCTGTCCGTGGCCCCCGTTACCCGGTGTCAGTACGGGGGTTCCGGTACCCATCGGAGTGTGCCCCTGCCGGTTGTCGTCACGGCGCGGCGACGCGTACCGCGGTGACCTTGTACTCGGGGCAGGACGTGACGGTGTCTGCGTGGTCGGAGGTGAGGCGGTTCACTCCGCTCGCCGGGAAGTGGAAGGAGCAGAAGACCTGGCCGGGCGCTGTCTGTTCGCTGATGCGGGCGATGAGCCGAGCCTGGCCGTGCCGGCTTTCCACGGTGAGCTGTGCTCCGTCCCGCACGTCGTACCGGGCGGCGTCGTCGGGATGGAGTTCGAGGAAGTCGACCGGATCGAGGGCGAGGTTGCCGCCACGGCGGGTCATGCTGCCGGAGTTGTAGTGGGCCCAGCGTCGCCCGGTGACCAGGACCAGCGGGTAGTCGTCGTCGGGCTGTTCACCAGGTGGGAGATAGGGGGCCGCAGCCAGGTGAGCCCGGCCGTCCGGGGTGGCGAACCTCTCTGAGTACAGCTTGGCCTCTCCCGGGCGGCCGGGGTCCCGGCAGGGCCACGGAATCGCGCCCTCCCGGTCCAGGCGGTCGTGGGAGAGGCCGGCGAAGACGGGGGCGATCCGTCCGCACTCGGCCAGGGCGTCGGCAGGTGTCGGGCAGCCCAGGTCGACTCCCATCAGCGCGGCGAGGGCGTGGACGGCGTCGAAGTCGCTCCGGGTCGCTCCCGGCGGGGGCACGGCGGGGCGGACGCGCTGGAAGCGGCGGTCGAAGTTGACGAAGGTGCCGTCCTTCTCCAGCCAGGAGGTGACCGGCAGCACGATGTCGGCGTGGCGGGCGGTCTCGGACAGGAACAGTTCGTTGCACACCACGAGCGGGCACGCGTGCAGGGCCTGGGCAACCCGGTTCGTGTCGGGGTCGGTGGCGCACACGTCCTCGCCGATGACCCAAAGAGCCCGTAGATCCCCGGCACGTGCGGCGGCGAACATGTCCGGGATCCGCAGGCCGGGGCGTTCCGGAACCGGTACGCCCCACGCCGCCTCGGCCCGGGCTCGTACGGCCGGGTCGGTCACCTTGCCGTAGCCGGGCAGGAGGTCGGGGAGCGCGCCCATGTCGGAGGCGCCCTGGACGTTGTTCTGGCCGCGCAGCGGGTTGACCCCGTGCCCGCGGTCCGTGCCCACGGCGCCGCGCAGGATCGCCAGGTTGGCCAGCGACCGCACCCCGTCCGTGCCGTGGAGGTGCTCGGTGACGCCCAGACCGTAGACGATCGCCGGGTGTTCGGCCCGCCCGTAGAGCCGGGCGGCGGCGACCAGGTCGGCGGCGGGTACGCCGGTGATGTCGGAGACCCGGTCGGGCGGGTAGTCGTCCAGCAACTCGGTGAGCTCCGGCAGGCCGGTGGCCCGCTCGCGCAGGAACTCCTCGTCGGCCAGTCCTTCGGTGAGCAGGACGTGGGCGAGTCCGTGGAAGAGGGCGACGTTGGTGCCGGGGCGGGGGCGCAGATGCACGTCGGCATGGAGGGCGAGGCCGACGGCGCGGGGGTCGGCGACGACGAGCTTGGCCCCGTGCAGCACGCGCCGGAGGAGGCGCGCTCCGACCACCGGGTGGGCTTCGACGGGGTTGGCCCCGACCACGAGCAGGCAGTCGGCCCGCTCGACGTCGTCGAAGCTGTCGGTGCCGCCGGACAGGCCGAAGGAGGCGGTCAGACCCGCGGCGGACGGCGAGTGGCACAGGCGCGAGCAGTTGTCGACGTTGTTCGTGCCGATGACGACCCGCATGAACTTCTGGACGAGGTAGTTCTCCTCGTTGGTGGCGCGGGCCGAGGAGATCGCCGCAACGGCGTCCGGGCCGCCGATGTCAACGGCTTCGCGCAGCCCCCGGGCGACATGGCCGAGCGCCTCGTCCCAGCCGACCGGCTCCAGACGGCCCTCGCATCGCATCAGCGGCTGGGTGAGCCGTTCGGGGGAAGTGAGGTATCCGTGGGCGAAGCGCCCCTTGACGCACGCGTGCCCCTGGTTGACCGGGCCGTCCCGGGCGGGCAGTACCGCAGTGACCTCACCGTCGCGGGAGACGACGTCCAGTGCACACCCGACGCCGCAGTAGCCGCACGTGGTGCGCGTTACGGCCGCCGGGCGGCGGGTGGAGGTGAGCCCACGCCCGGGGCCGGGCTCGGTGATCGCACCGGTGGGGCAGGTGTCGACGCAGCCGCCGCACGCCACACAGTCCGACTCGGCCCAGGGCCCGCCGGTACCAGGGGCCACCACGGTGTCGGCGCCCCGGCCGACCAGAGTGAGGGCAAAGGTGCCCTGTACCTCAGCGCACATGCGGACACACCGGCCGCAGGCGATGCACAGGTCCCGGTCGAGGTGGACATACGGGTGGGAGCCGTCCCCGCCACGGCCTCCGGCGCCCTGCGCCGCCTCGGCGCCGATGCCCAGAGATCGGCAGACATGCGCCAGCTCACTGGGGTTGTCGTCGGCGAGGGCACGGGACGGCAGGGCCGAGACGATGACCTCCACCGCGTCACTGCGCAGGGCCTGCAGATCATCGGCGACGGTTTCGACCCGGGTTCCCGATGCGGCCGGGGTGACGCAGGCCGCCACGATCTGCCCGTTGGCCCGTACGAGACACGTACGGCAGGAACCGGCAGGACTGAGCCGGTCGTCGGAACAGAGCGCGGGCAGCTCGATTCCGGCCGCCCGTACGGCCGCGAGCAGTGAGGCTCCCTCGGACACGGCGACGCCCGAGCCGTCGACTTCGATCTCGAACCCGGTCATGACGCCCATCCCGCCAGTTGACGCCCGTAGGCGCGGGCGAGGCTGCGTACGGCGGGTGGGATCCGCCGCCCGAAGGCGCACAGGCTCGCCTCGGCCAGGACACGCGCCAGCAGCTCCCACTCCCCTCCCGATGGGGCATCGGCGGAGGCCAGTTCCAGGCCGCGCCGCGAACCCACTCGGCAGGGCGAGCATGCGCCGCAGCTTTCCGCGGCGGCGAACTGCCACACGTGCCGCAGCACGTCCTCCGGTGCCACGCGCCGGTCGAAGGCGACGAGACCGGCGTGGCCGAGGGCCGCGCCCCGGGCATCGAGATCGGCAGCAGTCAGCGGTACGTCCAGCGCATCGGCGGCGAGGAACCCGCCCAGCGGCCCGCCGACCTGGAGCGCGGCCAACTCGGCCCCGTCCTTCAGACCGCCGCCCAGCTCGGTGACGATCCGCTCCACCGGGGTGCCCAGCTCGACCTCGTACGCCCCGGGCCGCGCGAACCGCTCCGACAGGCAGACCAGCTTCGTTCCCGTCTCGTCGGGAGTTCCCCGCCGGGCGTACTCTTCACCACCCCGGGAGACGATCCATGGCACGGCCGCCAGGGTCTCCACGTTGTTCACCACGGTCGGCGCATCCCACAGGCCGCACTGGGTCGGGTAGGGCGGGCGCGGCCTGGCACAGCCCCGGTCTCCCTCCAGGCTCGCGATCAGCGCGGTCTCCTCACCCGCGACGTAGGACCCGGCCCCCCGCACCACCTCGACGTCCAGAGCCGTGGCCGTGCCGTGCACGGATGGGCCGAAGTGCCCCTCGGCGTACGCCTGCCCGACCGCTTCCCGCATCCGCGTCAGCGCGCGCGGGTACTCCGAGCGCACCAGCACCACACTCCGCCGGGCCCCGCAGGCGAAGCAGGCCAGGGCCAGGCCCTCCAGCACCCGCTCCGGGGCCTCCTCCATCAGCAGCCGGTCGGCGTAGGAACCGGGATCCCCCTCGTCTCCGTTGACCACCACCACGGTGCCGGGTGCCCGGCCGGCCGCCTCCCACTTCGCAGCGACCCGGAAGCCCGCACCGCCCCGACCCCGCAACCCGGATGCCGCCACCTCCCGCTGGACCTCGTCAGGAGTGCCCGCCGTCACCATCCGCGGCCACACCTGCCACGCGGGCTCACCGGCCACCACACCCCCCAGCAGAACGGGGTCGCCAGTACCGTCGACCGCCGGGATCTCCGGAGCCTGCGGGGGCTCACACCCTGCGAGCTGGGCGGCCAGCGTCGGGCCCGTGCACGGCGTGTCACCGTCGAGCGCCGCGGGACCCGCGTAGCAGTACCCCAGACAGCGCACGGCCTGCAGGGACGTCTCGCCGTCCAGTGAGACTGTCCCAGCCGTGACGCCCAGCTCACGCTCCACGTCGGCGAGATGCCGTCCGCCCTGGGCGGAGAAGCACGCCGTCGCCGCGCAGACCCGGACGTGACGGCGGCCGTGCGGGGCGGCGAGGTCCGCGTAGTAGCCGGCCGGTCCGAGCGCGGCGGCAGCGGGCAGGCCGATACCGGAGGCGACAGCCGGAGCCCAGACCTCAGGGCTGTCCGCGGTCCCCGCCCTGGCCTCGGCCAGCGACTCGATCAGCCGGTCTCCCGGCCGCCCACGCCGGTCGGCCAGGGCCCGAAACGCGTCGAAACGGTCCGCAGGACCCACGGGATCCATGACCTCATCGTGGAGGCAGCCGGACGGGGCCGCATCCCGGCATCGGCGTGTGCGTGCGGCGGCGGACCCATCGGTGGTCGGCAGCCGGGGGGCGTGGGGCTTCCCCAGGCTCATGGTGGGCCGACGGCCCTGCATCCTGCCGCTCTCAGCCCCGTCAAGCCCGCGCCAGGGGCGAGCGGTCCAGGAGCAGGATGCCGGTCACCGCGGTGGCCGCCCCCAGCGCCTGTACGGTCAGCGCCCAGGTGGACGAGGCGAGCTGCTCGTTGAAGACGGCCACGCCGATCACCACGGCGCCGACCGGTTCCAGGGTGTCGATGATCGGCAGGCTGATGGCCAGGGAGCCGGCCTGATAGGAGCTCTGGGACAGGATCAGGCCCGTCACACCGACGGCGATCAGTGCATACGGCTCCCAGTGGGACAGCGCGCCGAGGCCGTCGGCCCGGAACCGCACCGCCGCGCTCTTGGTGAGGCTGTCGAGCAACGCGAACAGCAGCGCGGCGCAGATCGCGTACATGGCCGTCCGCGTGGGCCCGCGGTTCCTCAGCCCCGTCGGCACGAGCAAGGCCACCACGCACCGATGGCCGCGAGCACCGGCAGCCAGTCACCCGGCGCCGGGACTACGGTCTCCTCGGGGCCTGGCGGCAGCACCGTCAGGAACATGGCCACACCCCCCGCCGCGCAGGCGATGCCTGTCGCCTCCAAGCGAGTCAGGGGCATTCTGCGGCGCCAGGCGAGCAGCGGCAGAGCGAAGACGAGATAGGTGGCTGCCAGCGGCTGGACCAGGACGAGCGGGCCGAATGCCAGGGCGAGGCCCAGCAACACGTAGGAGGAGATGACCAGAGCCATACCCGCCAGCCACTTCGGTCGGCGGGCCAGGTCGAGCAGAAGCCGGAGTCGCAGCGATTCACGCGCGGGCGCCTCGCGCGCTGCCTGCCGCTGAACCACCGAGCCGACACCGAAGCAGACGGCGGAAGCAGGGCTGCCAGCACCGCGACAGCGGTGATCACAGGGCAACCGTCCCCACACGAGCGACGATGAGCGCATCTGGCACGCGAGAGCCGGTGAACCCGACCACGACCGCGACGTCGGAGGCCGCCGACAGGAGCACGACACCCCGCTGTCGGGGGCGGTCAGTCATGGGCGACGACGGCGACGGGCGCGGCACAGTGATGGATCACGGCATGGGCGACCGATCCGATGTGTGCGCCCAGGGGCGACCTGCGGATGCGCCGGCCGACCACCATCAGTTCCGCGTCGGCGGCCTCGTGAACCAGCTGCTGTGACGGCCCCCCGATGGGCGATCGCTCAACGACTTCCACCGAGGGGAACTTCTGCCGCCAGGGCGCCAGGATGTCCGTGAGGCGCCGCGCGACGTCCTGGCTCATCGCCCGCTCGGCTGCCGCCAGTGCGGAGGCGTCGCGGACGACCGGCGGAATCGACCAGCCGTACACCGCCCGCAGGCGGCCGCCACGCCGTGCGGCCTCATCGAATGCAAAGTCCAGGAGCAGATCGCAGGACTGATGGATGTCCACGCCGACCACTACGCCGTCAGAGGGACCTCCCGGGGAGGCGTCGGTCCTCGCGCCCGGCTGTCCCGCCACCCGTACGAGCACGACCGGCCGCTCGGTGGCGCCGATCGTCTCCATGCCGACGGATCCGAGGAGGAACCCCATGACGCCGCCCAGGCCACGGGAACCGAGCACCAGCAGATCGGCCTCGGCCGCCTCGATCGACAGAGCGGCGGCAGGCCTCCCCGACAGCCGCCGTGTGCTGACCTCCAGGGAGGGGTGCTCCTGTTGCAGTGCGTCCGCGGCGGAGGTCAGGAGTTCGTCCGCCCACCGGCGCCGCACATCGGGGCCGGCGACCGGAATGGCCGCCGAGACCGGCCACTCGTCCGCGTGCACGAGCCGCAGCGGCACCTCCCGCAGTAGCGACTCCTGTGCCGCCCATTCGGCGGCGGCGGCGCTCTCGGGGGACCCGTCCACGCCGACGGTCACATGGTGAGGCATCGGGCGGACCTCCTTGGGATGGGACGGACCTTCTCGGGGCCGTGTGCGTGGCACCGGTTCCGGCTTCCTGGCGCAGCGGCCACAGCGGTAGGGACCTGTGGTCGGGAGTACCTTCAGCCAACGGCCCCGGCATCGATCACCGCCTTCTGCTGCCTCACGAATCGATACCCAGGCAGTTCCCGGATCGGCGCCATTCATCATGTATTGCTCAGGTTCAACCTATCGAACCTGCATGGCTCGGATCATGGCTCCGGAGTGGGCCCGTCTCCGCAACCGGTCCGTGACAGGAGCGAGACGGGTGATGCTTCCGCTGAGGCGCCGGTCCACGGACGAATGGCTCCATTCTCGGGGCCCACTCGGTCCTGCCGCGTCGGCCTCCCCTGGGTAGCGTGCAAAGCGAGCGGTGGAGGCAGCCGACGGCTTCCGCCATGTGGGGATGCAGACCGGTGGAGGAGCCATGACATCTGCCAGCGACGTACTCCCGATCGTCCTCGGCATCGACGCCGTGAACCCGGCGGACGCTGCTCTGGGCTGGGCGACAGACGAAGCCGCCCGCCGTGGGGTCCCCCTGCAATTGGTCCACGCGGTTCTGCCACCCATCGCGTGCGCGGCGTGGAGGACACCGCACATCACAAGGCCTTGCGTCAGCTGGGGGACGAGGCGCTGGACAAGGCCATGGCCCGGGCCCGTGAACGGCAGCCGGGCCTTGAGGTGACGACGCTCATCACAGACGCCAATCCGGCGCAGGCCCTGGTACGGCAGTCCGCGCACGCGGGACTGGTGGTCCTCGGCTCGCGTCGGCTGGAAGGCGACCCCTCGCGCCGCTCCCTTCTACGTGTACGCCAGCGAGGCCCGGACGAGGATCGTCGCTCCGCGCCAGCCGATCGAGCCGGTGAAAGTGCCCCCGCCTGCGCGAGGGTGACGAACTGGTGGGCCCGCTGCGGTTGTCGCTGCTGAAGCCGGGCCAATTCAACGCACTGCGCTCCCGGTACCTCAACCCGAAGATCGCGCCAGGGGCGGCGAACCTGGCAGTCGCGGTGAAGGACGGCGGCGGGCGGGTGCTCGGTGTGTTCGCGATGGCTCCGAGCAGCTACACGCCGGACGAGGCGTACGTGCTCTCGGATTTCGCGGTCGCGCCGACCGACTACCCGCGGCTGTCCAAGCTGATCGTGCTCGCGGCCACCGGCGCCGAGGCGCAGTTGCTGTGCCAGCGGGCGTTCTCGCGGCGGATCCGGAGAGTGGCGACAACGGCGTTCAGCAACAACCCGGTCTCGATGAAGTACCGCGGGCTGCTGCGGCTGCACAAGCGCAGCCCGTCGAACGAGGACGGCTGGAAGTTCCAGCTTCAGTACCAGGGGGCCATGGGCAAGCACACGCTGGCCGAGGCCCTTCAGATGTGGGCGAAAGCGGTGGGGCGCCCCGACGACGAAGACGGGAGTCTGACCATGGAGGACATCAACCGGCTCGCCCCGCCGAAGATGGGTGGGGACGATCAGCGGCTTAGCGGTCGCAGACAGGGGTGGTTATCTGACGGCACGGGGATCACGCACTCCTTGGGACAACGGGTGGGCTCAGGGGGGTGTGAGGCTGTCGAGTTGTGCTGCGAGGTCGGGGTGGGTGGTGGTCAGGTGGGGGCGGGTGGCGTTGAGGGGGCGGATGAGTTCGGCGGGGTCGTCCTGTGCAAGTGCCGCATGGAGCTCGCCGAGCGGGAGGCGGGCCGAAGCGGGCAGGTCGGTGAGTGCGGTGATCTGACCTGCAATGCGGCGCAGGTCGGCTGCGTTGCGGCGGGCCCAGGTGGCGGTGCTGCGGTCGGCGGCCCGGGCCTGGCGGGTGGCCTGGACGCGCTGCTCGCCGGTGGTCCCGACCGGGCCGGGACGGCCGCGCAGATAGCGGCGCTCGGCGGCCTGGCGGCTGGCGACGCCCAGGGGGGAGGCGAGGTCGGCCCAGCTAGCGCCCGCGTCCCGGGCCGTTTCGATCAGGCCGGTCTCCCATCCGGCGAGCTGCTCGCGCACCTGCCGCAGCAGCGACAAGGAGGCCAGGGCCTGTTCCGGGCCGGGACCGGGAGCGTCGGGGGTCTCGTGCTGGGCCGCGCGCAGAGCGTCGTCTATGGCTTGCAGGGCCGCCGCGGCGGCAAGGAACGACGTAGGGCTGCGGGCGTCGGTGCTGGACGAGGACGGCTGGTCGGTCGGGGTCACGGACACCTCCCCTCAGGTTGTCATCATCTGGACGACATAGTGTTTGTCATCCGTTGGATGACATGTTACAACGGTTTCAGTGAGGCGCATTGGCAGCAACTGCCTGAACCTGATGGAGGTGTTTTCACGATGTTGATGCGCACTGACCCCTTCCGTGAGCTGGACCGGCTGGCGCAGCAGCTGATGGGCCCGGGCACCTGGTCGAGGCCGTCGGCGATGCCGATGGACGCCTACCGCGAGGGCGACGAGTACGTGGTGGCCTTCGACATCCCCGGCGTCACCGCGGACGCGATCGACATCGACGTCGAGCGGAACATGCTCACCGTCAAGGCCGAGCGCCGGCCGGTGACGAAGGCCGACGACGTGCAGATGGAACTGTCCGAGCGGCCGCTGGGCGTCTTCTCCCGCCAGATCGTGCTCGCCGACACCCTCGACACCGAGCACATCCAGGCCGACTACGACGCAGGCGTGCTCACTCTGCGCATCCCGATCGCCGAGCGCGCCAAGCCCCGCAAGATCTCCATCGGCGTCGGATCCGGCCACAAGGAGATCTCCGGCTGAGCCAGACCGAGGAGGGCTGAACAGCGGCGGAGGACGGGTACCTGATCTCTCCCTCTCCCGTCCTCCGCGCCCCATGGACCGAGGAAGAGGTGCGGCCGACGTGACTGTGCGATGGGAACCCGGTCGGCGAGGTACGCGCCCAGCTGGCGGCGCGTCTGCCGGAAGGCTTCGCCTTGATCCTTCTCGACCCGCTGCAGAGCGCCGAGCCGCTACCCCCGGAGCGGTTCGTGCGGGCAACCGCGGCGTGGATCGAAGGGGCCACGGAACAGACAGCGGCGTGGGACGTCAGCGCCGTCCTCAGCAGCGTCGCCGATCGGGTCGGTCGTCTGCTGTGGGCCTCGCCCACCCTGTCCGGTGCCACCCACGACCTGGCCGCCGACCGCGAGCGCGGCATCGTGGAGGCTCTGGCCGATGCCGGGATCAGATGCTGGGCGGACAAGGCGCACCAAGGAGCAGGCTGCCCGATCCGCGTCCCCTTCCGCAGGCGACGGCTCGAGCGGCGCTCAACCTGCTTTGATGCAGTCAAGCATCCCGAAGCTGCTTCCAGGGGAGGTCCTCGAGAGACTCCCAGTGGACACGCAGTGGACGGAAAGACCCGGAAGGATCAGGAAAGTCGGCACTGGGCCAGAACGGCAAAGTGTCTGTGACCTGCGGTTATAGGAAAGACGAGGCAAGAGCCGGGACGGATCCGAAGATTCGAAATGGACTCGTAATCCGTCGGCCGTGGGTTCGGGTCCCACCCGCCACACCGGGCACCGCAGGTGCAGAAACGATCTGAACTGCGGCTTTGTCGGTTGCTCGGGTGACTGAGGGCCCCGGGCAGCCCTGATCGGTCACGGTTTCGTCCCGCGATGGCGATGATCATGCCCATGGCTATGCCGACGGCGATGTCGGCGCCGGTGGACGTGGCCGCGCACGCTGTGGCCCGTGGTCATGCAGACCATGCGGAAGATGCTGCCGCGTCGGCCGTGGTCGAGTCGGCGGTGGATCACAGCCCGCGCTGCCCGGCGGCCGAGAAGCAGTGTGCGGCGCCGGAGGCCCCGCTCGCCCAGGACGGCCCGTCCGGACAGGCGCCCGCGCTCACCGGGGTGGTGCCTGCAGCGCGGAGCCCATCGTCCATGCCGCGCGGTGGCTGGGTATCAACGCCTCCGGCAAGCAGATCGTCACGCTGACCGTGACGGACTTCTACGCCTCACCCAGTTCACCGCGAAGGCCGGGGTGCCGACCACGCTGGTGCTGCAGGGCAAGGACTCCGGCGGCTGCGCCCGGGCGTTCACCATTCCCGAGCTCGGGATCCAGGAGGTCGTCAAACGGGACGGCGACACCAGCATCGACCTCGGTACCCGTCAGCCCGGCACGCTTCGCTTCTCCTGCGCCATGGGATGCAGACCGGCGCCATCGACTTCAAGAAGGCCTTGTAGTGAAGCTGTTCAGCCGTAAGAAGAAGACCGGAGCCGACTCCGGTCCGGAGCTGGTGCTGCTCGTCGAGGGCATGCACTGCACCACGGGTCAGCCTTCGGAGGGACGCGGGGCGCGCAGGTGCGCCCGTTCCTTCAGCTCCTTCTCGTCGACCAGCGTGAGCATCGGCTGACCCGGCGCGCACAGCATGGTCACCACGAACTTGGTCGGTGCGTCCGGCAGGGCGTTGCCGTCCTGGTAGTGGATCACGTCACCGCCTGGCTCCCAGAACGTCCCACCGGCCTCGACCACACGCTCCGGCTCACCCTCGAGCTCGAAGCGGAGCGCGCCCTCCATCACGTAGCCGAACGACGGGCCCGAGTGGCGATGGGGAGGGAGTCCGGGGTGACCGGGAGGCCAATCGACGAGGATGGTCATTCCCGAACCACCTTCGGGGAAGAAGGGCGGAGTGACTTCCTGCAGCAACTTGACTTCGGGCGGCAAGGAGACCTCGTGGGCGCTCCCGTGCTCCGGGTTCTTGTCTGACATGTACCACACCTCCGTAAGCCTGCCCCGGAATGGACGATCTTGCGTTGGCCACCATTCCGGACCGGTGCACCGACCCACTCGTTCGGCGGTGACCAAGTTCGCCGGTCCCGGCCAACACAACTCGCTTCGCGATGAGGACACGCCACAGCTCGCATCCGTGACAGGCCGTGTGTCTGCTGCCTCGCCGAACGGTCTCGAGACCACCCTGCCTCCCGTCGGCGGCCGCCACAATCCGGGAGCCGGCGGCATCGAGACCGCATCGCACCATGTCATCGGCGGGCATCCAGTGCCGTATCAGGCAACGCTTGCCCTGTTGTGATGTGACGTGCCGCTCGGGTGCCGGCGCAGCCGGTGCGTCACCAAGAGTCTGTCCGGGTGGCAGAACGGGAGGTCGGCGCGCCGCCGCCCGCGGCGGAGGGCGGTCACGGGCTGGCTGGTCCTCGTGGCTGCGCTCGCCGACGGGTGGGCGGTGCTCGATCGCGTACCCGTCGGCAAGACGGTCCGCGCGGAGCTTGACCTGCCGTGCCAGGGCCTGTTCCCCCGTCCGGTCCTGAGGCGGGGCAGGGGATGGACACGACCCTCCGCGGACCGGGCACCACCCGGTCAGTCGACCACGCGCCGCGGGGCCGGCGCGAGGGCCGGCCCCCGCAGCGGCGTGGGAGACGGCGCGAAGGCCAGCGAGGACAGGAAGGAGAGGGACCTCAGCGAGGACAGGGAAGTCCGCGCAGGCAAGAGGGGTAGGCCCCGCATCAGCCGAACCACCGCGGTCCCGTAGGCGATGCCGAAGACCAGCGAGACGAGCAGGGCCAGGTGCTTCGAGAACCCGTCGATGAGCGGGTAGATCTGCCAGTGCGTCAGATAGATGTACATCGAGCTGGTCGCCATGAGACCGGCGACCTGGTTGACGCGCTCCCGGCTGGGCAGTGTGGGCACCCACACCAGCAGCGTGAACCCGGCGACGACGATCGCCTCGCGCCAGGGCTCGCCGGGGAAGAACCCCGGCACGGTGGCGATCGCGGCCGCCGTGACCAGCAGTCGCTGCGGCACCGTGCGGGACTTCGCCGCCGCCCAGCCGAGCGCGAACAGCCAGAAGACGGTGACCGCGTCCGTCATCTGGGAGCGCTGCGGAAGGCCGACGAGTTCGTAACGCGTGAGCAGGCCGAGGCCCGCGAGCGCCATGGGAAGACCGTACGGGAAGCGCCGTTCGGCCCGGTCCACGGCGGGGACGCAGAGGACGGCGACGACGGCGATCAGGATGTAGACCAGGGCCTCGATGAACCAGGTGTGGATGCCCGACCCCATGTCCTGCGGCCTCAGGGCGTTGTGCAGGAGGAAGAGATTGTCCCACGTGTAGTCGTCACTGATGAGGAGGGCGAAACCGATCCAGGCCATGCTGGGCAGGGCGATGCGGGTGATGCTGCGGCGGACGCGGCGGACGCGTTCGCGCCGTCCGGCGTCGGTGAGGTGGAAGCGGGCGAAGTTGTACCCGGCGACCGCGAGCAGCAGGTGGGCTCCGCCCCTGATCGTGAAGACGCCGATGTGCGAGCCGACGACGCAGAAGATCGCGGCGGCGCGCAGGGCGACGCCGGTCTCCAGCGTGCGTCTTCGGGAACGGGAGGACCGGGAGCGGGACCGTGCGGCGGGGGGCTTCTGCTCGCGCGGCCTCAGCAGTTCGCGGATCGGCGTCGTGTGCCAGTCGTGCGGCAGATGGCCGAGCCGGTCCTCCAGGTGGATGGACATCTCCACGTACGACAGCGAGTCGCCCCCGAGGCCGACGAAGGTGCTGTCCTCCGTCACGTCCGTCCGGTCGAGGATCTGCGCGTACAGCTCGCACAGGGCCTCAGCGGCGCCGTCGGTGGAGGGGGTGTTCGGGATGCCGTCGCAGTCGGGGTGGTGGGCGCGCGCGAGTACCGCCCGGTAGTCGGGCTTGCCGGTGGGCAGGCGGGGCAGCTCGTTCACGACCTGGACGTGGACTGCGCCTGTCGGCAGGCCGCACTCGTCCGCGACCAGCCGTCGTATGCGTCGTTCGTCGAAGGCGCCGGGCCCGCCGGCGTCGCGCGAGTCGCCCGACGCGACGGCCGCGACGGCGAGGGCGTCGTCGTCGCCGGTGCACAGAGCCGCGACCCCGTGTCGTTCGAGCATCGCTTCGACGCGCTGCGGGTCGATCCGCAGGCCGAGGATCTTCACGAACCGGCTGTGGCGCCCGACGATCTCGTAGAGCCCCTCGGGGGTGCGCCGTGCGATGTCGCCGGTGCGCAGTTCGTCGACGGTCCGGCCGAGTCCGAGGTCGTCCGGGGTGTCGGCGTAGCCCAGCATGACGTTCGGCCCGGTGTACACGAGTTCCCCGGTGTTCGCGCCGGGGTGGTCCTCGACCGGTTCGAGGCGGAACGACCCTCTGGGGACCGGCACTCCGATCGACGCGGGGTGCGCGGCCGCGAGCTCGGGTGGCAGGTAGGCCATGCGGGCGGTTGCCTCGGTCTGGCCGTACATGACGAACAGGTCCCAGCCGCGGCGCGCCCCGAGGGCGGCGTAGTGCGCCACCCTGTCGGGCGCCAGCCGGCCGCCGGCCTGGGTGACGTACCGCAGATGGGGGAGGTCCATGTCGGCGAACCCGACCCGGTCGAGCAGGTCGAAGGTGTACGGGACGCCCGCGACGGAGGTGCCGCGGGCCCGGCGGAAGAGGTCCCAGAAGCAGGAATCGGCCACCGACAGCCCGGTGAGGACGAGGCCTGCTCCGCGCAGCAGATGGCTGTGGATGACCGAGAGCCCGTAGCAGTAGTGCATCGGCAGGGTCGTCGCCGCCCGGTCGGTGTCGCGGATGCCGAGATACGTGGCGATCGACTCGGCGTTCGACTGCAGATTGTCGTGCGAGAGACGGACCAGTTTCGGCGATCCGGTCGAGCCGGACGTACTGAGCAGCAGGGCCAGGTCCGGGTGCAGCTCATGGGCGGAGACCGCGCGGCGCTCCTCGATCACCCACTGCCCCCGCGCCGGCCGTACGACGACATCCGGGTCGTACGCGGCGGTCAGCGACTCGACCGCCTCCGGATGGTCACCAGGCACGAGGAGCACGGGATGTCCCGCCGACAGTGCGGCGAGGTGGACGACGAGAGCCTCGGTGGTGTTGGCGCCGGGCAGCAGCACGAGCCGCCGCTCGGAGCCGAGGCGCAGGGCGGTGTCCGCCACCCGTGCGGCCAGCTCACGGTAGGAGATGTCACCGTCGGAGGTGATCAGGGCAGTCCGGTCGCCGTGTACCGCGAGGTCGTGGGCGAGGGGCAGCGTCTTGCCGCTGGTGAGCGGCGCGGGGTGGAGCGTCACGCGCGCATCGTAGGTAAGCCTTCCCTTATCCGGAAGGGGGTCTGCCGGCGTCGGCCGGGCGCCGCGGGCAACGGGGTCCGCCGCGCGGGCGGCAACTGTGGGCGCATGCCGGTGAATTGGACGTGAATGGGCGGGGGTGCCTGCTGCTCGGCGGTGGCATCTGCGGCCGAGCCGTTATACAGGACACACTTGACCCTTAGGCAAGCTTTACCTTATCAATGCCATGTTCACAGGTTCCGCTCCCGGCACCGTTTCGCCGCTCGCCCGTGGCATCGCCCTGCGCGGTGACGGCGGTGAGCACGGCAGGAAGGCATCACTCGCCATGCGACGCCCCTTGGCCCGCAGCCTCACCGCACTCGCCGCGGCAACCCTGCTCCTCCCCGCTCTCACAAGCTGCAGTGACGAGCCGGCCGGGCTCGTCATCTACTCGGGCCGGAACGAGAACCTCGTCGGACCGCTCGTCGAGAAGCTGGAGAAGCACCTCGGCACCAATGTCGAGGTCCGCTACGGCGACAGCGCCGAACTCTCCGCGCAGCTCCTGGAGGAGGGCGACAAGACCGAGGCGGGCCTCTTCCTGTCCCAGGACGCGGGTGCACTCGGCGCGTTGTCCAAGGAAGGCCGCCTGGCGCCGCTGCCCAAGGCGACGCTGGACAAGGTCACGCCTGCCTACCGCGGCGCCGCCGGTGACTGGACCGGTGTCAGCGGACGCGTCCGCGTCATCGCGTACAACCCGGACAAGGCCGCCACACCGCCGGACTCCGTCCACGACCTGGTCAAGCCCGAGTGGAAGGGCAGGATCGGATACGCCCCGACCAACGCTTCCTTCCAGGCGTTCGTCACCGGCATGCGCGTCCTGGAGGGCGACGACGCCACCCGTACCTGGCTCAAGGGGCTCAAGGCCAACGAGCCCAAGACGTACGAGAAGAACGACGAGGTACTGAAGGCCGTCGACAGCGGCGAGGTCTCCCTCGGCCTGCTCAACCACTACTACTGGTTCGCGAAGGCCGCCGAGGAGGGCGAGGACAAGATCACGGCCAGGATCCACTTCCTGCCCAAGGGCGACCCGGGCGGCCTGGTCAACGTGGCCGGAGCGGGCGTGCTGAAGGGCGCCGACAAGAAGCAGAGCGCGTACGCGCAGAAGGCCGTCGACTACCTGCTCTCCGCCGAGGCACAGCAGTACTTCGCCGACGAGACCAAGGAGTATCCGCTGGCCGCCGGCGTCAACGCCGCCAAGGGACTCCCGCCGTTGGACTCCCTGCAGCCGCCGAAGATCGACCTGGGCAGACTCGAATCGCTCAAGGAAACCCTGGCCATGCTCCAGGACCTCGGAATGGTCTGACGGTGGCCACACCGGATTCCTCCGTCCGGTCGCGTCGTGACTCCCGCCCGGCAGGCGCCCCCGCGTCCGCCGGGCGCCGGCGCGCCGTGAGCCGGCCCCCGTGGCTCCTGGTCCTTCCCGCCTGTGTGGCCGTGGCGCTCGCCGTGCTGCCCCTCGGCTACCTGGCCGTGCGGGCGCTGGAGCGCGGCCCCGCCTTCGCGTGGGACGTGGTCGCCGACGGACGGACCGGGCTGCTGCTTCTGCGCAGCCTCGGACTCGCCGCCACCGTCGTCATGGCGTGCCTGGTGCTCGGAGTGTCCCTGGCCTGGCTCACCGCGCGGACCGCGCTGCCCGGTGCTCGCGCCTGGTCGGTGCTCGTGACGCTGCCGCTCGCCGTGCCCAGCTACGTCGCCGCGTTCGCCTGGCTGTCCGCCGCGCCCTCCTTGGCCGGGTTCGCCGGTTCCGCGCTGGCTCTGACCCTGGTCAGCTTCCCGTACGTGTATCTGCCGGTCGCCGCCGTACTGCGCGGCACCGACCCGGCGCAGGAGGAGGTGTCCCGTTCACTCGGACACGGCCCACTGCGTACCTTCCTGCAGGTGACGCTCCCGCAGCTGCGCCCGGCCGCCGCCGGCGGCGGACTGCTGGTGGCGCTCTACGTGCTGTCCGACTTCGGCGCCGTGTCGCTGATGCGGTACGACACCTTCACCCGCGGCATCTACACCTCGTACCGGGCGAGCTTCGACCGCACTCCGGCCGCCGCGCTCAGCGCCGTCCTCGTGATCATGACCGTGGCGCTGGTGGCAGCCGAGGCCCGCACCCGGGGCCGCGCCGGGCATTCCAGGACCGGCACGGGCACCGCACGCCCGGCGGTACCCGCCGCCCTCGGCCGGCTGCGCCTGCCCGCGCTGGGCTGGTGCGGCGCCGTCGTCACGCTCGCCGTCGCCTTCCCGCTGGGCACGTTGGGCTACTGGCTGGCCGTGGGCTCCTCCGCGACCTGGGAACCCGCCACGCTCACCGACACCGCGCTCACCACCCTCGGCGTCGCCGCCGCGGGCGCCGGGCTCACCACCCTGCTCGCCCTGCCGGTCGGCGTGATCGCGGCCCGCCACCGGGGCCGGACCGCGCATCTGCTGGAGCAGGCGGCGTACGCGGGGCACGCCCTGCCGGGCATCACTGTCGCCCTTGCGACGGTGTTCTTCGCGGTCCGCTACGCCCGCCCGCTCTACCAGGAACTGCCGCTGCTGGTGTGCGCCTACGCCGTGCTGTTCCTGCCGGTCGCGGTGGCCGCCACCCGGGCAGCCGTGCTCCAGGCCCCACCCGTGCTGGAGGACGTCGCCCGCTCGCTCGGCCGTTCACCGCTGGGGGTACTGCGCGAGGTCACCGTGCCACTCGCCGCTCCCGGGGTCGCCGCAGGAGCCGCCCTGACCTTCGTGGTCTGTATGAAGGAACTCCCCGCGACCCTGCTGCTGCGCCCCACCGGCATGGACACGCTGGCCACCCGCCTGTGGACGGAGACCGGCGCCGGATCGTTCGCCGCCGCGGCCCCCTACGCCGCCACGCTGATCCTCCTCGCCGCCGTCCCGTCCTACCTGCTTGGAAGGCACCGAACATGACCGACCTTCAGATCACGGGACTGGCCAAGGCATACGGCCCCGGCGTCACGGTCCTCGACGGACTCGACCTCAGCGTCCCCGGCGGCTCGCTCGCCGCCGTTCTCGGCCCCTCGGGCTGCGGCAAGACCACCCTGCTGCGCATCATCGCCGGTTTCCTGCGCGCCGACGCGGGCACCGTCACGCTCGGCGGCCGCACCCTCGGCGCTCCCGGCGTGCATCTGCCGCCCGAGCGCCGCCGTATCGGCATCGTCCCCCAGGAAGGTGCTCTCTTCCCGCACCTCAGCGTGGCTCGCAACGTCGCGTTCGGCCTGACCGGCCTGGAGCGGAGCGCGCGCGGCGGACGCGTCGACGAGATGCTGGACCTGGTCGGGCTCGGCGGCTACGGCGACCGTATGCCGCACGAGCTCTCCGGCGGCCAGCAACAGCGCGTCGCCCTCGCCCGTGCCCTGGCTCCCGAACCCCAACTGGTGCTTCTCGACGAGCCGTTCAACGCCCTGGACAGCGCCCTGCGCGCGGGAGTGCGGGCCGACGTACGCGCCGCTCTGCAGGCCACCGGCGCCACCGCTGTCCTGGTGACCCACGACCAGCAGGAGGCCCTGTCGACGGCGGACGTCGTCGCGGTCGTCCGGGACGGCCGCGTGGCCCAGTGCGGCGCCCCCCAGGAGCTGTACCACCGCCCCGCCGACCCCTGGGTGGCCGCCTTCGTCGGCGACGCGGTCGTGGTCACCGGCACCGCGGACAGCGGCACAGCGACGACCCCCCTCGGCCGCATCACCCTGGCCGGCCCGCCCGGCGGACTCCGCGAGGGCCTGGTGCTGCTCCGCCCCGAACAGCTCCAGCTGACCGACCCCGCCTCGGCGGACGCCCATGGCACGGTCACCGATGTCCGCTTCTACGGCCACGACGCCATGGTCACCGTCGCCGTCGACGGCATGGATGGGCCGATCGACGTCCGGGTCCCCGGCCCGGCGCCGGTGCGCGCGGGCGGGCAGACCGGTATCCGCGTGACGGGAGAGGCGACGCTCCACCCGGCGACCGGTTGAGGGGGCGACTGGCCGGCGGTGTCGTCGATTGAGGCGTGACTGCCTGGCGGGCGGCCGCTCCTTGACGCGGCCGACCAGCCGGCGGGGGCGTTGCATGCGAGGCGGCCCCGATGGTCCGAGCTCTTGCGGGCGGATCGTAAGACGTCGAGGGCTCGCATGAAGCACCCTCCGGATGGGCCCCAGGTACGCCGAGGGCGCCGCGTCCGGTGCCGATCATCAGCGCGGTGGGCGTGGCCGGCTCCAGCGCGCACGGGCAGGCGGTGATCACCACGGCGACAGCGGCGGTCAGTGCGGTAGCAGCCGAGGCTCCGGTCGCCATCCACACGCCGAACGTGCCGATCGACAGGGCGATGACGACGGGTACGAACACCGCCGAGATCCGGTCGGCCAGGCGCTGCACCTCCGCCTCACCGGTCTGCGCCCACTCCACCAGCGCGGCGATCTGCGCCGGCTTCGTGTCCGACCCGATCCGCGTGGCACGTACGGTCAGCCGTCCGTGGCTGTTGACGGTGGCGCCGGTGACCTGCGAGCCCGGTGTTCTCGGGGGTGGGTGCCTTCCGGATCGGCGTGATCGCCTGAAGAGCCCACTCCAGCGGCCCGCGCCTGAGCGAACTGCCGCGGAAGGTGTACGCCCAGACGACACACCCCACCAGCGAGACCCCGCAGAAGGCGCCCAGGGCCGGCCAACCGTGCTGCGGTTGCAGCTCGGCCCGCGCGAGGACGTGAATGGCGTACACCGACAGGCCCATCGTCCCGACGACGGCCAGCGGGCGCAGGAGCAGTTCGAGCACGTGAAGGCGGCAGGCGGCGACTGCGAGGCCGATGAGGAGCCAGCTGACGCCGATGTTGGCGATGGTCTCGAAGGGCGTCTGACTGTAGGGATCGTCGACCAGCAGCCAGGCCCAGGAGGTGCTGGGTATCGCCCCGGCCTGTCGGGCAAGCACGGCCTGTACCGGATCGGGGGCGTTCATCGCGAAGGCGTGACTGTGGGCTATGGCATCCAGCAACGCCGCGCGCCCGCCGGCCGGCCCGAGAGCCAGCGCGGACAGCCCGTGCCCGGCCAGGACGGACAGTGCTCCCCAGCCGATGAGCCGACGGGCTGTTCCGGGCCGGGTCAGGTTCGCCACCCGGCCCAGCGCCATGCCGACGACGACGTAAGGAAAGTAGGTGAGCCAGGGGTAGGCGCCGGACACCAGCAGCGTGTCGAGCGCCTCCCCGACTCCGGACCAGCTGGTGACCGCATCGAATCCGGGGTAGCCGCCGCGTCCGGCGGCGCGGTGTCCCAAGTACGGCCCCAGCAAGTAGGACAGGACCGGACCCAGCACCACGGAGATTGCCGCGACCGCGATCAGTGCGCGGGTGCGCAGGCGGGCCAGCGGTTCCGCTGTCAGGAAGTACACGGCGAAGAACGTCAGGATCACCGCAATCCCCGACCTGAGCTCCGTCAACGCCATGCCGAGCACCGCGAGTACGGCGCAGCGTACGAGCGTGGCGCGCAGCGTGCCGGTCAGCGGTGGACGTGGCTTGGTGCCGCCCCGGGAAAGGGTCAGCGAAAGTCCCGCGATCAAGGTGAAGACGCCGGGCGCGCGCCCATCGAAGGCGACCAGCAGATAGCCTGCGCCCTCGGGCTTCGCCGGGGGGCCGATGTGCGCGGCGAACATGGCGAACACGGCGATGGCGCGGACCGAGTCCACGCTGAGCAGGCGCCTGTTGGCCGAGGTTGCTGTACGTTCCTGCATTCTTGCTGCCCGCTCCCGCGTCTGTTCGTATCAACGGGCGGCCGTTCAGGGACGGTCTGCGACCGATGCCGACGGAATGTCTGTGCGCCCATGCGGTCCCTAGGAGGACGAGCCGGCTGTTCAGGTTGCCTGGTACTACAGCCGGAGTTCTTGGTGTCGGCCACAGCCCGGTGTCGGGATCGGTCAGTCGTCGCGGGGTTTGCCGAACTCTTCGATCAGGACGGGATACTGCTCCCCTCCGGTCAATCCTCTTCAAGCCCTGACTGAACGGCGTTGGTCCTGGGGGTGTTTCTCGTCGGAATGCCGTGTGCTGGGGATGTAGGCGGCCAGGGTCATCTCGACGGTGGCGTCGCCGTCGTTGCGGTATCCGTGGGAGACGTCGGCGGAGAGCGTCGCCGAGTAGCCGGTCGGCATGGGGTGGATCTCTCCGTCGACGATGAGCGTGAGCTCGCCCGCGGTGACGTGGAGCAGTTCGGTGGTGCCCGGGGGATGGGGAGCCGAGTGGCTCACGTCGCCGGGTTCGAGCCGCCACGTCCACAGCTCGAAGGCGCCCTGGTCGGCGCAGTTTCCGGCCAGGAGCGTGCTGGAACTCCCGGACTCGGTCGACCACACGCGGACGGCCCGCTCCGGGGGAGTGAGGCGTACGCGCGGCACCTGGTTGCAGTCGAGCAGGGCCGTCATGTCGACACCGAGGGCGTCGGCGAGTTTGACCATCGTCTCCAGGCTGGGGTTGGTGCGGGCTTGCTCGACCTGGATGACCATGCCGCGGCTGAGCCCGGCGCGGGCGGCCAGCCCGTCGAGGGTGAGGCCCCGACGGGTGCGCCAGTGCTTGAGGTTGTGGGCGAGCGACTGTGAGAGCTGATCCATGTCCAAGACGTCTCGTCCAATACATTAGACACCGGAGTTCATTCTCGTGGTCTATTCTTCGCTGCGCTGGAACGTGCAACGCAGTGTAGATAAAGGCGAGTTGACCGTTACAGACGCAGGGGGAGTGTCAGTGGCAATCCAGCAGCGAGCGGCGAGAACGAAACAGATCATCCTGCGCGCCGCAGCCGGCGCGTTCGACGAGGACGGTTACGAGCGCACCTCGCTGAGCCGGGTCGGCGAGCGGGCGAAGGTGACGACAGGTGCCGTGGTCTTCCACTTCGGCACGAAGGCCGCTCTGGCCGAAGCGGTCAGGCAGCGGTCCCGGACGGTGACGCGCAAGGCCGTCGAGTCGGCGGCGAACGAGGCGTTGGGGGCCGTGGACCAGCTGGTGGCCGTCACGCGCACGCTGATCGACCTCTTCGAGACCGACGAGGTGGTGCGGGCCGGTGAGCGGTTGTCGAGGGAGTTGAAGCCGCAGGGCAACCCGGACGAGGAGTGCCCGTGGCGGCGGGAGGTGGCGCGGCTGTCGCGGAACGTGGAGGCGGAAGGGCTGCTGCGGCCCGGGGCGGACGCCACGGCGCTGGCGGCGCTGGTCAGCTATGTGGTCAGCGGCGTGGAGCTGGCCATGCGGCGGGCACCGCTGCCCGCGGATGAGCCTTGGCTCGGGGAAGCGGGCTCGTTGGACGGGGCGGCCCAGGTGCGACTGGAGCAGATCTGGGGCCTGTTGCTTCCCATCCTGGGCGGGCAGGTGTACGTCGGGGCCGTCTAGGGCGTGTTGCTAGGGCGTGTTGCGAAAGTCCCGACTGGCCCGCGACGCCTGGCACGCTCCCCCCGTAGCCCTTCGGGCACGGGAGGCCCCCCACGCTGCGTTGTCGGACTCATCCAAGTACGTCCAGTACGAGGATGATCTCCCCAGCTACCACTGGGAGGTGCCCCCACCGCCTTCCGATCGTACGCACCAGGTGCCGCGGGCCCCGCCCTCCGGGCGGACGGCGCTGATTTCGCAACACACCCTGGTGCCCCTCCCGGCAAGCTTTGCCCTGTCGCGCAAACATTGCCGGTCGCGGCACTAGGTTCGGCCCGGGCCCAGGAGGCGCCGGGCGAACACGCAGAGGGCCTCGGCGATGCGCTCGTGGGGGATGCCCAGGGTGTTGCGCTGATGGTGGTAGAGCTCCGGAGCCAAGGGGCCGAGGGCGATATCGGCGAGCGCGTCGGGGTCCGGGGCGCCGCCGGCGATGAGCAGGGTGCGCACATGGAGGCGCCAGAAGCCGTAGGCGCCGGTGACGTAGCGGGCGGGCCCGGTTTCCGCGCCCAGCGCGAGAGGCAGATGCCGCTGGAGCAGGTCCAGGTAGGCGATGTAGAACGCGGCCAGGCGTTCGGCGGGGGGTGCCTCCGGCCCCAGCGGCGGCGGACCGTAGATCATCTGCCCCTGTAGCCGGCGTTCGTGCTCGTCCAGGAGGGCGGTGGCGACGGAGCGCGCGTCCGGGAACGAGCGGTAGAGCGTCGCGCGTCCGACGCCCGCGGCCTTCGCGATCTGCTCCATCGTCACGGTGCGCGGATCGTGCGTGGTGAAGAGCAGTTCGGCGGCGGAGAGGATCTGCGCGCGATTGCGCACCGCGTCGGCGCGCTGCCGGGGTGCGGTGGCACCTCGGGGCACCGCTTGGAGATCGCCGCGGAGGACTACGGGCGGAGGGAGATGCTCGTCGCCGTTACTCATGCGGGTCACCGTACTTCCCAGAAAACTAAGTGGACGGCTTGTCCGTTTGGCATACTCAGACCTATGTTAAGTGAGACGACCGTCCACTTTAGGTCTGGGAGAACAAGATGAACGCTGCGCTGCTGGCGGCAGCCCTCCTGGTCGGGTGCCTCCTGGCCGTCCAGGCGTCAGTCAACCTGCAACTGAACAAGGCCGTGGGAACCCCTTACGGTGCCTCCACGGTCCAACTGAGCGTGGCCACCGGACTCCTGGTGGTCCTGGCGGCGGTGACCGGCTCGCTCGGCGCGCTCGGGAAGATCCCCGACGTCGAGTGGTGGCATCTGCTGGGCGGCCTGGCCAGCCCCCTCTACATCACCAGCGGCATCCTGCTCTTCCCCCGGCTGGGAGCCCTGGCCTCGGTCGGGCTGTTCGTCACGGGGCAGATGTTCTCCTCACTGGTCCTCGACCTGGGCGGCCTCTTCGGGCTGGAGAAGAAGGGCCTGAGCCCGGGCATCGCGCTCGGCGCCCTCGCGGTCCTCGTCGGCATCATCGTGATCATCCGGGGACAGCAGGCGACCGCCCCGCCCGGAGCCCCGACGATGTCGGGCCCGGGCCGGATCGGATGGATCGCCCTCGGCATCATCGCCGGTGGTGTGCTCCCGGTTCAGGGCGCGGTCAACGCCAAGCTCCGGCACGGTCTGGGCGCCCCGATCACGGTGGCGGCCTTCAGCTTCACGGTGGCCACGCTCACCATCGCCGTCGTCCTGCTGGTGCTGCGCCTGACGGGCAAGACCGCCGAGCCGAAGCTGGCCCCGCTGAAGGCGATGCCCTGGTGGGGCTGGCTCGGCGGAGCCTGCGCCGCGGGCTACGTCACCGGCACGTTCCTGCTGATCCCCGAGATCGGCGCTGCGGTGACCGTCGGGCTGACCGTGACCGGCCAGCAGCTGACCTCCGCCCTGATCGACCACCGGGGCATGTTCCGGCTGCCGACCCGAGTGCTGAGCGTGCCGCGTCTGACGGGACTCGGCCTGCTGCTCGCCGGATCGCTGGCCATCCAACTCGTCTGAGCTCGCGCTCGTACGCCCCTGAGAGAGAAGGCTGTTCCTCGTGGAGACCTACGCCGTAGGGCCCGAACTGCACGCACTGCCCTCTGAACTGCCGATACCCGACTTAGGCCTGCAGCCGGTCAACGCCTACCTGCTGTGCGGTGAGCAGCCGATGCTGGTGGACACGGGCATGCCCGTGGACCGGGACGCGTTCGAAGAGGCCCTGTGGTCGCTGGTGGACCCCGCCGATCTGCGGTGGATCGCCATCACCCATGACGACCGGGACCACACCGGGAGCCTGGCGCGGATACTCGACCGCGCTCCCGGCGCCAAGGTCGTCACGAACGGGATAGCTCTCACCAGACTGTCCGAGGAATTCGAAATCCCGCGTGAGCGGGTGGTGACGGTGAACCCCGGGAGCCGGATATCGATCGGTGACCGGATTCTCAGCTTCCACCGGCCGCCCACCTTCGACTCGCCGGGCACGCTCGCGGTATTCGACCACGAAGCCGGCACGCTTTTCAGCTCGGACAGTTTCGGCACCGTCATACCTGAAACCGTGCAGCACTTCGGTGATGCCGACGTAAAGGAATTCTTCGAGGGCTTCGACGTCCTGAACCGGGCGATCGCCCCGTGGACGGTCCTCGTCGACGCGGAGAAGTTCCTCCGCACGGTCCAGGCGGTGTCCTCCCTCTCCCCGGCCCGGCTGCTGTCCGCCCACGGGCCGACGGTGGAGGGCCGGATGGTGACCTCCCTGATGGAGGCCATGGCTCGGATCCCGTTCCTGCCGGCGTGGCTGCCGGGCGCGGACGTCGATCTCGAAGCCGCTCTGGATGCGCACGGGGCCCAAGCCGGCCCGACTGCCTGAACCCCCGGGCCCTGAGCCACTGCTGAGCCCTGAACCACTCACTCCGCTCTTTCCCCGACACCCCTCGGAGTCACCGTTGACCGCTGCATCCCTGACACCGCCGCCGGGAACCATCACCGTCTTCTCGGACATCTGGTGTTCCTTCGCGCACATCGGCATCCACCGTCTGCACGCCACGCGCAAGCGGCTCGGACTCGAAAGCCAAGTCAGCTTCGACCTGCGGGCCTTCCCCCTGGAGCTCCTCAACGACGCGCCCAGCCCCCGCCCCGGAACCGACAGTGAAGTGGGCCGGATGGCCAGTCTGGAGCCGGCGGCCGGCTGGCAGCTCTGGCAGGCCAAGGACTGGCTCTACCCCTCCACCATGCTGCCCGCGCTGGAGGCGATCCAGGCCGCCAAGGAGCAGTCCCTGACGGCGTCCGAACAGCTCGACCTCGGCCTGCGGAGGGCCTTCTGGGCCGAGTCGCGAACCGTCAGCCACCGCAAGGTCATCCTGGACGTGGCCGCGGAGACCGGCGTCGTCGACGTGACGGCGCTGGCGGAGGCCCTGGACGACGGCCGTGCCCGCAGCACCCTCTCCGGCCAGGCCGCGGTCGCCCGTACCGAGGTGGTCAGGTGCAGCCCGCACCTGTTCCTGCCCGACGGCAGCGACTGGGCGAACCCCGGGATCGTCGTGCGTTGGGAAGGCTCCTACGGCGTCGGCTTCCCGGTGATCGAATCCGATGACCCGAAGATCTACGAGGACCTTCTCCTGGCGGCTGCCACGGGCTAGGCGGGCAAACAGCAGGAGAATTCAGAGAGCGGCCGAGAATTCCAGGTTCTGGAGTTCCCGGCCGCTTTTTGCCGCGCGTAAAACATTACGGTGATTATCATATTCGTAACCTGGGTGTGATTCATGCTTTCGGGTGATCTCTGTAGCGTTTCCGGTGCGTTGCTGAAGGCGATTCATTCAATCCGCCCGGCGACCGGAACTTTCCGCAGGTAACCACAGGGAGAATTCTCATGCCCGAGAACGAGACCACCGTTGTGTCGTCCGAGAGCGGCTCCAGGAAGGCAGACGTCAGTACCTTCGTCGACCTCACCCAGCACGAGATCGAGGCGCTGAAGACGCGGTACAACCTGGCGGACGCGCACACGCACCAGCGCCAGTCCCCCAGTCAGGACGCGATCGTCGCCCGGCTCCCCGAGCTCTGGTACGAGTCGGAGTCCAAGCAGCAAGCCCACTTCGAGGCCAAGTTCCTCGACGCGTTCTTCCGCCTGCACAGACAGCCCACCGCCCGCACCATGGACCGCACCTTACTTTCGTACTCCGCCAGCGTCTCCACCATGGTCGCCGGCATGTACCTGAAGAAGCGCGAGATGTCGGTGGCTCTGGTCGAGCCGTGCTTCGACAACCTCGTCGACCTGCTCCGCAACATGCAGGTGCCGATCGCCCCGCTTCCCGAACAGGCGCTCCACGAGACCGCGAAGATCTACGACCGGCTCGTGGAGAACGTCACGGCCGACGCGATCTACCTCGTGGACCCCAACAACCCGACCGGATTCACCCTCCTCGCGCAGGAGCTGGAGGGCTTCCGCGAGGTCGTGCGCTACTGCGTGGACCACAAGAAGGTCCTGGTCATGGACTTCTGCTTCGCCTCCTTCGCGCTGTGTGACGACTCGATCGGCCGCGTGGACATCTACCAGCTGCTGGAGGAGTCCGGCGTCACCTACATGGTGATGGAGGACACCGGCAAGACCTGGCCCATCCAGGACGCCAAGTGCGCCATGATCACCTCCAGCCTGGACATCCAGGAGGAGGTCTACAACCTCCACACCAGCGTCCTGCTGAACGTCTCGCCGTTCGTCCTCAACATGGTCACCGAGTACGTCGAGGACTCCATCGCCGACGACTTCGGCTCGGTGAAGGAGATCATCACCACCAACGGCACGGCGGCTCGCGAGGCCATGAAGGGCACGATCCTGGAATTCCAGGAGCCGGTGGTCGGCACCTCCGTCGCCTGGTTCAAGATCCTCTCCGACGAGGTCACCGCCACCGAGCTCCAGGCCGTCCTCTTCGACGAGGAGGTCTACGTCCTGCCCGGCACCTTCTTCTACTGGAACACGCCGGCGCGCGGTGAGCGGTACATGCGCATGGCCCTCGCCCGCAACCCCGAGGTGTTCGCCGGCGCCATGGACCGTACGAAGAAGGTGCTTGAGCGCTATGCCCGCTGACTCCTCCGGCGTCTTCATCGACGCCACCGTGTTCATGGGAATGCACAGCGACGACCAGGCGATCCGCCGGGCCTGCAAGCGCTTCTTCGCCAGCCGGCTCACCGGCGGCGTGACGATGAGCTGGGAGCAGGTCGGCCGCTGCGACGACCTCGTGTGGGGCTACAGCCGGGCCGTCCAGGACGCGTACTACCCGTTCATGGACGTCCTGCACACCGAGATGACCATCGTCCGTACCGGCTACACCGAAGAGGACACCGACCGGGCCTTCACACTGCCGGAGCTGGCCGGGCTGCCCAGCCACGAACGGCTCGTCCTCGGCCAGGTCGTCTCCCACTCGGGAGTGCTGTACACCGCGAGCCCCCGCCTGACCGGCCGCGACGGGCTCCCGGTCGCCGCCCTCCCGGCGGCGCGGGACGAGCACACGTTCCCCGAGCACCTCGAAAAGCTCTACCAGCACTCCCTCGTCCTGACCGTCGCATCGCACACGTTATGAGGAGCACGGCCATGTATTCAGGCACGATCGTCCCGCTCATCACCCCGTTCAACGAAGACGACACCGTCGACGAGCAGAGCACGGCCCGCCTCATCGACCACGTCCGCACCGAGGTCAACGGGCTGATGCCGGCGCTGACCTCAGGAGAGGGCTGGAAGCTGGACGAGCGGCAATGGACGGACATCGTCACCTACACCGTCCGTCACTCCGGCGACCTTCCCGTGCTCGTCGGTATCCAGCTCCCCGACACGGCGACGATCATCGAGCGCGCCCGCCGCGCGATGGACATCGGAGCCGACGCGGTGGTGGTCACCACGCCCTTCGGCCAAGGCGTCACCCAGGACGACATCGTCGAGCACTACCGGGCCATCCGCAGCGCCACCGGCGCCCCGATCTTCCTCTACAACGAGGAAGCCCTCTCGGGCAACAAGATCGAGCTCGACACCCTGCTGAGACTGTGCGAGATGCCCGGGATCGTCGGCATCAAGGAGTCCAGCGGAGACGCGTCCTTCACGGTGAAGATGGCCGAGGCGGGCACCGGCGTACCGGTCTTCGAGGGCTGGGAGAACCTGATCTCCGCAGCCTCCGGGATCAACGGCTTCATCGGCCCGCTGGCCAACCTCGAACCCGTCCTGTGCAACGCCATCCTCGTCGATCCCTCGCCGGAGCGTCAGGCCGAGGTCAACGCGACGTGCGAGAAGTACGGGGTGTTCAAGGACGACTGGTACCGGTGGGTCAAGAAGGAGCTGCACGCCCGCGGCATCATCGCCACTCCTGCGGTCCACATGGAGCTGCGATGAACCCGACCACCGTCGCCGCCAGGCTCCAGCGGGACAAGACGCAGCGGGAACTGTACGAGCTGTACCGGCAGGTGCCCGACCTCGAGGGCTACGGGACCATGCTCGGCATCGAGGAACAGTGGATCCTGCCGATGGCCCGCGCCTACGAGGCCGACGCCCCGCGGTTCTCCTCCACGGGGGAGCTGCTGGAGGCGTTGAAGGAGTTCCTGGCCGCGGAAGAGGCGCAGATCTCGGACAACCACCGGTTCCTGGCGAATGAGGCCGGCCTCGAACAGTTCAAGGTGGTCGTGCGGGAGTTCGCGCTCGACGGGCTGACCGAGTCCGAATCGCTGCTGCCCGTCGTGCCCCGGCTGCCGTACCGGTCGGGTATGGCGGTCTTCCGGGTCCTCATCGACGAACTGGGCTGCGGCAACGACGAGAAGTCCCATTCCCAGCTCTACCGCGACCTCCTGGGTGAGCTGGAGATGAGCACCGAGCTGGACAGCTACCTCGCCGGTACGTCACCGGAGAGCTACGCCTACGTCAACATGTTCCACTGGCTGGCCAGCCGCGCCTGCTCACCCCAGTACTTCCTGGGCGCCTACGGCTACTTCGAGTCCAGCGTGCTCTACGGATTCCAGTCCTTCGCCCGCGCGGCCAAGCGGCTGGGCATCCGGCAGGACGCCTACTACACCGAGCACCTGTACATCGACTCCTACCACAGCAACCACATGCGCACCGCGATCCGGTCGCTGGAGGAGCCGGATCTGGCGAAGATCTGGGCCGGTGTGCGGCTGGCCAGTGACATCGTCGGCAACGCCACCGAGGCGGCCATCACCCGGGCACGGAAGGTCTCCTGATGGGTTCGGACAGTTCGATCCGAGAGATCCGAGAGATCAGCGAGGACCTGGTGCTCGTCGAGGTGGCGGGCCGCAAGGTCCTGGCGGCGGCCCGGTGCCCGCACCGGCAGGGCAAGCTGAAGTTCGCCCGTGTCGACGGCGGCAGGCTGACCATCACCTGCCCGCTGCACCACTCCACGTTCGACCTGGCCACGGGCGCGCGTACCGCCGGGCCGGCGTGCGACCCGCTGCGGATCGTGGACACCCTGTCCGACTGGCCGGGCGACGTATCGGCAGGTCAGGACGGGCTGGAAACCGGCCGGGACGGAACGTGAGCGCGCTCCACGAAGGGGCGGCGCCGACCGCGGTGCCGCCCCGTCCGTCCCCGCCCGAGGTGGACGGCATCGAGCCCATACCCGAGGCGGAACGCACCTCCCGGCCGGCGGACTTCGGGTGGATCTGGCCTTCGGCCCAGTTCTCCTTCGGCACCGTGGTCATGGGCGCCCTGCCCGTCATGTTCGGCCTCGGCTGGTGGGGCGCCATCAGCGCCATCGTGGCCGGAGTCGCGATCGGTACCGCCCTGCTGGCGCCCCTCGCCCGTCTGGGCGCCCGTACCGGAACCAACGACCCGATAGCCTCCGGCGCGCACTTCGGGGTGCGCGGCCGCATCATCGGCAACGTCATCACGATCGTCACCGCGCTGGGATTCTTCGCCATCGCCGTGTGGACCGGCGGAACCGCCATCATGGTCGCCGGCAACCGGATGGCCTCCACCCCGACGGGGCCCGCCGCGCTGACCGTGGCCATGGTGGTCACCGCGGGTGTGGTGGCCTTCGTCGCGGTGCGCGGGCACACCGTACTGGTGCGCACGTACAAGATCACCGCAGTGATCGGCGGGATCGTGCTGATCGGTACGGTCCTGGTGCTCTCGCCCCAGTTCGACGCCGGGTACGCGGGCGGTGAGTACGCTCTGGCCAGCCCGCTCCACACCTGGTTCCTGGCGGCGACCGCCTCGGCGACGGTCCCCCTGTCCTACGCCACATTCCAGGGCGACTACACCCGTTACATGCCCTCGGCCACCGCGCCGGGGAAGCTGGTGCGGTACTCGGGCGTGGCCATGTTCGTCAGCAGTATCGCCGCCCTGGGCACGGGCGCCTACGTGAGCACCCTGCTCTCCGGCCCGCAGGCGCCCTGGCTGCAAGGACTCACCGAAGCGGTGCCGGGCTGGTTCGCCGTCGTCGTGGTCGCCTTCGGCTTCGCCGGGACCATCCCGCAGGGCGCCGTGTGCCTGTACGCGGCCGGCCTGTCGGCGAACTCGATGTTCTGGCGGGCTTCACGTTCCGTCGTGACCGCGGCGGTCGCCCTGCTGGCGCTGGTCGTCCTGTACCTGGGGGCCGTGGCGTACGACGCCATGGAGTCCATGGGGGCCTTCGTGACGCTCCTGCTGACCGTCGTCGCCCCGTGGGCCGCCGTACTGACCGTCGGCCACCGCCTCCACCGGGGCCACTACCGGCCCCAGGACCTGCGCGCCTTCACCACCGGAGGGGGAGGACTGTACTGGTACACGCGCGGCGTCAACATACGGGCGGTGGCGGCCTTCGCGGCCGGATCCGTCATCGGCGCGCTGTGGGTCAACAACCCGCTCTACGTCGGCCCGCTGACCGAGCTGACCGGCGGCGTCGATCTCAGCCTGCCCGTCTCCTTCGCGCTGACGGCCGCCGTGTACGCCCTGCTGTGCCTCAGGTGGCCCGAACCCGGGCAGCTCCAGCGGCCCGGCCCCTCCCCGAAACCGACGGAAGGTTCCCATGGTTGACGCCGTTCCCTCGCTGCGACTCAAGGTCCGGGAGACCGTCCCCGAAGCCGACGGCGTCCTGGGGATCGTGCTTGTGGACCCGTGGGGCACGGAACTGCCTCCGTGGGAACCCGGCGCCCACCTCGAAGTCCACCTTCCGTCCGGGCGGATACGGCACTACTCGATCAGCGGCGACCCCGGGGACCGGAGCAGCTACCGGCTGGGCGTACTGCGCGAGCCGGACGGGAGGGGCGGGTCGGAGGAACTCCACACCACCCCCCTCGCCGGGCGCCTGTTCGATGTGCGCGGCCCGGTCAACCGCTTCCCCCTCGTCCCCGCCGACCGGTACCTCTTCATCGCCGGCGGGATCGGCATCACCCCGATCCTGCCCATGGTCCGCGAACTCGCGGCAGGATCCTCGGCTCCCTGGCAGCTCCTGTACGGCGGACGAACCCTGGCATCCATGGCCTACCGGCGGGAACTCGCGGCCCTCGCGGGCGGGAACGTCACCTTCGCCCCCCAGGACACCCACGGACTCCTGAACCTCGACCACACGCTCGGCGGCCTACCGGACACCACAGCCGTCTACTGCTGCGGCCCGGCCGGCCTCATCCAGGCCGTGGAACAGCGCGTGCCCGCCGCCACCCTGCATGTGGAACGCTTCACCTCCCCCACGGACCCCGCGACCGCCCCCCGAACCGGCACGGCCGCCTTCGAGGTGGAACTGCACCGCACCGGCCGGATCCTTCAGGTCCCGGCGGGCCGAAGCCTGCTCGACGTCGTGCGCGAGGCGGTCCCGTCGGTGCCCTCCTCCTGCGAGCAGGGCATGTGCGGCACGTGCGAAACCAAGGTCCTCGCCGGCACCCCGGACCACTACGACACGGTCCTGACCGACGCGGAACGCTCATCCGGCACCACGATGATGATCTGCGTCGGCCGTTCGAAATCCCCCCGCCTGACCCTCGACCTCTAGGGCGTGTTGTGAAAGTAGCGCCGTCCGCCGCCCGCCGGCGCGAGCCACTGAAGGGGCCCCGGCCTGCGACGGGGGGACGCCGGCCGGGGCCACTTGGAGCCCGGGGGTGACTCCACCTGCTCTACGGGGAAGGGCGGCCCGTCCGTCGCGGCGAAGCCGACAATTTCTGAGCCAGAAGCAGAGCCCCGGCCGGCCGACAGGGGACGCCGGGCCAGGGGCGGTCTTGGGGCGGTGTCGCTACAGGGCGGGCGCGCCGGCCCCCGGGCGTCCGGAGGCCGTCTCCCCGACGTGCTTCGCTCACTCGCGTGCGTCGAGCGCGGCGGCGAGGTGCGGGTCGATGTGTCTGAGCGCCGCCACGGCGAACTGGGTCGTGAACTCGGCGGCCGATGCCGTATCCAGCGAGTCGGCGACCAGCGTGTACCGCGCGCCCTCGACGACCAGGCCGACGACGTAGGAGGCGCAGAGCTCCGCACTCGTTCCCCAGGTGCCACGGCCGTGGCGCTTGGTGAAGTACCGGATCCGGCGCGTGATCTCCTGGGTGGCGGCCGACATCAGCCGTTGCCGGGCCTCGGTCGCCGACCCCGTCGCGTGCGCCCCGAAGAGCAGCCGGAATCGCGCCGGATGGACGTCCGCGTAGTCGAAGAACGAGGCCACGCCCGCGCGCACCTGCTGTTCGAGCGGGAGATCGGCCGCTGCCGCGTAGGCCTCGAAGAGCGCGCTCGCCAAGGTGTCGGCTGCGAGGTCGGCGCATTTGCCGAACAAGTCCTCCTTGCTGCCGAAGTGTGCGTACAGCGTGGGTTTGGTGGATCTCGCACGTGCGGCGACGACGTTCATGGTCGCCGCGTGGAATCCGGCCTCGCTGAAGACCGCGGAGGCCGCGTCCAGCATGTCTTCGTCGGTCGGGCGTGCCGCAGGGGGGCGGCGACGGCCCGCTGGACGCTGTGGCGCGGGGCCGGCCTCGGGCGGGTGATCAGCCATGTCCACCACTTTACTTCCGGGTAAACCCGGATTACCATTTTACTCCGTAGTAAATGCGGTTGTGATCGACTCCCTGACTGGGAGAACTGGCCAGGGCTTTGTGGAGGCTTTCATGCACCACACCCACCTCGTACAGCCCGCCGCGACCGCCGCAACGCGTCCCGTCCCTGCCCCGTTCCTGGGCTTCGCCCCCGACCTGGAGCTGACCGTCGCCGGCCCCTGGCAGCTTCCGCGGGCTCCGGACGCCTGTGGTCAGGCCCGCAGAGCGGTGTGCAGCACCCTGGCCGACTGGGGCCTGGACCATCTTTCGGACACGGCAGAACTCCTGGTCAGCGAACTGGTCGGCAATGCCTTGCTTCACGCGTACGGTCCCGTCCACCTCACCGTGGTACGCCGCGAGGTCATCTGTTGCCAGGTCCGCGACGGGAGCCGGAAACTGCCGCAGCTCCGTTCGGCGCAGACCGGCGACGAATTCGGCCGCGGCCTGCATTTGGTCGACCTGATGGCGAGCAAATGGGGGGCCGACCCCACCCCCTGGGGCAAGGAAGTCTGGTTCGAACTTCCGGAAGTGCCGGATTCCCTCGGTGGAGGGTGGCACTGAGTGAGGCGCCCTTGCGCGTATCGGGTCGTTTCGTCGCACACGACTTCTGACCAGCCATGCGCGGCTGTCGTCGCCGTTCGAGCCGTCCGGCCGGGCAATGGCCTTCCGAGATGCGGGTGGGCTCCGGACAGGGTAATGCTTATTAGGTAAGGCTTACCTATCTCGCGCCTGGGGGTCGGTCCCTGTGCAGCTCCACCTGGATCGTCATGTCTGAATCGCAGATCGCTCTTCTCGGAGCCATTGCCGGGTTCACCATCTACCTCGGTCTGCCCGTCGGCCGCCTGCGCAGGCCCGTCCCGCGCCTGAGCGCCGCCCTCAACGCCGTCGCCATCGGCATCCTGCTGTTCCTGTTCTGGGACGTCCTCACCGAGGCATGGGAGCCGACCGACGCCGCACTGAGTGATCGGCACTGGGGGACAGCGGCCATCGGTGGTTCGGTGCTCATCGCCGGTCTCGCGGTCGGTCTGTGCGGCCTCGTGTACTACGACCTGTGGATTTCTCGGCGCCAGGCGTCCGCCACGGCTTCGTTCGACGGACCTGGAGCGGCAGCCACAACCGAACTGGCGGCCAAGGCCCACTCGCGGGCTGCCGGCCTCGCCTTCATGATCGCCATCGGTATCGGCCTGCACAATTTCGCGGAAGGCCTGGCCATCGGCAACTCCGCAGCGAAAGGCGAAATCTCGCTGGCAGTCCTGCTGGTCATCGGTTTCGGTCTGCACAATGCGACCGAAGGCTTCGGGATCGTCGCCCCGCTGGCCGCCGAGGGTGAGCGGCCCTCCTGGGGGACCCTCGCGCTGCTCGGCCTGATCGGCGGCGGTCCCACCTTCGTGGGCACCCTGGTAGGCCAGCAGGTGGTCAACGAAACACTCAGCGTTGCCTTCATGGGCCTGGCCGCCGGGTCCATCCTCTACGTGATCATCGAGCTGCTCGCCGTCGTTCGCCGAGCTGCGATGAAGGAGCTGACCGCCTGGATGATCCTGCTGGGCCTGCTGCTGGGCTTCGCCACCGACGCCGTGGTCACCGTCGCCGGAGTGTGAAGCCCGGGGGCTCAGCCCTCCGGCTGCTCGATCGACTGGGCCAGGTAGAGCGCTTCACCGAGCTTCTCGATCAGTTCGAGGTGGGTGTCGAGGTAGTCGATGTGGTGTTCCTCGTCGGCAAGAATCGACTCGAAGAGGTTCGCCGAGGTGATGTCACCCTTGGCCCGCATGATTTCGATGCCGCGCCTCAGTCGGTCGATCGCCTCGACCTCGACCTCGCGGTCCGCCTGGAACATCTCCGTGACCGTCTGGCCCACCCGGACATGGAAAAGTCGCTGGTAGTTCGGCAGGCCGTCCAGCACGAGGATCCGGTCGGTCAGGACCTCCGCGTGGTTCATCTCTTCGAACGACTCGTGCCGGGTGTGGGCGGCAAGCCTGGTCCAGCCGAAGTTCTCCTGCATTTTGGCGTGCAGGAAGTACTGATTGATCGCGGTCAGCTCGGCGGTCAGCTGCTCGTTGAGGAACTCCAGGACCTCGGGGTCACCTTGCATCGCTCGCGCCTCCCTGCTCCTGGCCGGGCGGGCACGAAGACGCGCCGCACCGGCGGCTGCTGTCTACGGACATCGTTTCACCAGACCGTTCCCACTGCCAGGGAAGACGGGCTGGCCTCGGGTGCTGGGGTGATCATGCGGGCCGAGTCCCTCGGGTGAGCGTTGTGTGAGCGGGGTGGTCCTCACCCGCGGGCAGACGGGTGCGGTCGCAGTCATGCAGCCGTGCGTGCGTATCCGGGGCCCGTCATAGCAGCCTGGATTGCTGACACGCAAACACATGCACGCATCCCCCTTTACCGGGGGTACCGGGTCTACCTACCACGAACTCTCTTGTGGAAGAAGCAAGTTGATGCGAGCCCGCTTGTGGAGACCTTGTGCTCGAACGCAAGGTCCCTCTAACGTGCTCGGCGTTCGGACAAGTCGAACACCGCGTGGCCGGACCGCCGAATCCTGCCCCCGGCGCGCGGCAGCACATCACCACACCGCCCGGCAGGAGCGGGGGACCCACTTGCGCCGTACGGGACAACGCGTACCCGGGCGGCTTGGGGTGAAGCCGTGAGAATCACGGCCGGGCGACTCTCCAGCCCGAACCCGACAGCTCACCTCGTAGGCGTTCGGAGTACGGAGCCACCGTGATATCTGCAGTCGGACGAGACCGCGCCCCATGCCCCCGGACCCCCACGCGGCAGCTCGTCAGCCGCGCCTCCGCCGTCGGGTCGGCCTCGCGCCGCCGGCACCGCCGACGCTCCGGCCGGTGACGGCGATTCCTGCGACGGCGGCACCCTGACCGCCGGCTTGCACTTCGAGGTGCGCGTCACCCCGGAACACCGTCCGCCGGCGACCCGCTGGACCGGCCGCGGGACCACGGTGTGAAGAGCTGACACGTCACCCTGGTCGTCGGTCCGCCGCAGGGTCGGTGCGGTGCGACCTCAGCCGTGAACCCCAGTCATCCGTACGAGTGCAGCAGCCGGTGGCCGGTAGTACCTCCCCCGGCGTCGTGCTCGGCGAGAACGTACTCGCTGTCCCCTCGGCGAGTTCGCGGCGCGCAGCCACCGGCAGCGTCCTGCTGTCGACGATCCGACCGCCGTCTCCCGACCGGGACGACGCATGCCCGCATGCCACAAGCCATTCAGCACCCCTGCCCGACGAGCAGGCCGAGCCTGCCACCCCGTCCGGCACGCAAGAGGAGATGTGATGAAACCGTTCGCACTGAACTACGCCCGCCCGGCCTCCCCGCCCGTCGTGATTCCTTACGCCTATGACCCCACGCGTCAATTGAACGTCCTGCCCGATGGGCGCCCGGCCATCAGCGACCGCGACCTGCTGCTGACGTGTGGCACCACCACGTCCACCGCCGGTTCCCAAACGCACTTCGACGACTGACGGCCCCATGACCGTGCTCGTACTGACCTGCGCCGAGGACGTGACCGCGGACATGGTGGTGTCCGCCCTGGACGATGGGGGCGTCCCGGTCGTACGCCTGGACCCCGCCGACCTCCCGGGCCAGGCGGCCCTGTCCGCCGAGTACGTGGGGGGCGACTTCGACGGACATCTGTCGGCCGGGGGGCGCGTGGTGGGGATGGGGGGACTGCGCTCGATATGGGTACGCCGGCCCGGCCGTCCCGCAGCGCGCGCCGCCCATCGGTCCGCATGGCTCACCGCCGAGGCCGAACAGGCCCTGTACGGAACGCTGAACTGCACGGGCGTGCGCTGGATGAACCACCCGGTCGCCGCCACGCAAGCCCGCTGGAAACCATGGCAGCTTCGCGTCGCCCACCGCAGCGGCTTCGCGGTACCCCCCACGCTGATCACCAGCTGTCCGCAGGTTGCACGGGAGTTCGCAGCCCGGTACCCGGACCTCGTCGTGAAGCCGGTTTCGGGAGCGCATCCCAGCGACCCGCCGCTGGCACTGCCCACCACCCCCGTCGAGCCGGACGCCGACTTCGCCGGAGTGACCGCCGGCCCCACGCTCCTGCAGCAGCGCGTGCCCAAGCGCGCGGACGTCCGGCTGACCTGTGTGGGGAACGAGCTGTTCGCCGCGCGGAGGGCGTCCGACCCCGACCAGGTGGACTGGCGTTTCGTCGACGACGGCGGTGCCTGGGTCCCGGCCGTGGTACCCACCCGTGTCGCGGAGGCCGTCCACGCCTACATGTCCCTCGCCCAGCTCGCCTACGGCGCCTTCGACTTCGCCGAGGACGGTGACGGTACCTGGTGGTTCCTGGAGTGCAATCAGGGCGGGCAGTTCGGCTTCGTCCAACTGGAGACCGGCCAGCCCATCGCCGAAGCCGTCGCATCCTGGCTGGCTTCGAGTACCGCGGTGTGAGCCGCCTCGAGCAGGTCCTCAGCCGTATGTAGGCGTATCCCGGACCGCTCGGGGACGGCGAAGCCGCAGGCGATCGGCAGCACCGAAGTCGACGGGGCTGTCCGGGGCTTCGCCGCGGACAGCCCCTGCCGGGTGCGAGAGGCGATCACTCAGTGGCAGCTGGTGGTGCCGCTGTCGCTGTAGGTCTTGCCGGCCTCGGGCACGAACTGCCAGTCGTAGCTGTTGGCGTGGAGGGTGAACTTGAGCACGCCATAGGTGTCACTGTTGCGTGCCTGGCTGTTGGGCTGGATGGTGCCGAAGCTGTAGTGGCTGGCACCGCCCATGCCGGCGACGAAGTGCCGGATGCCGCGGGTGTTGTCGAGCTGACCGCTCGGGTTCATGGGAGCGAACCGCTCGTACTGGTGGTTGTGGCCCGTGGCGATCACCTCGGCGTTGTAGTCGTACAGCGCCTGGACGAGAGGTCCGGTCGAGGTGTTCGGGGCATGGTTGGCGCCCGAGGTGAACCGCGGCTTGTGCCAGTAGGCGATGGTGCACGGCTTGGTGCTGGCAGCCAGGTCGGAGCGCAGCCACTGCTCCTGCGCCGAGCCGACGGACATGCTCACCTCGGAGTTCAGCGAGACCACGTGCCAGTTGCCCAGGTCGTAGGAGTAGTACCCCCGCCCGGACGGGCCGGCGTTGGCGCCGAAGTAGTTGTAGTACCCCGTGGCTCCCGACGTGTGGTAGTCGTGGTTGCCCGGCGAGGGGCGGGTGCGGGCCTTGTGCCGCCCCCAGGTCGGCTCGTAGTAGGTGGTGAACTGCGACGCCGTGCCGTCCGGGTAGACGTTGTCGCCGGTGGTGAACACCGTGCCGGAGATGTCGTCGAGCAGGTTGGCGGTCGCGGAGTCGCCCGAACCGGAGGAGGCGATGTCGCCCGCGCCGACCAGTACCGGGTCGCCCGAGGGCGGGGTGGGCGTGGGGGTCGGCGAGGGGTCGCTTCCCGTGGTGATCACCAGCTGCGGGGCGTCGGCGCCGCTCTCCCGCGAGTCGTAGTAGGCACCGTCGGAGCTGGCAGAGGTCGCGCCGATGCTGAAGGTGCCGTTGCCGGTCACCAGCGAGGTCACGTCGATCTCGTACCAGGTGTCCTTGGTGACCGAGCCGATGCTGCCGAGCGTCGCGCCGTCGATGGCCGGCTTGTTGTTCCAGGTCGTGCCGGTCTCCGACCACGTGGTGCTGGTCATCGACTTGAACGTGCCGCCGTTGCTGCTGCCGCTGTTGCCGCTGATGGTGCGGAGCCGCAGCTTGGCGCCGGTCACCGGCTCGGTGAGGCCGCTGACGGTGAACTTCAGGAACGACTGGCGCACCGGCGAGTTGTCGACCACGAACTGGGTCGAGGTGCCGTAGTTGGTGGAAGGGGTGCTGTCCTGCACGTAGGTGTCGGCGACCGGCGTGAACGTGTTCGTGGCCGCGGTTGCCGCAGGGGCGGACGTGAGCAAGGCGGCGACGGCGGCGGTCGTCAGTGCGACCGCTCCTCCCGCCATCGCTGATCTCCGGAACTGGCGGTTGCCCATCAGGTGATCCCTTCTGAGGTGAAGCCTGTGGAGGGCGCTGGGGAACCTAGGGATGCACCGGAGCCATCGCTGCGCGATTGGGTTAACTGCGAACGAGCTGTGAGTGAGCATTGTTCGTGCTCGCTCACACGTTCTGACGACCCGTAAGTAGGCCACTGTCTGTTCATCGACTGCATGTCTGCCCGCCGACTGCCGTACGTGGCTCACGCGCCGCGGGCACCGGACGATTGGCCGTCGTCATCACCATGGAGTGCCGCTGTCCGCGACGGTTCCGTGGGCGTCCGTCATTGCGCCGGTGGTCGCCACCCGCTCGTCCCACTCAAGCCGCAGGAGGTGCGCAAGCGCGTGTACCTGTCGACAATCGGCTGGTCCAGGGCGGCCGGCGACGCAGGCGAGCCCGGCAGGCGCCGACTGCCCGCGATCAGCGCCAACGTCTTCGCTCTCGGCACCGTAAGCCTGGTCACCGACATCTCCGCGGAGATGGTCACCGCGGTCCTTCCCCTCTACCTGGTGCTCGGCCTGCAGCTGAGCCCGGCGGCCTACGGAGTGATCGACGGGGTCTACACCGGCGCCACGGCGCTGCTGCGGATCGTCGGCGGGTACGTCGCCGACCGGGTGCGCAGCCGCAAGGCGGTGGCCGGCGTCGGTTACGCGCTCTCGGCCGTGGCCAAGCTGGGCCTGCTCGCGGCAGGGCGGTCGGTCGCCGCCGTCGGGTTGGTGATCGCTGTCGACCGGACCGGGAAAGGACTGCGCACGGCGCCCCGGGACGCGCTGATCACGCTGTCGACACCACCGGAAGCCCTCGGCCGGGCCTTCGGCGTGCACCGTGCGATGGACAGCTTCGGCGCCTTCCTCGGCCCGCTGGTGGCACTGGCGGTCCTCGCCGCCGCGGGCCAGTCCTTCGACGCGGTCTTCGTCACCAGCTTCTGCGTTGCCGTCCTCGGCGTCGTGCTGCTCGTGCTGTTCGTACGCGACCGGCGTGACCCGCAGCCCGAGGCCGGGACCGTCTCACCGCGCGGCGCCGTGTCGATGCTGCGGGCCGCGCCGGTCCGCCGTCTCGTACTCGCCGCTTGCCTGCTCGGTCTTGCCACCGTCGGCGACGGCTTCGTCTACCTGCTCCTGCAGCGACGCGAAGAGCTGAGCGCAGGCTGGTTCCCGCTGCTCGCGGTCGGCACCAACCTCGGCTATCTGCTCCTCGCCGCCCCCATCGGGGCCCTCGCCGACAGGGTCGGCAGGCTGCCCGTCATGCTGGGCGGCTACACCGCGCTGATCGCCGTCTACCTGTTGCTGTTCGGTCCACTCGGCGGATGGCCGCTGATCGTCCTGACGCTCGGCCTCTACGGCATCTTCTACGCGGCCACCGACGGCGTACTCATGGCGCTGGCAGGCCCGCTGCTGCCCGAACGGCTGCGCACCACCGGCATCGCCGTCGTCCAGACCGGCCAGGCACTGGCCTACCTCGTCTCCTCGGTCCTGTTCGGGCTGGCGTGGCAGGCGTGGGGTCCGGTGACCGCCAGCAGGGCGGCGGCCGCGGGCGTCGTCGTGGCGATCGTCGCTACCGCCGTGCTGCTCACTCACCGACCCGGTGCCGTCATCCAGGAGGAATCCAGTTGAGCGCCCTGACGCAGCGGACCCGGATCGTCGTCGTCATCGCCACCGCCGCGGTGCTCGCCGCCGTCGCCATCGGCTACATCCGGCTGGCCGCCGACCGGACGGCCACGGCCGGTGCCGACTCCGGCGCCGACCGGGTCACCACCACCGCGGACCGCGCGACGCTGGCTCCCGGCCGACGTCTGCTGGTGGTCAGCGACCGCCGTCTCGTCACCGTCTCCCGGGACGACCCGAGCGGCCCGAGGACGGTCGCCCCGCTGGAGTGCGTCCGCGTCCATGCCGCGGCAGGCACCGGCGTCTGTGTCCGTCCTGACTCTCCGTGGTCCTACCGCCTTGTCGTCCTCGACCAGGAACTCCGTGAGAAGCGCGCGTTCCCGGTCCCCGGTCTGCCCAACCGGGCCCGGGTGTCGGCCAGTGGCCGCATGGTGGCATGGACGACCTTCGTCGGGGGCGACTCCTACAACAGCGGCGGCTTCTCCACCCGTGCCGGCATCCTCGACACCCGTACCGGCGTGCTCGTCAGCACACTGGAGAAGTTCGCGGTGACCAGGGAGGGCCGGCCCTACCAGGCCGCCGACCTCAACTTCTGGGGCGTCACCTTCGCCGCCGACGACAACAGGTTCTACGCGACCATGTCCACGGCCGGCCGCCGGTACCTGGTCGAGGGCGACTTCGCGGCCAGAACCGTCCGCACGCTCAAGGAGAACGTGGAGTGCCCCTCGTTGTCACCGGACGGCACCCGGATCGCGTTCAAGGAGGCCATCGGCGCCGATCCCACCCGCGGCTGGCGACTGTCCGTGCTCGAACGGGCCTCGATGCGGGTGACGCCCCTGGCCGAGACCCGCAGCATCGACGACCAGGCCGCCTGGCTCGACAACGCCACGCTCGCCTACACGGTGCGGGACAGCAGCGGCGACCCCGATGTCTGGTCCGTGCCGGCTGACGGCTCCGGCGCACCCAGGCTGCTGGTACCCGACTCCGAATCCCCGGCCGCACTGGGCTGACGAGTCCGCGCGGCTCCGGTGCGGCGCCCCTGGTGCGGCGCGGATCGTGTGCGCGGGACGGGCCGGGCAGACGGGACTGTGGAGACTCGTCTAGTCCTCCGCCCGCTGGGTGACGGCCGCCTCGGTGCGGTCCCCGAGGAACTCGTACCAGCGGCGCTGCAGGCACACGTAGCTCACATCGGCCTCCACCAGGCTGAGGAAGGCCTGTACGGTCTCGGCCAGGCGTTCCTGCAGGCCCGAATCGGCGAGGAGGCCGTCCTCGGTGAAGCCCTGGTGCGACTTGGCGAGGCTGAACATGTCCGGATAGACGCGGGTGCCGAGGTGTTCCAGGGGAACTCTCAGCGACCACAGCCCGCGGTTGCCGCCCACCATGGACGGGGAGGCGGACAGCAGCAGCGCGTGCTTGGACTTGAACGGCTGCGGCTGGACGCGGGAGACCCAGTCGATCGCGTTCTTCAGCACTCCGGGCATGGAGGCGTTGTACTCCGGGGAGGAGATCACGAAGGCGTCGCAGCGTTCGAGCCGGTCGCGGAGCGCGAGCGCGCCCGGCGGCAGGCCTTCCTCCTCCTCCAGATCGCCGTCGTAGAGGGGCATGTCGAAGTCGCGCATGGTGGCGAGGTCGACGGTGGCGCCGGTGTCGGCGATCAGGCGGGCCACGAGGGAGGCCAGGCGGGCGTTGATGGACCCGGCCCGTAGCGCCGCGCCGAACACCAGGGCCCGCAGGGGACCGGGGTGCGCGTCCGTGGGCATGGAGAACTTCCTTCCGGCATGCGGCCGCCCGGCCAGGACACCATGAGACCAGTGTGGTCCGGGTAAGGCCGTCACGCGATCGGAGCGGGCCTTGGGCGAGGTCCGGCCTCGCGTGGGGCGGCGCCCTGGCCAGGGGCCTGATCAGCACCTGGCAGGTGTCTGCTCAGTGCTGTGGTCAGCGCTTTGACCAGTGTTCCGGTCGGTCCCTGGTCAGTGCCAGGTCAGTGCTTCGTCGCCTTGCGGACCCGTTCGGCCGCCTTCTCCGCCATCTCCTGTGCCTTGCCGCGCAGCTGGTCTCCCTTGCCGTGCCTGACCATGGTCTTGTCGCCCATGGTCTTGCCCAGGGTTTCCTTCAGCTTGCCCTTGATCTGTTTTGCCTTGGCGTTGCCCTGCATCAGGATCGCTGTCCTCTCGGGATCAGGTGGGGTACGTCCGCACCTGTTCACCCTGCGCCTGCGTACGGGACGGCGCAAACGCTCGCCCCGTACGCCGTGCGTCTCAGCCGGTGACCGTGAGGACGATCTTTCCCTTCGTCCAGCGGCAGTTCCCCCTGGCCGACGTCGACCCGGACGTGCTCTTCGTCGACGACGGCGACGTCCTCACCGCGGCCGGCGTCGCCGCCGGGGTGGACCTGTGCATCCACCTGCTGCGCCGCGACCACGGCAGCGAGGTCGCCAACCGGGTGGCCAGGCTCTGCGTCGTACCGCCGTGGCGTGACGGCGGGCAGGCGCAGTTCATCGAACGCCCCGTGCCGGAGCCAACGATCGCCACGACATCCCCGACCAGGGCGTGAGCGCTCGGACAGCTGCACCGACCGCTGTCGCTGGCCGAGTTGGCGGAGCATGCGCGGATGAGCGTCCGTACGTTCTCCCGGCGCTTCCGCGACGAGGTGGGGATGACGCCCGGCCAGTGGCTCACCCGGCAGCGTGTGGAGAACGCGCGACGGCTGCTGGAGACCAGCGATCTGCCTGTGGACCGGGTGGCGGAGGAGGCGGGGTTCGGGACCGCCGCGTCGCTGCGGCAGCATCTGGTCGCGGCGATCGGGGTGGCGCCGACGGCCTACCGGAACACGTTCCGCGGCACGGTCCTCGAAACGTCGCACGACGCGTCCCGCGACAGTCTGCGCGGTTCGGTTCGCGACGCGTCCCGCGATACTCCCCGCAGTACGCCTCGCGACACGTCCGGCAGTGGCCGGACGCGGCAGCGAGCCGACGCCGAGGCGGGCTGAACGCGCCCCGCCCACCCGGAGTAAGGGGCCCATCCCGCTGCGTCCCTATACTGCGATCATGCCGTCAACAGCCCGCACACCAGCCCACCGCCCCTGGCCCGTGGCCGGTCGGATATGACCGCGACCGGCACCCCCGTCCGCGACCGCCGCCGTATCCTCGCCGATCTCACGCCCCTGCGCGCCTCCGTCCACTACCGGCGGCTCTGGTTCGGGAACACCGTCTCCTGGATCGGCCAGGGCATGACGACCCTGGCGATCTCCCTCCAGGTGTACGACATCACCCGCTCGACGTTCTCCGTCGGGCTCGTCGGGCTCTTCTCCCTCGTTCCGCTGATCGTCTTCGGGCTGTACGGCGGCGCCGTCGCCGACACCGTCGACCGCCGCAGGCTCGGACTGTTCAGCGCGACCGGGTCCGCGGTGCTGTCGGCCGCGCTCGCCACCGCCGCGTTCGCGGAGTTCCACCACGTGTGGTTCCTGTACGCGGTGGTGTCCGGGCAAGCGGTGTGCGCCGCGCTCAACGCGCCCGCCCGCAGCGCGATGATCCCCCGGCTGCTGCCGGCCGAACAGCTGCCCGCCGCCAACGCCCTCAACTCCATGACGATGACGTCCGGCATGCTGATCGGGCCGATGCTGGGCGGCGTCATCGTCGGATACGGCGGCTACCAGGCCGCGTACCTCATCGACGCCGTCGCGTTCGGCGCAGCGCTGTACGCCATGTGGCGCCTGCCGTCGATGCTTCCCGACCGGGACCGCACGGACACGAAGCGGGCCTCGGTCCTCGACGGGCTGCGCTTCCTCGCCACCCGCCCCAACATCCGCATGACGTTCTTCTCCGACTTCTGCGCGATGATCCTGGCGAAGCCGACGGCGCTGTTCCCCGCCGTCGCCGTGCTCTGGTACGGCGGGGACGCCCGTACGACCGGTCTCCTCGTCGCCGCCCCCGCCGTCGGCGCGCTGCTCGGCGGTGTGTTCTCCGGCTGGCTGGGGCGGATCCGGCGGCACGGGGTGGCGATCCTGCTCGCCGTTGCGGCCTGGGGAACGGCGATCGCGGTGTTCGGACTGACCAGGAACCTCTGGCTCGGGCTGCTCTTCCTCGCCCTCGCGGGCTGCGCCGACACCGTCTCCATGGTGTTCCGGAACACCATGCTCCAGGCAGCCGCGCCGGACGAGATGCGCGGACGGCTCCAGGGCGTCTTCATCGTCGTCGTCGCGGGCGGACCGCGCCTCGGGGACTTCCTCGCGGGATCGGTCGCCGACCTCACCTCGCCCACGGTCGCCATCACCGGCGGCGGGCTCGCCTGCGTCCTGGCGATCGGTCTGCTGGCGCTGCGCGGACGCGGGTTCGTCCGGTACGACGCCCGCGAACCGACGCCGTAGAGCGGCGCCCCCACGGGGGCGCCGCTCGGCAGGAGGCGGCGGGGACATCCCGGAAGAGAGTCGTGGGGACGTCCCGGAAGAAAGCCGTGGGGGCGCCTCGGAACGAACCCGTCGCTCAGAGGGAACCGACGTTGAGCAGAGGCTCCTGGATGGTGTCGCCGTCCTCGGAGGGTGCGATCCAGTCGAAGCTGCCGGCGCTCTGCAGAGCCGCCTTGACGGTGCCGGGCGACGCACTGGGGTGGGTCGCCCGGTACAGGGCCGCGCCGCCCGCGACATGGGGTGCGGCCATCGAGGTGCCGGACAGGGTGGAGTAGCCGCCGCCCGTGAAGGTGGAGCGGATGCACACACCCGGAGCGATCAGGTCGATGTCGGGGCCGTAGTTGGAGAAGTCGGCGAAGGTGTCGTCCTTGTCGTCGCGGCACGTGGGTGAGCCGAGGCCCCCGGGCTTGCCGTCGAAGTCGGCCAGCGCGCTGACGGTGATCACTTCGTCGTATGCGGCGGGGGCGGTGTTCTTCGCGTCAGCGTGGTCGTTGGCGGCCGCGACGACGTAGGTGACGCCCTTGGCGACGGAAGCGCAGATCGCCTGGTGCATGACGTCGTTGTCGGTCGCGCCGCAGTTGCCGTCGTCGGCGCCCGCACCGCCCAGGCTCATGTTGACGATGTCGATCTGGTCGGCGTGGCTGGTGACGTAGTCGATGCCGCAGACGACGTCCGAGGTGGAACCCCACCCGAGGGGGTTGAGCACCTGGACCGGCCAGATCCGGGCGCCCGGTGCCACACCGACCACCCCGGTGTCGTTGTCCAGGGCGCCGACGATGCCGGCGACATGCGTGCCGTGACCGTGCAGGTCCATCTGCTTGAGCTGGGGCAGCCAGCAGTTCTTGGCGCCGGCGGTGTGGACGTTCAGGTCCGGGTGGTTCGCGTCGACTCCGGTGTCGATCACCGCGACGTCGACATCGGCCCGGGTGTCCGTGCCGTCGATGGCGGCCGTGGGGCTGGCATCGGCCTCGGCCCGGTCCACACCGCTCGGGACCTCCTGGGCGGCGATCCGCACCGTACGGTCGGGCTGCACGGACCGGACCTTCGGGTCCTCGGCCAGCGCGGCCGCCGCACTCGCGCTCATGGACGCCGCGTAGCCGTGGAGGGCGTGGCGGTAGACGTGCCTCACGTCGGCGCCCATGGAGGATGCCTGCTGCACGGCCGCGTCCACGGCCGCGTCTTCCTCTCCGACTACGGCGGTGTCCTTGAGGGTCACGATGTACTGGCCGGGGATCTGGCCGGACTGCGCAGGTGCTTCGGCAACTGCGGGAGCCGGGGACGTGGCGGCAAGGGCGAGAACAAGGAGGGCGACGCCGAAGATTTTGGGCATCCCGGACCTTTCTTTCTTTCGGATGTCGACGGGGGGCGAACCGGCTTTTGCGTGACGGTTTTCCGCAATGTCCGATGTGTTTGGTGCTTACAGCTAGCAGGTTTGCGGTGGCGTGCCGGTCCGACATCCGAGCGATCACCGGTTTGCTGACTTCCCGTCATCCATACAGCTCCGTCATAGGCCTTCGGTGATGTCCCCCTTCGCGGACCGGATCCCGCCGAGCGCTCCGCCGTTCCGCGCGGCGGCGCCCGGCCGATGGCGGGGTCCGAGGCCCCGGCAGGTGAATGGCAAGTAGCCGCCATGGCAGGTAGCCGCCAACCTTTGGTCGCCCCAAGCGACTTATGAGCGCTCAGACTCTTCGGAACACCCCGGAACCACCCCTTCGCCGGGAGTTGAGGAGAGACATTCATGACCAGAGCGCCCGCGAGAAGGAGAGCCCGGCTGCTGGCGGCCGGGCTCTCGCTCGTACTGCTCCCGGCCGGACAGGCCCTCGGCGCGGAGCCCCCCGACAGCCTCAAGGGCAGCGTCGCGCCCGCGGAATCGGCCCCCCGCCCACACCGTCACCCTCGTCACCGGCGACGAGGTCACCGTCACCGATCTCGGCGGCGGCCGCAAAGCCGTCGCCGTCGAGCGTCCCAAGGACGCCACCGGTGCCGTACGCAGCCAGATATCCAACGGCCGCATCACCGTCGTACCCGACGAGGCCCGCGGCTACCTCGACGCCGGGGTCCTCGACAAGCGGCTGTTCGACGTCACCGGGCTCATCGAGCAGGGCCTCGGCGCAGGGAACCGCTCCCGCTGATCGTCTCGGCCGGCGACGACCAGGCGGCTCGGTGAAGCAGGAGATCATCCGGGCGGTCGGCGTGAAGTGATGCGCTGACGGCTCCGGAACGTAAGGCCCGGTACGGCGATGCGGCGCCGTACCGGGCCGCTTCATATGTCCCGTGTTCACATGGCCGTGTTCACGTGCGGGCGTTCATGTGCCCGTGTTCATGTGCGGGCGTTCATGCGCCCGTGCTCACGCGCCGGTGTTCATGTGGTCGTACGGCGCCTGGTGTCGAGCGACCACGTGTGGGTGCAGCCGGGGCACTGGAGGTGGACGACCGTGCCCTTGTTGGAGATCAGATAGCGCCAGTGCGCACCGCAGTTGCGCCCGTCGGCGCAGGTGGCGCAGTCCCGTGCGTCGTCGCAGCCGGGGCAGGGCACCCAGGCGCGGCGCGCGATGTCCGCCTGCGGATCAATGGGCAGCCGCACGGCCCGGCTCCCCTCCGGGAAGGACTCCGGCGGCCACGAGCATGTCGTACGTGCGCTGCTGGTCGGCGTCGAGGCCGGAGTAGAGCAGCGTGTACGCCGCGTCCTCGCCCTGCAGGGCGGCCACCGGGTCCCAGTCGGGCCCGAGCGCGGCGACGACCTCGGCCCGTCGCCGGGCCTCTTCGAAGGTCAGGTCGATCGTGAAGGGTATGAGGTCGGGCGCGTGGTCCTGGTCCATGGCGAGACTCCCGGTGGTGCGGTGGGGTCTGTCACGTGTACCAGAGGGCCCGGGTGCCAGGGAAGGGAACCCTAAGTTGCTGTGACGCACCTCATGGCTGCGTCGAGGGCCGTTCCCCGTGGGGCACGATCCCCCGTACGACCCCCAGCTCCACGAGGTCCTGAGGGCGCAGCCGCAACTGGTCCGCGGTCGACGGCGCCGCGGAGGGGGCGCGCTTGAGGATGGCCGCGGCAAGCTCCGGCGCGATGACGGAGAAGTAACTGTCGGGCGTGGCCCAGGTGTTGTCCGGAGCGGCGAGTGCCAGGGCCCCGCCCGAGCCGCCCTCGCCGATCACGAGTGTCGTCACCGGGACGCGGGCGGACGCTATCGCCGCGAACACATCGGCGATCGCGGCGCCCGCACCCTCCCGCTCCGCCTCGGCGTCATTGGCGGCACCGGGCGTGTCGACGAGCGTCAGCACGGGGATCCCCAGCCGGTCCGCGAGCCGGACCAGCCGCGCGGCCGTCCGGTACCCGGCGGGCCGGGTCGCGGTCCCGCCCTGCGCGGCATACGCGACGGCCCGGCCGCCCCGCAGCCCGAACCCGCACACCATCCCGGGGTCCCTTCCGCCGCACCGGTCCCCTTGGACGTCCAGCCGCTCCTCGAAGTACGCGTCGAGATACGCCCCGGCGCGAGGTCTGCGGGAGTCCCGGGCACGCTGCACGGCTTCCCAGCCCGTGGGTGCGGCGGCCCCGGCGTCCCCGAGGGCGTGGGGTGGCGGCGTCCCGGCCCCGGCCCCGGCCCCGGTGTCCGTGCCGCCCGTCAGCAGTGTCAGCCACAGCGACAGCGTGGACCGGAGGTCCTCCGGGCGGACGATCGCGTCGATGTGGCCCGCCGCCAGCTGACCCTCGGCCGTGTACGCCGACGGATCGGCGTCCGGCGGGCGGACGCGGGAGCCGGCGAAGCCGACCTGCGCGCCGGGCAGGGCGAGGATGACGTCCGCACCCGCGCCCAGCGTGGCCCAGCCGCCGCCCGTCGTCGGGTCGCGGAGCACGGCGACCTGGGGCAGTCCGGCCGCGCGCGTCAGGGCGGAGGCGCGGGCCACCCGCTGAAGCTGGGTGAGGGCGATCATGCCCTCCTGCATACGGCTGCCGCCGGTCGCGATCAGCGACACCAGCGGCATCCGCCGCTCGCGGGCGTACGCGTACGCCGCCTCCAGCCGGTCGCCGGTCCGTTCACCCAACGATCCGCCCAGGAAGCCGAATTCGAACGAGACCACCACGGCCCGGCTGCCACCGATCCGTGCCGTTCCCCAGACGACGGACTCCTCCTCGCCGCTACGAAGGCCCGCCCGCGCCAGCGACGCGCCGTACCCCGCCCACCCGAGCGGCCCGTCGCCGGACCGTGCGGTCGCCGTGGGTCTCGCCTCCTCGAACGCGTCTGTCGTCAGGGCGATCGCCTCGCGGGCCGTCGGTCGTTCAGCCATGGGTGAGCGCCCGCTTCATGATCTTGCCCATGTCGTTGCGGGGCAGCGACTCCAGCAGGCGGACCGTGCGCGGCCGCTTGTGCGGGGCGAGCTGGCCGGCGACGTGGTCGGACAGCTCCGCCGCCGACGGCGGTCGTGCGGAATCCGCCGGTACCACCCAGGCCACGATCCGCTCGCCCAGATCCTCGTCCGGCTCGCCGGTCACCGCGGCCTCCCGCACCCCGGGGTGCTCCAGCAGCGCGTTCTCGATCTCGCCGGCGCCGATCTTGTATCCGCCGCTCTTGATCAGGTCCGTCGCCTTGCGTCCCACGATCCGTACATAGCCATCCGCATCCCGGACCGCCATGTCGCCCGTACGGAACCAGCCCCCGTCGAACGCCGCCTCCGTCGCGTCCGGCCGGTTCAGGTACTCCGTGAAGAGATTCGGCCCCCGCACGTGGATCTCGCCGACCGTCTCGCCGTCGTACTCCGCGATCTCGGTCCCGTCCTCCTCGACCAGCCGTAGCTCGACGCCCGGCAGGGGCAGACCCACCGACCCGGCCCGGGGCTCCCCGTCCACGCGCACGCTCGTGATCATGAGCGTCTCGGTCATTCCGTACCGTTCGACGACCCGCCTGCCCGTCGCCGCGAAGATCCGCTCATGATCGTGGACCGGCAGCGCCGCCGAGCCCGACACCAGCAGCCGTGCCCCGGCCAGTGCCTTCGCCAACTCCGGGTCGCCCTCGGCCGCTTCGGCCAGCCGGTGGTACATCGTCGGCACCCCGAACAGCATCGTCCCGCCCGTCCCGAGCTCCCGAGCCACGCCGTCCGCCGAGAACTTCCCCAGGTGCCGTACGCAACCGCCCCGCCGCAGCGGACCGAGGATCCCCAGGATCAGCCCGTGCACATGGAACAGCGGCAGCGCATGGACGAGGACGTCATCCCCGCTCCACGCCCACGCGTCCTCCAGCGCGTCCAGCGTCGCCGCGATCGCCCGCCGCGGCAGCACCGCACCCTTCGGCGGGCCGGTCGTCCCCGACGTGTAGACGACCAGCGCGGGCGCGCCCGGATCCGGCTCGGGCGGCAGCGCACCCCCGGCCCCCGAGCGGGCGGACACCGGGATGTCCACGCGCTCCAACCCGTCCAGCGCCGACGGCAGTTCCTCACCCGGAGCGGCGAGCACCAGCGCCGGCGCGCTGTCGCCGACGATATGAGCCAGCTCCCGCTCGCCGGTCCTCGGGTTGAGCGGCACCGCGGGCACTCCCGCGAGCAGCGCGGCGACGACCCCGACGGCGGTCTCCAGCGACGGCGTGGCCCACACCGCGACCCGCCCCGCTCCCGCGAGCCGCCCCGCCAGCGACCCGGCCGCCGCGGCGAGTTCGCCGTACGTCAGCGCACGGTCCCCGAAGCGCATCGCGGGCCGGCCGGATCCCTCGACATCCGCGGCCAGGGCCGGGAAGAGAGCACTCACTCGTCGTCCTCCTCAAGTCACGCGTGCACGGGGCTGTTCATCCTTGCCCACAGCCAGGGCCTGTCCGGTGGATCTTGCTGGGTACCATTCTCCCCACTGCTTGCTACTCGTGCGTAATAAACGCTGAGGGGACGAGACCCTCTCCGGTCGCTTCGCCTGAGGGTGTCTTGCGGAGCCAGAGCTGTCCGGGCCTGGTCCAGGCCTATGTCCTGGCGGCCGACGCCCGCGCCAGCTCCGTCTCGTCGCCGCCCGGACGGATGTTCCGCATCCGCCCGTACGCGTACACGCAGCCCGCCAGCGCCAGATCCGACAACAGCATGTAGCCGATCGAGTAGGAGCCCTTCGCGCTGTAGACCGCGCCCATCACCAGCGGCGGTACGAAGCCGCCGAGCCCGCCCGCCGCGCCGACAATGCCGGTCACACTGCCCACCTGCGGCTGCGGCGTCACCTGCGCGACGAGCGCGAAGATGCTGCCGCTCGCGGTGCCGAGCCCCGCGGCCGTGCACAGCAGTGCGACCGTGCCGCCCGGTGCGATCGGCGGATCGAAGGCCTGGACGATCGCCCACAGCGCCACGAAGCCCAGCGCGGCGGCGGTCACCAACGCCGGGTGGACATGGTCCGAGATCCAGCCGCCGAAGGGCCGGAAGACGACGGCGATCAGCGCGAACCCGGCGGCCTTCGTGCCCGCGTCGGTCGGTGACAGCTCGTACCAGGTCTTCAGATACGTCGGCAGGTAGACGCCGAACGCCACGATCCCGCCGAAGCCGATCGCGTACAGCGCCGACAGTTCCCATGTCACCCGCAGCCGCCCGGCCTGTTCGAGCCGCGACGCCAGTGAGGCCGTCGGCACCGGCCGGTCGGGCCGGTCGCGGAGCAGGGCGGCGGCGATCAGCGCGTACACGGCGAGCGCGATCGCGACGACGTAGAAGGGGAGGTCCTCGCCGGCCTTGGCGATGCGGGGCGTGAAGAACCCGGACAGCGCCACCCCGCCCATGCCCATCCCGAACACCCCGATCGCGAAACCCCGGTGGACCGGCGGGAACCACGAGTTGACCAGCGGGACGCCGATCGCGAACGTCGTACCGCCGAGCCCCAGCAGAAAGCCCACCACGAGCATCGCGCCGTACGAGGCCTTCGCCGGGATCAGCAGCAGCACGGGCACGATCGTCAGCGCCGACACCAGCGGGAACATCAGCCTGGCGCCGTACCGGTCGGTGAGCGCGCCCGCGGGGATCCGGCCCAGCGAGCCCACGAGAACGGGCACGGCCACGAGCAGCGACTGTTCGAACGACGTCAGCCCGAGCCGGTCCTTGTAGATGCCGCTGAGCGGCGCGATCAGGTTCCACGCCCAGAAGGTGAGCGCGAAGCCGATCGTGGCCACGACGAGGTTGCGGTACGCGGTGGCGGAGGCCTTGTCTGCGGTGTCCACGAGGTCAGTCAAGATCTAGTGCCCCTCCTGGCAAGCTTTGCCCTGTCGCGCCGCCCGGCACGCACCCTCGCTGCGTTGGCCAAAAGCCCTGGTAGCTCCGCTACAAGGACTTCCGGCCGCCTTGCGATGCTTCCCCTCGGCCCTGTGGGCCTGGGGAGACCCCATGCACCGGACGACGCTCCTTGACGGGCAAACATTGCCGGTCGCGGCACTCGGCGGGCGGGCAGGCGCGCGGTGCTGAGCCGTACGGCTCACGGCGTACGGCTCATACGGTTCACGGCATACGGTGCATACGGTTGTTCACGGCAGCGGGAGAGCGATCTTCACCGCGTACACGGCCACCAGGCCGAACCCCAGGCGGAACGTCCAGGCGCGCGCGCTCGCACCGATCCTGGCGCCCGTGAACCCGCTCGCCGCGACGAGCAGCTGCTGCCAGAAGAGCGAGGCGGCGAACACCCCGGCCACGAACACCGCGCCGGCCGCGCCGCCGCGGAGCGCGGCGCCCTGTGCGGTGGTCAGCGCCGCGAAGTACAGCGCGGTGGTGGGGTTGACGAGGGTCAGCGCGGCGAACCTCGTGAATGTCCGCACGGTGCCGCCGGCCCGGTCGGCCCCGGCCGACACGGGGTCGTCGGTCACGCGGCGCGACGCCCACAGCCCTCGTACCGCGATCACCATCAGGACTGCCGCCGACACGAGGCGAACCCACGCCTCGACGCCCGAGAGGGCCGACGCGACCAGCGGGCCGAGGGCCGTCGCCACGGCCGCGTAGGCCATGTCGACGACCGCCACGGCGGCGGCCGCCGCGACCGCGTGCCTGCGGTCGCGCATCCCCTCCTGGATCAGCAGGACACCCATCGCCCCCAGGGGCACCGCCACACCCAGCCCGGCGACCGCACCCGCGACCGCCGTCGTCCACATTCCGCTCACCTGCCACACTCTCGATCGCGCGACGCTCGAAGCGCGACCGAATTTTCCCTGGGAAGTCGAGCGGCGCCGGCCGTGGCCCGCCGCCCGCCCGGACAGGACCTGGCACCGCCCCTCCGCCGGGGGCCGGCTTCGCCGGCGGCGCCCGCCGCGGCGTGCTCTCCCCGGGCGGCATCCTCAGGCGGTGAGCGGATCGAGGATCATCGACCGGATACGGCCCTCCATCATCTCCCCGAGCCCGAGCACCGCGCAGACGTCGGGCCGCTCCGCGATGTGCACGGGCATACCGGTCGCGTCGCGCAGCATCTGGTCGAGACCGGGCAGCAGCGCGCTGCCGCCGACCATCATGATCCCGCGGTCGGCGAGGTCGGCGACCAGGTCGGGCGGGCATTCGCGCAGGATCATCCCGATGCCGTCGAGCACGGCGGTCAGCGGGGTGTGGATGGCGTCGCGCACCGCGGCGGTGTCGACCCGCACCGAACGGGCGAGGCCCGTGGCCACGTCACGGCCGTGGATCTCGGTGGAGGCCGGCCCCTGGAGGGTGAGGCCGTTCCCGCTGAGGGCCAGCTGCAGGGGCCGTACGGACTGGCTGGGCAGCATCAGTGCGTGCTGGTGGCGGAGATACTGGATCACGGCGTGGTCGACGGCCTCACCGCCGACGGGAATCCGCACGGCCGTGACGATCGAGCCCAGGGAGAGGACGGCGATCTGGGTGGTGGCCGCCCCGCACACCATGATCATGGTGGCGGTCGGCTGCTGCACCGGGAGCCCGCAGCCGACCGCGGCCGCGATCAGCGTGTCGACCAGCTCGACGCGGCGGGCGCCGAGGCCGACGAGCGTCTCCACCGTGGCGCGCTGCGCGAGCGGATCGGCGTCGTGCGGGGCGCAGGCCGCGGCGCGCAGCCGGGGCTTGCGGCGCAGGTGGCGGCGGAGCTTCTCGCCGAGCAGATGGCGCAGCATGCGCTGGGCCATGTCGATGTCGATGACGCTGCCGCCGGAGACGGGGCGCATGACCCGGATGTAGTCGGGCGTACGGCCGGTCATCTGCTCGGCGAACTCGCCCACGGCGATGAGCGCTCCGTTGCGGGTGTTGACGGCGGCCACGCTCGGCTCATCGACGACGAGCCCGACGCCCTTCACGAAGACCCGGGTCCTCGCGGCGCCGAGATCGACGGCGACATGGCAACGACGCAGCTGCTCAAGACTGACGGTCACGACAGATCCTCCCGAGAGCGGTTCCTGTTCGCATCGTCCGATCGCCGGGCGCGTGGCGCGCGCTGAGCTGAGCCGGTCGGGGGTGGGCCGGAAGAGACACCTGACGTCACATCAGCTGCGCGGCGGACCCAGGGCGTGTTGCGAAAGTCCCGCCTGGCCCGCGACGCCTGGCACGCACTCCCCCGTAGCCCTTCGGGCACGGGAGGTGCCCCCACGCTGCGTTGTCGGACTCATCCAGGTACGTCCAGTACGAGGATGATCTCCCCCAGAGCTGCGCCTGGGAGGTGCCCCCACCGCCTTGCGATCGCACGCACCGGACGCCGCGGGCCCCGCCCTCCGGGCGGACGGCGCTACTTTCGCAACACGCCCCAGCCGCGTGCCGTCACATCAGCCGTTGCAGCAGCCCCCAGCTGAACTCCGCCACGCAGGGCCGTCCGTCGGGCAGGGTGAACGCGAGTCGCCACCGCGTCGGGGCCGTGCCCTCCATCGGGCGTACCGGGGCGAACGCCCTCGCCACCTCGTCGACCGTGCAGGACCAGGGGCGCAGATCCTCTTCCGTGCGCAGCACCGGGCCCGCCGCTCCCGGCGCCCGTACCAGCCACTCGTTCCACACCGCCCCGCCGGGCGCCGCCAGGACCTCGAACCGAAGGTCGGGCCAGAGCGGTACGGGCCACAGCAGCGCGTCGCACTCCAGGTCGCCGATCCGGCGGCGGGACGTCGACTCGGGGGTGCCGAGCACGGAGCGGTACCGGGCGAGCGAGCCGCGGCCGCGCGGCGAGCGGACGATCGCCTGCCAGCGGCGGTTGGCCTCTCTCATGTCGGCGATCGACGCGCCCAGTTCCTGGCGGGCGTCCTCGACGAGCTCCGGTTGATGGTCGGCCATCCGGCGCAGCAGGACGAGCTGGAAGTCGCGCGGCCCGAAGGAGTTCATGCCCCCATCGTGCCCGTATCACCTGGTCCGGGAGGGCTCCATGGCCAGCCGACGTGCCGGGCAAGTGATGTTTCCACACAGGATCCTCACAGCCCCGGCTACCTCTGTTGTCCCATCGCTGCATACGCTGCGGGCGCCATGAATTACTGCTACCAGTGCCGTCGACACCTCAACGGGGCTTTGGCGTGCGCCGGGTGCGGTACTCCCGCGGAGGAGCTACGGCACCACAGCCCCGCATCGACGGACGACGACGTCGTCATCGAGCTGGGCGGTGCGCACGGTGAGGACCGGCCGCCCGCCGGACACCGTCGTGCTCCCGCGTCCGGTCGCCGTGACCGCAGCAGGGCCGGCGCCCGCAGAGCGCGCCGGAAGCGTGGGCGGAAGGTACTGATCGGGACCGTCGGCCTGGCGCTGGCGGCGGGGGCGCTGAGCCTGGCGGAGCTGGCGAGGGAGTCGTCCGGCGGCGACGACGGCACGTCCGTCGAGGTCCGCGAGGAGGAGTCCATCGCGGTCGACGACATACCCGAGCCGACCGGCAGCGCCGAGCCGCCGCCCGGTCCGAGCGCGGTGAGTGAGGCGCCCACGACGTCGTCGGGGGAGCCGGCCAGGTCGAGCACACCCGTGGGCCGGGGGAGCGCACGGCCCGGTGTCGCCGCGTCGTCCTCGCAGGCCGAGCCGTCCGTGTCGTCGTCCGCCCCGCCCGAGCCGAGCAGTGACGTTTCTCCGTCGGGTACGGCCGACCCGTCGCAACCGGCGTCGTCGACGCCGCCCGGGCAGCCCGGACCGCCGCCCCGGCCCGCGCCCACGCCGAGTCCGACCGAGACGTGCACCTGGTTCCTCTTCTGGTGCACGTAGGCCCATGAGGAGACCCCCGACGAGCATGCTTCACGCCCGTCCGGTGTCCGAGGGCAGCCGTTCGGGCGCGCCGGTCGGTACGGGGTCGGTCGGTACGGGGCCGGTCGGTACGGGGTCGGTCGGTACAGGGCATGCGTCATGCCCGTCCGGCGGGTGCGGATGCGGGCGGACGGGCCCTACGCCGTCGGCTTGCCCAGCATTCGCTTGAGCAGGTCCCGGAGCACCGTCCGCTCCTGCGTCGACAGCTCGGCGAGCGGCTCGCGCGCGAAGCCCAGGGATTCGCGCAGCTGCTGCGCGGTCGTGCGGCCCGCTTCCGTCGCGGCGGCGATCTTCACGCGGCGGTCGGCCGGATCGGGTCGGCGCTCGACCAGCCCGCGCGCCTCCAGCCGGTCGATGATCCCCGTCACGTTCGACGGCTCGCACTTCAGCTGCTGCGCGATGCGGCGCATGGCCGTGGGCTCCACGGAGAGCAGCCCCAGCACCCGGGCCTGGGCCCCGGTGAGGGCGTGCCGGCTCGCGGCCTCCTCGTATTCGTCGTGGTAGCGGGCCACGACGGAGCCGATGAGTTCGACGACCTCGAGGGTCAGCGGGTCTGTTCGAGTGATGGCCATGCCTGTCAGCATACCCAGATACTTGACAACATGAAATATTTAGGAGCATGGTTGTTTCAGTATCTGAAGCTTTTCTAGGAGGCACCGCAGCCATGTCCGCTCTTCCCGTGTCCGGCCGTGAATGGCACCTCGTCGCCCGCCCGCAGGGCTGGCCCAAGCCCGAGGACTTCGCCCTGCGCGAGGCCCCGGTGGCCGAGCCGGGCGAGGGCCGGATCCTCGTACGTAACCTGCACTTCTCGGTCGACCCGTACATGCGCGGCCGGATGAACGACGTGAAGTCGTACGTTCCGCCGTTCCAGCTCGACCAGCCCATGGAAGGCGGCGCGGTCGGCGAGGTCGTCGCGTCGAACGCGGAGGGGTTCGCGGTCGGCGACCACGTCCTGCACTTCCTCGGCTGGCGTGAGTACGCGGACGTGGACGCCAAGCAGGCCGTCAAGCTCGACGCCTCCGCCGCCCCGCTCTCGGCCTTCCTGGGCGTTCTCGGCATGCCCGGGCTCACCGCCTATGCCGGACTCTTCGACGTCGCCTCCTTCAAGGAGGGTGACGCGGTCTTCGTCTCCGGCGCCGCCGGTGCGGTCGGCAACCTGGTCGGCCAGATGGCGAAGCTGAAGGGCGCCTCCCGGGTCATCGGCTCGGCCGGCTCCGACGAGAAGGTCAAGCTCCTCGTCGAGGAGTACGGCTTCGACGCCGCGTTCAACTACAAGAACGGCAACGTGGCCGAGCAGCTCAAGGCGGCCGCCCCCGACGGCATCGACGTCTACTTCGACAACGTCGGCGGAGATCACCTGGAAGCCGCGATCTCCTCGCTCAACGTGCACGGCCGCATCACCGTCTGCGGAATGATCGCCCAGTACAACGCGACCGAGCCCACCCCCGCCCCGCGCAACCTCGCCATGGTCATCGGTAAGCGGCTGCGGATCCAGGGCATGCTCGTGCGCGACCACGAGGCGCTCCAGCCGCAGTTCGTGCGGGAGGTCTCGGGCTGGCTGCGCTCCGGCGAGCTGAAGTACCAGGAGACCGTCGTGGAGGGCATCGAGAACGGCGCCGAGGCGTTCCTGGGCCTCATGCGTGGCGAGAACACCGGAAAGATGATCGTTTCTCTCGACCGGTAGTCTCGACCCACACCGTCGCGATCGTGGGCGCGAGTCGCGGCGCACAGAGAAGGAAACCCGCATGTCCATCCAGCAGTCCGACGTCCTGTACACCGCCGTCGCCACCGCGGAGAACGGCCGGGACGGTCGCGTCGCCACCGACGACGGCGAGCTCGACGTCGTCGTCAATCCGCCCAAGGAGATGGGCGGTTCCGGCGCCGGGACGAACCCGGAGCAGCTCTTCGCCGCCGGTTACAGCGCCTGCTTCCAGGGCGCCCTCGGTGTGGTCGCCCGCCAGGAGAAGGCCGACATCTCCGGCTCGACGGTCACCGCTGAGGTCGGCATCGGCAAGAACGACGAGGGCTTCGGCCTCATCGTCAAGATCTCCGCGAGCATCCCGAACGTGGACGCCGCCACGGCCAGGGACCTGCTCGAGAAGGCCCACCAGGTGTGCCCGTACTCCAAGGCCACCCGCGGCAACATCACGGTCGAGCTCGCCGGCTGAGCTGATCACGTATCGTTGACGCTGAGGGCCGTACCCCGACCGACCGGGGTGCGGCCCTCCCGTCTCACCGGGCAGACGGGACCGTGAAGACACGACCCAGTGCCCCTCCCGGCAAACATTGCCGGTCGCGGCACTAGCCCAGCAGAGCCCGCCCGACCTGCGCGAACACGCCCTTCGGGTGGTCGCGGAACAGCGGCTCCGTGCCGAACAGCACCACCCGGGCGCCCTTCGCCGACCTGCCGCTGACGATCGACGCCTTGCCCGCGGAGTCCTTCGGGCCGCCCTTGCCGTCCGCTCCGGCCCGCCAGTGGCCCGACACCAGCGGGTTGCCGGCGCCGTACGACTGGTCCGCCCGTACACCACGGCCCAGGTCCGTGAACCACAGCGGCGAGTAGACGAACGTATGCGCCGGTGCGCCGCCGGTCAGCGAGCCGCCCGCGTTCGTGACCCGTACGACCCCGTTGGCGTCGCCGTTGCCCGCGACCGCCTTCGCCGCGAGCAGACCGGCCTGCGCGTTGAACGCCGCGCCGTCCGGGCCGAGCCCGACGACCCCCACCCCGCTCGCGCGGAACGCGTCACGCGCGGTCGGCGTCAGCTTCCCGTACTCCAGACCCGCCGACACATACAGCACATCGGCCTTCGACCAGTCGAAGCCCGCGTTGAGGGCGTCCGTCGACACCGGCACCACGTCGAAGCCCATCTCGCGCAGCGCGAACAGCTCACCGGCGCTGACCGCCGCCGCGACCCTGGTCCGCTTCAGCGGCACCGTGCCCCGCTCCGCGGTGGCCCGGAAGGCCACGCCGTACCGGTCCGCCAGCACCGCCGCCCTGCCACGCGCCGAACCCGGGACGATCGCCGAGCCGTCGGCCGTGCGGCGCACCGCCACGCCCTGCGCCAGCAGGGAGTTCAGCGCGGCGAGCTCCTTCGGGTCGTCCAGGCGCAGCGACAGATCGCCATGGCGCGCCACGTGACCGGTCGGCGAGGCGGTGTGCACCGGACGGCTGTCGACCTTCAGCTCACCCCGGACGGCCTTGTTCACGGTGGCGCCCCACAGCTCCCCGAGGCTCCAGCCCGAGATGTCGTACATGGTCGACACATCGGCGCTGATGTCCCGGCCCTCGGCGAGGATCACATTCGCGATACCGCGCTTGGGCTGGTGCATGTCGACGACGTACGACCCGGCCGGATACGTACGGCCCGCCAGCCGGAAGCCCTTGCGCGCCCGCTCCACCCGTACGTCATTGGCGACCAGATGGTCCACCAGCCGGGCAGCCGCGGTTGCGTTCCTCTGTCCCCTGCCCGCCGGGATGACGTACGCCCGAGGGAAAGTGGTCGTATAGACGTCCTCGGGGCCGATGCCGGGCACGCCCGGCACGGTCTCCTCGGACACCGGCCGCTGTGCCTCGCCCGCCGCACCCCGCCGGAACGTCTCGATCTGATCGGCGAGCACGGACGTGCGGTGCGTGTGCGTGTAGTCGAGCGCCGCGCGCATCGCCGCGCCCGCGACGGCCGTGTTGATCGCGGCCCGGCGGCGCAGTTCGGCGACGGGGAGGGAGTCGTACTCCTCGTGGTTCACCGCCATCGGGAACTCGATGGTGTGCGCGGCGACCGCGCCCTGGAACGGCATGTACTGCGGGGTGAAGACCGGCGGCCAGTCGTCCCAGCCCTCCTTCTGGTCGCGGAAGGGGATGACGGCGGGCTCGACACCGTCCTTCTGCGGGGTGTAGCCGAGGCCGTTGACCGCCTTCTCCATGCCCAGCGCGTTGGCGTAGGCGTTCTTCAGGAACAGGTCGTACTCGTAGTTCTCGCCGTGCGGCGGGGTCGTCGGCTCGATGAGGGTGCCGTTGACGTACCCGTGCAGATCGAGCATCACGGCGGGCTGCTTGTCGATGGCGATCTGCCGCATCGCGCGGGTCTCGGGCTGCGAGGCGGTGATGAAGTCCCGGTTGAGATCGAAGCCGTTGGCGTTGGTGCGGGTGCCGGCGATACGGCCGTCCGGGTTGGCCGTCACATTGAGATGGATCCTGTTCCTGGCGAGCAGGCCCGCGGTCTTCGCGTCCTTGGCCTTCGCCAGCTCCTCGATGAGCTTCAGGGCGGCGTCCGTGCCCTCCCACTCGTCGCCGTGGATGTTGTTGTTGATGAAGACCGGGGTCTTGTACGCGGCCTTGATGTGCCGGTCCCTGGCGGCCGCGGCCGGCCGGTTCTCGATGAGCTCGCGCATCCGTTCCTGGTCGCGGGCCTGCTTGGCGGTCTCCGGCGCGGTGACGGTCACCAGATACAGCTCGTGCCCGCCCGCCGAGCGCCCGGCGATCTCGACACTGACCCGGTTGCCCAGCTTCTGCAGGGCGTTCAGGCGGGGCGCCAGCGCGTGGTACGGGGCCAGGCCCAGTTTTGTCGATTTGTCGGCCGGGTTGACCGGCGGCGGTGTGAGCACGGTCCGCCGTGGATAGCCGCCCTCCTTGCGCAGCGCCGGTGTCGCACTCTCCAGCGCCCGCAGCGCGGCGCCCCCCACCGGCGTGGCGCCCCGCCCGGTGTCCCGGCCCGCACCCTCGCGTAACGGGTGCGGCTGCGGCCGCGGTCCGTCGGGGCCGGGTGCGGCGGACGCGGGGAGCGGGGCAAGGAACAACGCGCCGGCGACGGCTGTACAGGCGGTGCTGATCAGGACAGGTCTGCGGATCGCCATGCGTACACAACCTCCAGAGGTGATCAATACGCAGGGTCTACCGTGTCGTGCCCCGGACAACAAGAGGGCGCCTCGGGACCGCCGGATAGGGTGGGCGCATGCGTGATCTAGGGGTGGGCTTCGGCTATCTGTTGAAGGGCCAGCGATGGGTCGGCCGGCACGGCCGGTGGTTCGGTTTCGGGCTGCTGCCCGGGCTGGTCACCCTCGTGCTGTACGCCGGCGCCCTCATCGGGCTCGGTTACGGCGCGGACGACCTGGTGGGCTGGTCGACGCCGTTCGCCGACGACTGGTCGTCTCCGTGGCAGGGGCTGTTCCGGGGCTTCCTCACCGCGCTGGTCTTCGTCTTCGGACTCTTCCTCGCCGTGATCACCTTCACCGCGGTGACGCTGCTGGTCGGCCAGCCCTTCTACGAGTCCCTGTCCGAACAGGTCGACCGGAGCGAGGGCGGGGACGTCCCGGAGTCCGGGCTGCCGCTCTGGCGCGAGCTGTGGATCTCCGCGCGGGACAGCCTGCGCGTGGTGCTGAGGGTCGCGCTGTACGGCATCGTCCTCTTCGCGCTCGGCTTCATCCCGGTCGTCGGACAGACGGTCGTCCCGGCCATCGGCTTCTGCGTCTCCGGATTCTTCCTCGCCGAGGAGCTCACCGCGGTGGCGCTGCAGCGGCGCGGCGTGGAGCTGAAGGAGCGGCTCGCGCTGCTGCGCGGCCGCCGGCTGCTCACTCTCGGCTTCGGCGTTCCGCTCGCCCTCGCCTTCCTCGTCCCGTTCGTCGCGGTCTTCCTGATGCCGGGCGCGGTGGCGGGTGCGACGCTGCTGGTGCGGGATCTGACGTCGCCCCAGGGCGAGCCGGAGCCGGCCGCGCCGACGGGCGGCGCGCTCTCCTTCGACAAGCCGGCCGGCTCGCCCGCGTCCTGGTAGCCGTCAGGGAGCCGTGTTCACCGCCGTCGTCACGATCGCCCGGACCTGAGCGATGATGTCCAGCCGGTTCCGGACGAACTCCGGGTCGGTGACCGTGCCCGTGGCCGGGTCCGTGTTGCCCGCACCGAACTGGAGCACCGGCGTGTGGACATGGCCGCCCGGCAGCGTGTCGTGCAGCCCGAGGCGGTCGCGCAGCAGGGTCGCGCGGTAGGCGATCTCGTTGGACAGGTAGTTGCCGCCGCCTCCGGAGCGGGCCGTGGAGCCGGGGGTCGGTCCTTCCGGGCGGACCACCGCGTCGGTGCCGCCCGCCGGTATCTCGGTGACCGACGTGTTGTCGTACACCGGGAAGCGGCCCGTCTGCGCGGCGGTGATCGCCGCGTACGGGAGCGTCGTCGACGTCCACTGCGGCTGCGAGGCGGGGTCGGCGACCGGCACGGTCTCGGTGCGCGACACGTTCTCGTTGTCCGGGAACCCGCCGCGCCAGGTGCCGTTGGTGCGCTCGATGTCGAACCTGCCCACCCGGCCCTGGCTCACGGTCGTGAAGAGGTCCGCCTCGGGCAGCCGGTGGCGCAGGGTCCGCTCGACCGTCCCGGCGGCGAAGTCGGTCCAGCGGACGGGGAAGACCGCCGTCTCGATCCGGGCCAGGCCGCCGTCCGCCGTACGGATCCAGGTGCCGTCCAGCGCGAGTGCCGTCGCGCCGCTCGGATTACTGATCCGGATGTCACGGTCCAGCGTGAACGGGTCGAAGCCGGTCACCACGATCCGCTTGAAACCCTTGCCGTCGATGCCCTTGCCGCGGGGGAAGTCCATCGTGTCCTGGCCGCGCGAGGTCCGCTCCAGTCGGTCGAGCAGCCGGGCGCGTCCGGTGTCGGACAGCCCGAACCCGGGCTGCCACTGCCGCAGTTCACGGGTCATACCGAGCCGGGACCAGTACAGCGGCCGGTCGTCGTCCCGGCTCAACTCGCCGCATGCGGGACCCCTTCCCTGCGCCCGGTCCACGGCCCGCCGCCACAGCCGCGAGCCGTGCCGGTCGACGGCGCGCACGGCCTCCGCGTAGGAGTCCGCCGCCCCCAGCGCCCGGGCGAACTCCGGTGCCACCGTGTCGAATCCGCTGCGCCGCAGGATCTCCTGCGGTACGGCCCGGTCCAGCCGCTGTTCCTCCTCGGTGGCGACACCCGGCACGTCCGCTGCGCCGGCCGGCGCCGTACCGAGCATCGTGCAGGCCACCGCCGAGACGACCAGCACTCCCAGTGTCCGCCGCACGCTGTATCCCTTCCCCTGAAGAATCCGAAGTCGCCAGTATCGGGAAGGAGTTGCGCTGTGACCAGAGCGGCTGACGTTGCTCCAGCAGTGTCAGGAAGTCCCGGAACGCCGCCGGCATGTCCACCGACTCCGGGTCCAGCAGCCACTGGTACTGCAGTCCGTCCATGACCGCCGTCAGCAACGGAGCCGCCCGTTCCGGTGTCAGTCCGCCCGGCAGCCGGTCCCCGTACTCGGCGCGCAGCACCGCCGCCATCTGCGTACGCACCCGGTCGTGGCGGCGGGTGAAGAAGTCCCGCGCCGGACGGTCCTCGGTGACGCTCTCGCCGAGCAGTGCGGAGAAGGTCTGCACGATGCCGGGCCGCATCGCGTTGTACTCGACCAGGGAAGCCAGCAGTTCGAGCCGCCGGCTGTCGGGGGAGCGGGTGCCGCCGCTCGTGTCCCACTGGTCGCGCTCCTCCAGTACGGCGACGAGCAGCGCCTCCTTGGTGGGGAAGTAGTGCACGAGCCCCTGCTGGGTGAGGCCGACCCGCTCGGCGACCGCGCCCAGCGACGCGCCGGTAGCCGCGCTCGGCGATGACTTCGAGCGCGGCGCGCAGGATCTCCGCGCGTCTCTCCTCGCTCCTGGCCCTGGCCATGGGCTCGCCCCGTTCCTTCGCAGAATCCCTGGAGGCGACCCCCACCACCGCCAGGATCCGCGTCCGCAACAGCGGCTCACGTCCCGGCCGCGAGACCGTCCAGATCTATCTCGCCCCCGTGGCGGACGGCGAGGAACGCCCGCACCGCCAGGTGGCCGGCTTCGCGACGGTCGAGGCCGCACCCGGCGAAACCGCGGACGTGGAGATCGCGCTGCCACGGCGCGCCTTCGAGATCTGGGACGAGGAGAGCGGATCCTGGAGGTTCGTCTCCGGTTCGTACGAGGTGCAGGCGTCGCACTCCCTCGACGATCGCCGCCTGGCCGCCACTCTGGAGGTCTGGCGGACCCGATACGGCCCCGGGGTGGCACCTGACAACCACCCCGGGGCTCTCCCGTGAGAGCGGTCCGTCCTACGCGGGCGGCTTGGCTGCGGTGACGTTGCGGTACGCGATCTCCGCCAGCTGCCCCTGGCCGTTCTTGCTCGGATGGAACCAGTCCCAGTGGCTCAACTGCTCACCGGAGAACCGGTAGTCGAAGACGTCCCCGCCGTCGTACCGGCAGCGCAGATCCTTCGCACAGACGCTCTTCAGCGCCTGGTTGTACGCCACGACCCGGTCGTGCACCAGGGCCCGCCGCTCCTGCGCCTCCTCACTCAGATCATCCGCGTCCCCCAGCATCGAGGCGCAGATCCCGAGCTTCCAGATCTGCTTGCCCAGTGCATTGCCGCGCCCGGTCGACCACAGCCGCTTCAGGTCCGGCACGCTCGACACATACACATGGGCCTTGGGCGCGGTGTGCCGCAGCGAGCGCATCGCCGCCGCGAACGACTCCGTGAAGTCCGCCACCGGCGTCATCTCGTCGGGCGAGTCGCGGCAGGCGTCATTGGCGCCGACCATCACCGTCACCAGCTCGGGCCGGCGGGCCGCCGCGTCCGTCATCTGCCCGGGCAGATCGGCCATCCGTGCCCCGGACCGCGCGTGGTTCCAGGCGCGCTCCGCGGCCGCAGTCTTACCGAGCAGCCGCAGCGCGAGACTCCGTACGTCCGTGTCGGTGCCGGTGGCCCAGGACACCTCGGGGCAGTCGGAGAGTACGTTGCAGGCGTCGAAGCCGCGGGTGATCGAATCGCCGACGGCGGCGACGGACGAGGGGCTGCGGTCCCAGACCGGTGTCGGGGAGGGGGAGGGGCGTGGTCGCTTCGGCGGGCCGCTCTGTGCGGTGGGCGGCGGCGAGTCGCATCCGCTCAGCCCGGCCAGTACGACGAAGACCGCCGCCGTCAACGCGGCGACGGCGGCGCGCGGTCGAAGGCCCGTTCGCCCGCTCCGCCGGATTTCACGCATCCTGCCCTCCCCGTAGGCGTCCTGGCGGGTGAAACCTTGGTGCGTACGGCCCCCCGGCCGGGCGGTACGACACACCTCGGCCGCCGACGCACGGTAGCTTTTCCCCCGTCGAACCAGAGGCACCTTTGCCGACCGGCTCCGGTAAATTACATCACGTCACATGCTGTCCGTTTTTCGGGTGTTTGCGGAGTTTCACTCCCGATGCTGTTTACTGAGGCCGCTGGGAAGGCGAACCTCGTCCCACACTGGAGGTCCCGGTGACGACACGTGGAGTTCTGTACGTGCACTCCGCACCGCGCGCGCTGTGTCCGCACGTCGAATGGGCGGTCGCGGGTGTGCTCGGCCTGCGGGTCCAGCTCGACTGGATCCGGCAGCCCGCATCGCCCGGCACATGGAGAGCGGAGTTCTCCTGGAAGGGTGAGCCGGGCACGGCCTCCAAGCTCGCGTCCGCGCTCCGCGGTTGGCAGATGCTCCGCTTCGAGGTCACCGCGGAACCGTGCCCCACGGCGGAGGGCGAGCGCTACAGCGCCACCCCCGAACTCGGCATCTTCCACGCGGTCACCGGCATCCACGGCGACATCCTCATCCCCGAGGACCGCCTCCGCGCCGCCCTCGCCCGCTCGGCCCAGGGCGAGACCGATCTCGAGGCCGAGATCGCCAGACTCCTGGGCAAGCCCTGGGACGACGAGCTGGAACCGTTCCGCTACGCCGGCGAGGGCGCGCCCGTCCGCTGGCTCCATCAGGTGGTCTAGAGCCTGATCCGAACGACAGGCTCGGGGCGCCGCCGGGGGCCGGGAGCACCCCGTACCCACGACATGACCGAGGGCCCCATCTCCGCAAGGGAGATGGGGCCCTCGGTCATGTCAGAGACGTCAGACCGGTACGGACGTCAGACCGTACGGAACGCCAGCACCACGTTGTGGCCGCCGAAGCCGAACGAGTTGTTGATCGCCGCGATCGTGCCCTCGGGCAGCGTGCGCGGTTCGCCGCGGACGACGTCCGCCTCGACCTCGGCGTCGAGGTCGTCGATGTTGATGGTCGGCGGGGCCGTGCGGTGGTGCAGCGCCAGGACCGTCGCGACGGTCTCGATGCCGCCCGCGCCGCCCAGCAGATGACCCGTCATCGACTTCGTGGCGGAGATCGCCACATGGTCGAGATCGTCGCCCAGAACCTTGCGCAGCGCCTTGATCTCCGCGATGTCGCCCTGCGGCGTCGAGGTCGCGTGCGCGTTGAGGTGGACCACCTCGGACGGCTTCAGACCCGTGTTGTCCAGCAGGTTCTGCACCGCCGCGGCGACACCGCGGCCCGTCGGCTCCGGCTGCGCGATGTGGTGGCTGTCCGCGGACAGGCCCTGGCCCAGGACCTCGCAGTACACCCTCGCGCCACGCGCCGCGGCGTGCTCGGCCGACTCCAGGACGACCACACCCGCACCCTCGCCGAGGACGAAGCCGTCCCGGGCCTTGTCGTACGGACGCGACGCCTTCTCGGGCTCGTCGTTGTTCTTGGACATCGCCATCATGTTGGCGAACGCCGCGATCGGCAGCGGATGGATCGCCGCCTCGGTGCCGCCCGCGACCACGACATCGGCGCGGCCGGTACGGATCATCTCGACGGCGTAGCCGATCGCCTCGGCGCCGGACGCACACGCGGAGACCGGAGTGTGCACGCCCGCCTGGGCGTTCACCTCCAGACCGACGTTCGCGGAAGGGCCGTTGGGCATGAGCATCGGCACGGTGTGCGGGGAGACACGGCGTACGCCCTTCTCCTTCAGCACGTCGTACTGGTCGAGCAGCGTGGTCACACCACCGATGCCGGAGGCGATGACCGCGCCCAGCCGTTCGGGGGCGATCTTCTCGTCCTCGCCGGCGGGGGCCTTGTAGCCGGCGTCGGCCCACGCCTCACGCGCGGCGATGAGCGCGAACTGGGCCGAGCGGTCCAGCTTGCGGGCGAGCGGCCGGGGCAGGACCTCACCCGGGTCCACCGCCGCCGGAGCGGCAATGCGGACGGGCAGCTCGGCGAAGCGTTCGCCCTCGAGGGGCCGGACGCCGGAGCGTCCCGCGATCAGACCTTCCCAGGTCGATGCGGAGTCGCCACCCAGCGGTGTGGTTGCGCCGATACCGGTGACGACCACGGTGCGATTGGTCGGGCTCACAGGAATTCTTTCTCCACGGTCTAATGAGGGTTCGTGAATCAGCGGCGCCACCGCTGGGTGGCGTACCTGATCGGCCTGGATCAGGCCTGGTGCTTCAGGATGTAGTCGGCGGCGTCGCCGACCGTCTTGAGGTTCTTGACGTCCTCGTCCGGGATCTTGACGTCGAAGCGCTCTTCGGCGGCGACGACGACCTCGACCATGGACAGCGAGTCGACGTCCAGGTCGTCGGTGAAGGACTTGTCCAGTTGGACGTCCTCCGCCGGGATACCGGCGATCTCGTTGACGATGTCCGCGAGACCTTCGACGATCTCTTCCTGCGTGGCGGCCATGTGGCGCTCCTTCGGTGTGTAGCTGAGGGTTGATCTGGGCGTCGCCCGGAGAACCGGAAGACCGGAAGATCCGGATGCTGCCTAGGGGAGGGTAACGACCGTAGCGGCGTAGACGAGCCCCGCCCCGAAGCCGATGACGAGCGCGGTGTCGCCGCTCTTCGCCTGCCCGGTCGCCAGAAGCCGCTCCATCGCGAGCGGAATCGAGGCGGCCGAGGTGTTGCCGGTGGTCTCCACGTCACGGGCGACCGTGACGTGCTCCGGCAGCTTCAGAGTCTTCACCATCGAGTCGATGATCCGCATGTTCGCCTGGTGCGGAATGAAGACGTCCAGGTCATCGGCGGTGATCCCGGCCGCGTCCAGCGCTTGCTGGGCGACCTTCGCCATCTCGAAGACGGCCCAGCGGAACACCGCCTGGCCCTCCTGGGTGATGGCGGGGAACCGCTCGACGGTGCCGTCGCGGTAGTCCGTCCACGGCACGGTCTGCTTGATGGTCTCCGACTTGTCGCCCTCGGAGCCCCAGACGGTCGGACCGATCGCCGGCTCCTTCGCGGGGCCGACGACGACCGCGCCCGCGCCGTCGCCGAACAGGAAGGCCGTCGCACGGTCCTCCAGGTCGGTCAGGTCACTGAGCCGCTCGACGCCGATGACGAGCACGTACTCCGCGGAACCCTCCACGACCATGCCCTTGGCCAGGGTCAGGCCGTAGACGAAGCCCGCGCAGCCCGCGGAGATGTCGAACGCGGCCGGCTTGACCGCGCCGATCTTGTCCGCGATCTCGGTGGCGACGGCCGGGGTCTGCTTGAAGTGCGACACGGTGGAGACGATGACGCCGCCGATCTGCTCGGGCGTGAGCCCGGCGTCGGCGATGGCCTTGCCCGCCGCCTCGACCGACATCGCGGTCACGGTCTCCTCGTCGGAGGCCCAGTGGCGGGTGGAGATGCCCGAGCGGGAGCGGATCCACTCGTCGGAGGAGTCGATCGTCTCGAGGATCACCTCGTTCGGCACGACCCGGGTGGGGCGGTAGCCGCCGACACCCATGATCCGTGCGTACGGGGCACCCTGGCTGGGCTTGATCTTCGACATGCGCTACGGCTCCTTCGTCAGGCTGAGTGCTCGGCGACGAGCGTGCGGGCCGCGTCGAGGTCTTCGGGGGTCTTCAGCGCGAGCGTCTTGACGCCCGGCAGCGCCCGCTTGGCGAGACCGGTGAGGGTGCCGCCCGGGCACACCTCCAGCAGCGCGGTCACGCCCAGCTCCTTGAACGTCTCCATGCACAGGTCCCAGCGGACCGGGTTGGCGACCTGGCCGACCAGCCGGGAGATGACCTCGGCACCGGTGGCGATGGTCCGGCCGTCCTTGTTGGAGACGTACGGCAGCTTCGGGTCCGCGACGGTCAGGGTCTTCGCGGCCTCGTCGAGCGCGTCGACCGCGGGCGCCATGTGATGCGTGTGGAACGCGCCGGCCACCTTCAGGGCCACGACACGCCGAACGCCCTCGGGCATGTCGGACTCCAGCGCGGCGAGCTGCTCCATCGTGCCGGCGGCGACGATCTGGCCGGCGCCGTTGACGTTCGCCGGGGTCAGGCCGAGCTTCTCCAGGTGTGCGACGGAGACGTCCGGGTCACCGCCGAGCAGCGCCGACATACCGGTCTTCGTGATCGTGGCGGCCTCGGCCATCGCGAGTCCTCGTGTCCGTACGAAGCCGAGCGCGGCTGTCTCGTCGAGGACACCCGCGAACGCGGCGGCCGTGATCTCGCCGACGCTGTGGCCCGCGACGGCGCCGGGCGTGATGTCACCCAGCGCGGAGGCGGACAGCAGACCCGCCGCGACGAGCAGCGGCTGCGCCACGGAGGTGTCGCGGATCTCGTCCGCGTCGGCCTTGGTGCCGTAGTGGGCGAGGTCGAGCCCGATGGCGTCGGACCATGCCGCGATGCGGTCTGAGGCGCCGGGGAGTTCGAGCCAGGGAGTCAGGAAGCCGGGCGTCTGAGCGCCTTGGCCGGGAGCGACGAGTACGAGCACCCTCACACTCTCTCTTGTGGATGGTCCCGGCCGCCCGTGGGGACAGGGACCAAGAACCGTCAGGGGAATTGTTGGTGTCCGACAAAATCCTAGGACTGCTGATCGCCGTCTACCAGACGCCCGAGGATGAGTGCGATCCGTAGAGTGAACGCGGAGCGGACATCGGAGGGTGACCAGCCGGTGACGTCGGTCACACGTCGGAGCCGGTAGCGGACGGTGTTGGGATGGACGAAGAGCATCCTGGCGGCGCCTTCGAGACTGCTTGCCTGCTCCAGATAGACACTGAGGGTTTCCAGGAGCGCCGAGCCCGCTTCTTCCAGCGGTCTGTAGATCTCCTCCACCAGTTGCTCGCGCGCGGACGGGTCGCCCGCGATGGCGCGCTCCGGCAGCAAATCGTCCGCCAGAACCGGCCGCGGGGCGTCCTGCCAGGCGGAGCACGCCTTCAGCCCGGCGGCCGCGGCCTGCGCCGACCTCGTCGCGGCGAGCAGATCCGCCACGACGGGACCCGCGACCACGGGTCCGGCCGCGTACGGGCCGATCAGCGCCTTGGCGACATGCAGCGGATTGTCGCTGCCGCCCGCGATGACGACGAGCCGGTCGCCGAGCACTCCCGTCAGCACCTGCAGCTTTGCGTGGCGTGCGGCGCGGCGGATCGCCTCGACCGTCAGTTCACTGTCCCCGTCGGGCGCCGTGCCCAGCACCACGCACACATGCTCGGGCGAGTTCCAGCCGAGCGCGGCGGCCCTGCTGACGGCGCCCTCGTCGGCCTCGCCGGACAGCACCGCGTTCACGACGAGCGACTCCAGCCGCGCGTCCCAGGCGCCGCGTGCCTCGGCGGCCTGCGCGTACACCTGGGCGGTCGCGAAGGCGATCTCCCGTGCGTACACGAGCAGCGCCTCGCGCAGCACCGACTCGTCGCCGGGCGCGGCGACCTCCTCGATCGCCGCCTCCATGACCTCGATGGTGGTCCGCACCATCTCCACGGTCTGGCGCAGCGTGATCGCACGGGTCAGCTCGCGCGGAGCCGTACCGAAGACGTCGGTGGAGATCGCCTGAGGAGTCTCGGGGTGCCGGAACCACTCCGTGAACGCGGCGATACCCGCCTGGGCGACCAGGCCGATCCACGACCGGTTCTCCGGTGGCATCGCCCGGTACCACGGCAGCGTCTCGTCCATGCGGGCGATGGCGTTCGCGGCCAGCCGCCCGGAGGACTGCTCCAGACGCTTCAGGGTCGCGGAGTGCGGGTGGGCGGCGTTCGCGGGCAGGGTGGGTTCGGGATGGGGCACGGGGACAAGAGTGCCTTATCGGGACGCCCGGGCGGAGCGGCGGGGTGCGGGGCGCTGCGTCGGGTCCGGCCGGGGCGCTGTGTCGGGTCTGGCTGGGACGCTGCGTCGGGTCCGGCCGGGGCGCTGTGTCGGGTCTGGCTGGGACGCCGCGTCCGGTCCGGCCGGGGCGCTGTGTCGGGTCCCCGGTGGCGCGGGGCGCCTCGTGTGTGTTCGTCCGTAATCTCCCCCGGAGCTTCGCCCTCGGGGACCCCAGGACGGGCTCGGAAGGTGCCCGGTACCGCCGGGTGGGCCGGGGTGTCCGTCCTCAAACGCCGGACGGGCTTGATTCGCACCCCGGCACCGGCGGGAGGGCCAAGGGCAGAGCCCCGGTTCGGGACGGGGCGGGGTGGGGGAGCACCCCCTGTGCGGCTCCGCCGCGTGGGCCCGCCGCAGGCGTCTACGGGCGCGGGCCGCGCCGGGCCGGACCGGTCACGCGACCCCCGCGCGGGCTCTACCGTGGAGCCCGTGATTTCCGTATGGCGCGCCGGTGGGCGCTACCACGGCGGCGACGCGTCCGCCGGTATCGAGTCGCTGCACGCCTTCTCGTTCGGGCAGTTCTACGATCCGGACAATCTGCGCTTCGGGCCGATCCTCGCCTGCAACGAGGAGCGGCTCGCCCCCGGCGCCGGGTTCGACGAGCACCCGCACAGTCACACCGAGATCGTGACCTGGGTGGTGGAGGGCGAGTTGACGCACCGGGACACGACGGGCCACGCCACCGTCGTACGGCCCGGCGATGTGCAGCGGCTCAGCTCGGCGGGCGGAGTGCGGCACTCCGAGCGCAACGACGGCGACGTGCCCCTGACGTTCGTGCAGATGTGGCTCGCGCCGAAGGATCCCGGCGGTGAGCCGTCGTACGAGATCGTGCACGGCATCGCCGACTCCACGCCGTACGCGCTGCCGGAGGCCGGGGCGATGCTGCACGTACGGCGCCTCGCTGCGGACGAGCGGACCGCCGTGCCGGACGCGCCCTTCGTGTACGTGCATGTCGTACGCGGGGTGGTGCGGCTGGCGGGCGACGACCTCGGGCCGGGGGACGCGGCGCGGATCACGGACGCCGACGGGCTCGAACTCGCCGCCGCCGTGGCCGCGGAAGTACTGATGTGGGAGTTGAGCGGGTGAGAATCCGCGCCCTTGCTGGACACGAGTCCCGGCGGCTGAAATGCGGCTGCAGCGGTGTGGCGATCCCGCCCCGAGTTGCGGAGATTCCCGTGAACTCTCCTGTGCCCGGTGGAGTCGTCGGGCGAGGCCCGCGAGAGATCGTGTCCGACTGCAGAGCGCGGTTGTCCCTAAACTGGGAACTCGGGAGTCCCGGTGACGTCGCGTCCGGTGCGCACGCGATAGCGGATCCGCGTGCCTGAAGGCCCCGAGGCGCGAATGGTTCCCCACGGGATCGTCTGACCGGTCTTGAGGGCGGTGAAGTTGCGGTCCTGGGCGACGAGGTCGAGATTGATGCCGTTCAGGCGTCGGCTGAGCGCGAGGGTGTCGCGGGGTTCGAGGATCTCGACGGTGGCCTGCTTCGCCACCGCCAGGTGCAGCTGCTCCAACCGGTTGGGGCCAATGCTTGCGGTCTTGTCCCGAACGGCCATGACGACACCTCGTTCCCACGACGCAGCAGGCCTCGCTGCCATGCCGCGAGGTGCCTTTCCAACGCGCTGATGATCGTAACGGGGCGTCAGCGGGGATTGTCGGCGTGACACCGTCCGCTTGTTGAGGATCACTGCACTGACCCACTGAGGGTGCCCGCCGACGGCCAGTGCGAGGGCACGGTTGTCGCCTCCACCGCACCGGAATCGCGGTGCCAGGACACGGTGACCCCGCGAGTGGAAATTCGTCACTTCGCGAGCCGTGTTCTGTCAGTTCCTCCTGGTCCCGAGGCTGGGCGTTCACGCGTCCCGCTCGAACGCCTCCGCTCGACGGCGTAGGGCGTAGAGCTGACGTGTCAGCAGGGCGGCGTGGCCGCCGGAGCCGATGACGAGGCGTTCGTAGGCCCGGCCCGCGGGCCCGGGGAATTCCGCGTACGAGCGGGCGCTGAGCCTCGTTCCGCCGGGCTGCCCGCGTTCGTCGCGTCGGTTGCACGGCGATGGTATTTGAGCGCGCTCAAATCGTGTCGCGCCCGCTGCCCGGATGGCGAACACCTGCCGGAGATCAGGCTGGAAACACCGCTTCAGCGCAGCGCGCTCTGCTGCCGCCACTGCTCCCACGACAGGTTCCACGCGCCGAAACCGTTGCCCGGAGCCACCGTGCCCTTGGTGTCCGCGCCCTTGATCTCGAACGGGTCGCCGGGCCGCACCTGCCCGTAGAACCACGCGGCGTCGCCGTCGCTCATCCCGATGCAGCCCGAACTCCGGTTGGCGTTGCCGAAGTGCTTGGCGTTCCACGGCGCGGCGTGGGCGTACATCCCGGACCAGGTCAGCCGCATCGAGTAGTCGACCATCTTGTCGTAGGCGTCACCGAGCCCGACCGTCTCGGAGTTCATGTTGATCGTGCCCTCCTTGGCCATCAGCACAGCGGTGCCGCGCCAGGAGCGCTTGTCCCCGCCGGGGGTGCCGCCGGAGACCGGGATCTTCCGTACGGCCTTGCCGTCGCGCTCCAGGGTGAGTTGGTGGCTGTCGAGGTCGACCTTGACGACCTGCCGCGCGCCGACGGTGAAGCCGGCCGTGTAGTCGCGTACGAACCAGCCGCCGTCCGCGCCCGAGTCGGTGCCGTTCAGCTCGGCGTTCAGCGTGACCCTGGTGCCGGGCTTCCAGTAGTCCTTCGGCCGCCAGTCCACGCGGTCCTTGCCGGACCAGTCCTCCAGCCAGCCCCACGACCCCTCGGTGCCGTCCGAGGTCGTGATCCTGAGCTGTTTCTCCACCTCGGCCTTGTTCTTCACCGGGTTGTCGAACACCAGGGAGACCGGCTGGGCGATGCCGACGGTCGTTCCGGTGCCCGGCCGCCAGTCGACCTTGTTGACCTTGCCGGCCCCGGCGGTGGTGAAGGACGCCTTGGTGGTGCCGGTCGTGCCGCCCTTCGTACGGGTCACCGCCGTGACCGTGTACGCGGTGCCGGGCGCCGCCTTGCGGTCCGAGGTCCAGAGCATGCCGCCGGCCGCGATCTTGCCGGCGAGCTTGCGGCCCTTGGCGTCGGTGACCGTGACCGAGGTGAGGCTGCCGCCTGCCGCGGTGACCGAAACCGGCACACCCGCCTTCGCCTGCTGCCCGCGAGGGCTGACGGAGACGGTCGCGGGGCGGTCGTCGGCCGCTTTCGCGTCGGTGCGCGCCGGAGCGGTGCCGGAGGAGGAGCAGGCGGCGAGCGGGGCCAGCAGCACCGCTGCGGCCGCGACCCGTACACGTATCTGTGGCAACGGAATCCTCCGTCGGAGTAGGTGAGTTGCCGCGACTCTAGAACCGGGAAAGCCCAGGTGAGCGCCTTGAGGTCAATGTGACGGCGACTGGTGAGGAACGGTCATGGTCCGGTCACATTCGCCGCGCGGGACGGTCATGGGCGGCTGTGAGCATCCTCGGCGTCCCCGCGACAGTACGGGGAGGAAGAGAGGCTCACACCGTGTCAGCTCTGCTCGTGCCGCCCGGCCGCGGTCACGAAGAACGGAACCGTGCCATCCGTCTGGGGCCCGTCACCGCCGAGACCTACCGTGCCTTCCTCGCGTCCCCCTCCGGTGCGGCACTCGGCGCCGGATTCCTCCAGTGCCCTTCCTGGGCGGACGTCAAAGAGGGCTGGCGCGCACAGCTGCTCGGCTGGGGGCCGGACCCCGAAGCCGGCCGGCTGACCGGCGTCGCGCTGGTCCTGCTGCGGCAGTTCCCCGGCACCCGCAAATACTTCGCCTACCTCCCCGAAGGGCCGGTCGCCGACTGGGCCGACCCGGACATCGACGGCTGGCTCGCCCCGCTGCTGCGCCATCTGCGCACCGCCGGCGCCTTCGCGGTGCGCATCGGCCCCTCGCCCGCGTACCGCCGCTGGCACGCGTCCCAGCTCAAGCCGCTGACCGGGCCCGGCCGTCGCCTGACCGACGTCCTCGCCAGCGAGGTCGACCCGCTCGGCACGGCGGTCGCGGAACGGCTGCGGGCACGCGGCTGGCGGCGCTGCGGCGGCGACAGGACGGGGAACGACGGGAACGACGGGGACGCCCAGCCGCGCCACGTCTTCCATGTGCCGCTCGCCGGTCGCACCCCCGACGAGCTGTGGTGCGGACTCAACCAGGAATGGCGGCGCAATGTCCGCCGTGCTCAGAAGGAGGGCGTGGAGGTGGTGGTCGGCAGCGCCGCCGAACTGCCCGAGTTCTACCGGCTCCTGCGGATCACCGAGGAGCGCGACGGCTTCCGGCTCGGCCGCTCACTCACGTACTACGAGCGCCAGTACGCGGCCCTCAACGCCGAGCAGCCGGGCCGTATGAAGCTGTATCTCGCCCGCCACCGGGGCGAGACACTCGCCGCCCACACCATGATCACGGTGGGCCGCCGTGTCTGGTACCAGACCGGAGCCTCCGCCGACCACCGCCGCGAGGTCCGCCCCTCCAACGCCCTGCAGTGGCGGATGCTGCTCGACGCCCATGCGCTGGGCGCCGACGTCTACGACATGCGCGGGGTACCCTCCACCCTCGACCCCGACGACCGCCCGTACGGGCTGCTGCGCTGGAAGCTCGGCACCGGTGGGCAGGTCGTCGAGACGCTGGGGGAATGGGAGAAACCATTGGGCGGGACCGCCAACCACACGCTGTACCGGGCCTTCCAGGCGTATCTGGCCCGCCGGTGAGCGCGCCCCCGGACACGTCCGCCGCCGCACCGGCCAAGGGCGGCCGGGCGCCGTCCGCGCTGCGCAGCAGCGCCGTCATGGCCGCCGGGTCCGTCGTCTCGCGCGCCACCGGATTCGTACGGTCCGCCGTGGTCGCCGCGGCGCTCGGCATCGGGCTGGTCGCCGACGGGTACGCGGTCGGCAACTCGGTGCCCACGATCGTCTACATGCTGCTCCTCGGCGGCGCCCTGAACGCCGTGTTCGTGCCCGAGCTGGTCAAGGCCGCCAAGGAGCACGCGGACGGCGGTGCCGCGTACACCGACCGGCTGCTGACCGTCTGCGTCGTCGGCCTGCTGACGATCACCGCGGGCGCGGTCTGGGCGGCGCCCGCGATCGTCGGCACGTACACCGACTACACCGGCGGCCAGGCCGCCATGACCGTCGCCTTCGCCCGCTACTGCCTGCCGCAGATCTTCTTCCTCGGGCTGTTCACCCTGCTCGGGCAAGTGCTCAACGCCCGCGGCCGGTTCGGGGCGATGATGTGGACGCCTGTCCTCAACAACGTCGTCGTCATCGCGGTGTTCGGGCTCTACCTGGCCACGGGCGACGGAGGCACGCTCACCTCCCGCGAGACCGCGCTGCTCGGCTGGGGCACGACGGCCGGGATCGCCGTCCAGGCGCTCGCCCTCCTCCCCGCCTTGCGGGCGGCCCGCTTCCGCTGGCGGCCCCGCTTCGACTGGCGGGGCAGCGGGCTGACCCGGCCGCTGCGGTCCGCCGGGTGGCTGGTGCTGCTGGTGCTCACCAACCAGCTCGCGTACTGGGTCACGACCTGGCTCGCCACGGCCGCCGGCCAGCGCGCGGCGGCCGAAGGCATCGACGGCGGCGCCGGGTTCAGCGCCTACACCAACGCCTATGTGGTGTGGGCCGTACCGCACGGCATCGTGACCGTGTCCCTGGTCACCGCCCTGATGCCGCGTATGAGCGGCGCCGCGGCCGACGGCGACACGGCGGGGGTACGGCGCGACGTCTCCTACGCCCTGCGCAGCAGCGCGGCCGCCGTCGTCCCCGCCGCCTGCGCGCTGCTCGCCCTCGCACAGCCGGTGATGGCCCTCGTCTTCGGGTACGGCAGGACCGACGCCGACGACACGGCGGTGATGGCGGGCATCCTGACGGCCTTCGCGCCCGGGCTCGTCGCCTTCTCCGGCCAGTACGTCCTCTCCCGCGCCTTCTACGCCCTCTCGGACACCCGCACGCCCTTCCTGCTCAACCTGGTGATCGCGGGACTCAACGCGGGCCTGTCGACGGCCGCGTACCTGCTGCTGCCGACGCGCTGGGCGGTGACGGGGATGGCCGGAGCGTATTCGCTGGCGCTGGCCGCGGGGTGGGCGCTGACGGCGTACACCCTCAACCGCCGCCTGACGGTTCCGCGCGCGGAGAACTCCCGACCGGGCACGGGCCGCCACCTGGCGCCGGGGACCGTGCCGGGGCCGCGCTCCGAGTCCCGGCCCGGCTCGGCTGCCACGGCCGGGGCGGGCGATCCGGTGCGCCGGGCCGACGGGGTGGCCGCGGGCGATCCGGCGGACCCGTACGGGCCCAGTTTCCCCGACTCCCCTGTCCGGCGCCGAGGTTGGCGCAGGAAAGTTGTTTCCGCACCACCCGGCGGCGCGGCCCACCGGACCGGCGGGGTGGCCGCGGGCGGGCGGGCGGGTCGCGGGACTGGTCCGTCGCCGTGGCGCTCGGCCGCGTTCGCCGGGCACGTCCGGTTGCTGCTCGCCGCGGTTCCGGCCTCGGCGCTCGGGCACCTCGCGGCCCGGGGCGCCGCCCCGCTCGGCGCCGCCGGGGCCACCGTCGCCGGGGCGGTGGCGATCGTGCTGACCTTCGCCCTGCTCGCACGCCCCCTGCGGCTCACCGAGCTCGAGGCACTGCTGTCCGGCGCCTGCCGACGGCTCGTCCGCCGCTGAGGCCACCCACCACCCTTGGGATACTCCACAGATGCCACGCGTGCTTCTCATCGAAGACGATCCCTCCGTACGTGAAGGGGTCGAACTGGGCCTGCGCCGTCGCGGCCACGAGGTACGTTCCGCCGCCACCGGCGAGGCCGGGCTCGCAGCGCTCGGCGAGTTCCGGCCCGACCTGGTGCTGCTGGACCTCATGCTGCCCGGGATGAACGGTGTCCAGGTCTGCCGCCGGGTCCGCCAGGACAGCCAGCTGCCGATCATCATGCTCACCGCGCGCGGCGACGACTTCGACGTCGTCGTCGGCCTGGAGGCGGGTGCCGACGACTACATCGTCAAGCCGGCCCGTACCGAAGTGATCGAGGCCCGGATCCGGGCGGTGCTGCGCCGGATCGAGGAGCCGGGCGGCGGGCGGCCCGCTGTCGAGTTCCACGGTGAGCTCGCCATCGACCGCGCCGGACTCACCGTCGCCAAGTCCGGGCAGCACCTGGCCCTCGCGCCCTCCGAGCTGAAGCTGCTGCTGCATCTCTCCGCCGCCCCTGAACAGGTTTTCAGCCGACAGCAGTTGCTGGAGCACGTGTGGGAGCACAGCTACCACGCCGACGCACGGCTGGTGGACGCCTGCGTACGGCGGCTGCGCAACAAGATCGAGGATGTGCCGGGCAGCCCCCGCTACATACAGACCCTGCGGGGCTTCGGCTATCGCTTCGGACCGCTGTGAAGTCCGGCGAGCAGCCCGTTGCGAAGTCCGTTGCGAAGTCCGGCGAGGAGCCTGGTGCGAAGGCCGCTGTGAAGCCCGGCCGCGCGGCGAGCACGGGCGCCGGGCACGGAACGGACACCGGCGCAGGCGGCGGCGCTGGCGTCGGTGCAGGGGTCGGCACTGGCGTCGGCTGGGCACGCATCGCCGCGTTCGGGCTGCGTACCCGGCTCGTGCTCGCGTTCCTGCTGGTCGCCGCCGTCAGCGCCGGGACCACCGCCGCGCTGACCTACCGCGAGGCGCGCAACGCCATCGTCGCCACGGCCCAGGACACCGCGGTCGCGTCGTTCCGCGACCAGGTCCAGGCGCTCGCCATCGAGCTGCCCGTGGAGCGGAACTCCCTGCAGGGGAGCCTCCGCGACATCGCCCGGAAGGGCAAGCCGCATCCATGGGTGGTGTTCGCCGAGTACGGCTCGCTCCGGGTCTCCTCCGGGACCCAGCCCACCTCCACCGTGATCACCCCCGAGCTGCGGCGCGCGGCCGCGTCCAACCCCCACGGCAGCTTCGAGCGGGTCGACAAGGACGGCACCCCGTATCTGACCATCGCCATGCCCGCCGTGTTCCGGAACGGCGTCGACGGTGTGCTCCCCACCGGGCTCGTTCTGTACGCCGTGATGTCCATGAACGATGCCCAGGCCAACGTCGCGGCCCTGTCCACCGCGGCCCGGGACGGCGCCCTGCCCGGCCTCGCGATCGCGCTGGTGCCCGCCCTGCTCGCCGCGCGGAGTGTGCTGCGGCCCGTCCGCGAGCTGCGGCTGGCCGCCCGCAGCATGGGCAGCGGCCGGCTCGACACCCGCATCCAGGTCCGGGGCAGCGACGAACTCGCCGATCTGGCCCGTACGTTCAACGAGTCGGCGGGCGAACTCGAACGCTCCGTGGACGAGCTCCAGCAGGCCGAGGCGCGGGCCCGCCGCTTCGCCGCCGACGTCTCGCACGAACTGCGCACCCCGCTCGCCGGGATGCTCGCCGTCACCGAGGTCCTCGACGAGGACGCGGGCCGCCTCGACCCCGACACCGCCCAGGCCGTCAGGCTGATCAGCACCGAGACCGGAAGACTCGCCGTGCTCGTGGAGGACCTGATGGAGATCTCCCGCTTCGACGCGGGCGCGGCCGAGCTGAACACCGACGAGGTCGACGCGGCCGAGACCATCCGCAAGTCCCTGGAGAACCGGCACTGGTCGGGCCGGGTGCGCACCGAGCTGCCCGACGGCATCCGCGCCCGCCTCGACCCGCGCCGCTTCGACATCGTGGTCGCCAATCTCGTCGGCAACGCGCTGCGGCACGGCGCCGCGCCCGTGACCGTACGGCTCGCCACGACGACCCGCGAGGACGGTACGGCCCTGCTGGTCACCGAGGTCGCGGACAGCGGCCCCGGGATCAGCCCCGAGGTGCTTCCGCACATCTTCGACCGCTTCTACAAGGCCGACGCCGCCCGTACCCGCTCGGCGGGCAGCGGTCTCGGGCTGGCGATCACCCTGGAGAACGTACGCCTGCACGGTGGCACGATCCGCGCGGCGAACGGCCCCGGGGGCGTGGGCGCCGTGTTCACCGTCGGGATACCCCTGGCCGCGGAGGAGGCGACGGCATGAGACGTCTGCCCACCGCGGCCGCGGCACTGGCAGCGTCGGCCGCGCTGCTGCTCACCGGCTGCGGCATCCAGGAGACCGACGTCATCGAGGCGGGCGGCCCCGCCACCGTCGAGGTCTTTCCCGGCAACGAGCGCAACCGGATACTGCTCTTCTTCCGCTCCCCGGAGGGCGAGCTGCTGCCCGTGTCCCGGCAGGCGGACGGGCTTTTCGAGGATGTGCAGAGAGATTCGAAGTCCATGGCCAAGACTCTTGCCGCGCTGTTCCAGGGGCCCGCGGAGAGGGAGCGCGCGGCCGGACTCACCACCGGGCTGCCCGTACTGCCCGCCGGCAGTGCGCTGCGGGAGGCCGGGCCGGCGGCCGACGGCGGGGTCGAGGTCACGCTGTCGATCGCGCTGGACGAGCTCGACGAAACCGCGCTGCGGCAGCTGATCTGCACGATCGCGTACGCCGAGGAGGCGGACGCCCGGATCCTGGTGCACCTGAGGGGCACGGACAGTGCCCTGGAGCCCGCCCAGTGCGACGCCGATGTCGACGCCTCGCGCGCACCCCGCCCGGGGAGCGTGCCGAGCCCGACGCGGGTGCCGAGCGCGACGGGCGTGCCGGGCTAGGTCGTGTCTTCCGGATCTTGCCGGGCCCGCGCTGCTCGGCCCGCACCTCGCTGCGTTGTCGGGCGCGCCCCCGCCCTTCCTTCTTCCCGTGGGGCCGCTCCGGGGGCGCCCCGCTGTTTCGGAAGGTACCCGCCAGTAGACCTTCAAAAGGGCCTGGGTACAGTGGTTTTGACTGACTGCCAGCGACGTTCGAGGTTGGCGGGGGAACGTGCGTGCGGCGGTATGCCGTCGTGCGCGGGAACGAAGGAAATCATGGGTTCGATACACAAGCGCATCGGCGCGGTCATCGGTTCGGCTGCCCTGTTCGTCGGCGTGGCGCTCACGGCCGGGGCCGGAACCGCCAGCGCCGACGAGACGGGTGACCTCGCGCCCGACAGCGACGTCTCCGTGTCCACGACCGGGGTCTCGGAACGTGCCGCGATGTCGGCGGACGGGTCGTTGACAGTCCACATCACCAGCCCCCGGGACGGCCACAACATGGGCTTCGTCCGGTGGAACGCGGACCCGCAGCCCGCGCCCGACATCCCGGGCGACTCCCTCATCGCCAAGGACATCAGCCCCGACGGCTGGGCGGTCGAGGCCGAGCTGAGCAACGGCCGCATCGCCTCCACGCGCGGCCACAAGGCGATCTACATGAAGGTCGTATCCGGCAACCTGCCCGAGGGGCACGCGTACAAGCTGCGTGGGTGCGTCGTGAAGGGCAGCGAGCGCCAGTGCACCTCATGGCGTCCGGTCCACGCCTGATCCGCTGATGGGCCGGGCCGCTCAGCGGCCCGGCCCGCGCCCGTGCAAAGACTCCTGATGAGGGCTTTCTGGGCCGGGCTCCTCATTGACCTCGACACCGCAGCCCCCGTACGGCATCTGGCCGGCCACGCGCAGGGGTTTGTCTTCATCTTCCGCGGTCCCTACGCGACCCGAACGCGGGCGCATTCCCCTGCCCACCTTGGTGGATAGGGCCGTAGCCGTAGCCGTACTCGTCCCGTGCCCGCAGCCGCCCCGGACCCGTACCCCGTACGCGGGCGCCGTGGTCAGCCGCGCAGCTCTGCCAGCACCGCGTCCGTGAACGGCGGCCACGCCTCGACCGCCCACGGCCCGAAGGCCCGGTCGGTCAGCGCGACGCACGCGGCCCCCGCGTCCGGGTCGATCCACAGGAAGGTGCCGGACTGGCCGAAGTGCCCGAAGGTACGCGGCGAGGACGTCGCGCCCGTCCAGTGCGGGGACTTGGAGTTCCGGATCTCGAAGCCGAGACCCCAGTCGTTGGGCTTCTGATGCCCGTAGCCCGGCAGGATTCCCGACAGTCCGGGGTGGACGACGGACATCGCCTCCAGGACGGTGCGCGCGTCGAGCAGCCGCGGCGCCTGCACCTCGGCCGCGAACCTCACCAGGTCGTCGACCGTCGAGACGCCGTCCTTGGCGGGCGAGCCGTCGAGCGTCGTGGACGTCATGCCGAGGGGCTCCAGCACGGCCTGACGCAGATACTCCGCGAACGGGATGTCCGTCGCCTTGGCGATGTGATCGCCCAGTACCTCGAAGCCCGCGTTCGAGTACAGCCTGCGGGTGCCGGGCTCGGCCGTCACCCGGTGCTCGTCGAAGGCGAGACCGCTGGTGTGCGCGAGCAGATGACGGACCGTGGACCCCTCCGGACCGGCCGGCTCGTCCAGCTCGACCGCGCCCTCCTCGTAAGCGACGAGTACGGCGTACGCGGCGAGCGGCTTGGTTACCGACGCCAGCGCGAAGCGGTGCGCGGTGGGGCCGTACGCACCTGCGACGGTGCCGTCCGCGCGGACGACGGCGGCGGCTGCGGTCGGGACGGGCCAGTTCTCGGTCAACGCCAGGCTCTGCATGCGTACGAGCCTAAAGGGTCAGTCTCATGGCCGGATCGGGGGTGCGGGCGAAGCCGAGCGAGGTGTACAGGGGCTCGCCCTCGGGAGAGGCGCGCAGGTCGACCCGGCTCACGCCGCGCTCCTCGAACCAGCCGAGCAACCCCTCCATGCAGGCGCGCGAGTACCCCTGGCGGCGGTGGCCGGGGTCGGTGGCGACGCTGAAGACGTACCCGGTGGTGCCGGTGGGGTTGCCGGGGCCGCCGAGCCGGTACTCGATCGTTCCCACCGCGCAGGCGGCGAGCCCGCCGGGCCGGTCGACCACGAAGGCCGTCAGGGTTCGGTCCGGGTCCGCGAGCCGCTTGCGCAGGGTCTCGACGGCGGCCGGCTGCCAACTGGTGTCGGGGTTCGGCGTGACGGACAGCGAGTCGTGCATGACGGTGCGCAGGCGTACCAGCTCTTCGGCGTCACCAGGGTCCGCGGGGCGTGCGAGGCTCATAGGTGTGGAGGCTAGTAGGGAGGGGGTGCCCGGGCACTCCGGAGTTTCCGGTCCCGCTCCGGCTTGCTTGGAGTGCACTCCAACCTTCTAGCGTGGAGGCCATGACGGTGCTGGAGACCACATCCGCGACAACCGACATCTGCGTTTCCGCGCCCCCGGCGCACCCGAGGCCCGAGGGGCAGGACCACTACACGATCAGCGAGGTCGCCGCCTGGACCGGACTCAGTGCGCACACGCTGCGCTGGTACGAGCGGATCGGGCTGATGCCGCACATCGACCGCTCGCACACCGGCCAGCGGCGCTTCCGCAACCGCGACCTGGACTGGCTGACGTTCGTCGGCAAGCTGCGGCTGACCGGGATGCCGGTGGCGGACATGGTCCGCTACGCCGAGCTGGTGCGCGAGGGCGACCACACCTTCGAGAAGCGGCAGGAGCTGCTGGAGGCGACACGGCGCGACGTACGCGCCCGGATCGCGGAGCTCCAGGACACGCTCGCCGTACTCGACCACAAGATCAGCTTCTATGCGGACGCCCCCAGGGCGCCGGAGAGGGCCTGAACCTCATGACGGACAGCAAGACGACGGCCGGCAAGCTCGACAAGGTACGGCTCGGAACGGAAGGGCCCGAGGTCGGGCTGCAGGGCCTCGGCTGCATGGGCATGAGCGAGTTCTACGGCGACACGGACGAGGCCGCCGCCCGCGACACCCTGGACGCGGCGCTGGAGGCGGGAGTCACGCTCTTCGACACCGCGGACGTGTACGGGCGGGGCGTGAACGAGGAGTTCCTGAGGCCGTTCGTGAAGGCCCACCGGGACGAGATCACGCTCGCCACGAAGTTCGCGATCGTGCGGACCGACGATCCGCAGTTCCGGGGCATACGGAACGACCCCGCGTACATCCGTGAGGCGGTGGAAGGCAGCCTCCGGCGGCTCGGGGTCGACGTGATCGACCTGTACTACATGCACCGGCGCGACCCGGCTGTGCCGCTCGCCGACTCGGTCGGTGCGATGGCCGAGCTGGTCGCGGCGGGCAAGGTCAGGCACCTGGGGCTGAGCGAGGTCACCGGCGCGGAGCTGCGGGAGGCGCACGCCGTGCATCCGATCGCGGCGCTCCAGTCCGAGTGGTCGCTTTTCAGCCGTGACGTGGAGCGCAGTGCGGTGGGGGCGGCGGCGGAGCTGGGTGTCGGTGTGGTGCCGTACTCGCCGCTCGGGCGCGGCTTCCTGACCGGCGCGTTCGCGGACGCCGGCACGGACCTGTCCGAGAGCGACTTCCGGCGCTACCTGCCCCGCTTCACCGGGGAGAACGCGGCGGCCAACGCGGCGCTGCTGGAGCCGGTCAAGAAGATCGCGGCGGCGCACGGGGCGACACCCGCGCAGATCGCTCTCGCGTGGGTGCAGCAGCGGGCGTCCGTGCACGGGGTGACGGTCGTCCCGATCCCGGGCACACGCAAGCGCACGCGCCTCGCCGAGAACGTGGCCGCGACCCGGATCACGCTGAGCGCGGACGAGCTGGCGCAGCTGGAGCCGATCGCCGAGCAGGTCGTGGGGCATCGGTACCTGGACATGTCGTCGACGCCCGAGGCGCGCGAGTAACCCACCCCCGGGGGGCTCCACCCCCCGTAGCGGCCGGTGGGTGGGTGGGTACACCCCACCCACCGGCCCGCACCGGATCCCGCACACCGCGGCTACGCCAACCCCAGCGCGAACGCCCCGAACCCCGCCGCCAGCAGCCCCGCCACCGCCCGGCGCGCCGTCGTCGCACGCGTCCACGGGGACTCGAAGCCCCGTGCGTACCGCCCGATGAGCACCAGCAGCGCCGCGAACAGCGGCAGCCAGGCCAGCCGGGCCAGGACCCACCCCAGTGAGTCCGGTGCCGTCGTCAGGCCCGGCACGGCGCCGGCGTACGACCCCGGGACCGCCGCTGCGAGCATCGCCGTCTGATGCCAGCACAGGATCGTCATCGCCGAGAGGTTGATCACGACGACCGGAGCCCACAGCGCCGGCCGCACGAGCAGCCGCCCGAGCCGCTCGCGAAGCAGGATCGCCGCGCCGCTCTGTGCCGCTGCGAGCGCCAGGACCAGCAGCGACGGCGGGTGGGAGTTGGTGCGGGCCTCGCCGGGCACGCCCACCATCGACGCGGGGTAGTGGAAGACGATCAGCAGCGCGGCGAAGAGGACCGCCCCACCGGCCAGCAGCAGCGCCCCGCCCCGCTTCCCGATCCGCTTCTCACCCCAGGACACGCCGAGTTGGTACGCGAAGAGCCAGCCCGGAAGGATGTTGAGCGCGCTCAGCCAGGACGGCATGGCATCCGCGTACGGCCCGTACCGCAGGAAGTCGACGAGGGCGACCGAGCCGAGCAGCGGAGCCGCCGCCCAGCCGCCCATGCGACGGGCGGCGCGCACGCACAGCGGTGTGAGGGCCGTGACGACGACGTACACGCCCACGAACCACAGCGGTTGCACGACCAGCGTCGATCCGGTGCGCAGGGTGTCCTCCGGAACCCCCGCCACGGACAGGGCGGCGATCAGCGTGGCCCACACGGCGGTGACCCCGAGGACGGGCCGGCCCAGCCGGGCTACGCGCCCGCCCAGCCACTGGGCCGTCGTGCCGGGGCGGCGGTGGTACGAGAGCACCGACGCGTAGCCGCCCACCAGGAAGAAGATCCCCAGCATCTGCAGCCCCCAGCTGACCGGCGCGAAGAAGCCGAACGTGGACAGCGGGCTGGCGTTGTGGATCGCACCGTCGGTGTCGAGCGTGAAGCCGCCGAGCAGCCAGTGCCCGGTCGGCACGGCCAGCAGCGCGAGGGCGCGCAGGCCGTCGATCGCGCGGTCGCGGTGGGCGGGGGTGGCGGACTCGATCCTTTCGACTGTCTTCGTCAGTGTGCTCGGTGTGCGCGGCGCGCTCGGTGTGCTCGGCGTCCGCGGCGTCTGCGGCGTTTTCATCGGGGCTCTCCCTGTGCGATCGCGGCGAAGGTGCGGAGCGAGGCGGTGCCGGGGGCGAAGTAGCCGGTGTGGCCCTCGGCGTCGGTGGCGGGCACGCGGCGGGCGCCGAACGCGGGGTCGGCCGGGTCGTTGCCGTGGCCGAGCCCGAGGAACTCGACGTTCGGCACCTTGGAGATCCAGTCGGAGGGGTCCTTGGCGGCCCAGACCCGGGCAGTCGTGTGCAGATCCCCGACGTTGTCCGCGCGCATGCCGGGCGAGGCGAACACGACGATGTCCGAGGCGTCGACGTCGGCGGCCGCGAGCCCGCACACGACCGAGCCGTAGCTGTGGCAGAACAACGCGGGCTTCGGCGCGCCGGTCGCGGCGAGGCCATCGGTGAGACGGGCCAGCCGCTCGGCGCCGGCCTCGGCGAGTGTGCCGGTGGCCGCGTCGACGCCGACGCCGACGGGGGTGGTGTAGCCGGCCCATGCGATCACGGCGGTACGGGAATCAGCCGCGGCGCGCAGCGACTTCGCCATCCCGGCCGGGGTGCCGTACACGTCATGTGTACGGTCGAAGCTCCCCGCGTCGATGTCGGAGCCCGGCACGATCACCGCGACATGGCGGGCTTGCTCGAGATCCCCGTACACCTCGGCGATCTGACCGCGGCCGCGCGGGTCGAACGCGAGTATCTGCCGGGCGTCCGTGAGCAGCCGTCCGTACCGGGCCGGGTCGGCGCGCAGGGCACGGGCGTTGGCCTCGTACCGCAGTACGACGGGGACGCCGTCGAGGTTGCCGACGACGAGGGGATGGCGCGTGGCCAGCATCCGCTGCTGAGCTCCCGTCAGCGAGGCGAAGAAGGCGGCGACTTCGCTCGGCTCGGCGGTGGCCGGGTCGGGCAGCTCCCGTCCCAGGGAGCGGTCCGCCACCCAGGCGGCGGCCCCCGGCGGCGGCCCGGTCACCGGCGTCTGCGCATTGCCGGAGGCCCAACCCGCGGTCCCCGCGACAACGGTCGTCGTCAGCGCCGCGGCGACCAGGGTCCTCTTGAACCGTCGCATGATCCCCTCTTCCTCCTCCGACTGCGTGGCGGAGAGGAAGGTAGGAAGACGGTGCCTGAGGGAGCGTCACACCCCGGAGCCAACTCCGGGGTGATACCTGGGTAGGGGGTGAACGACGGCCCCCGCGCGCCGCGGCGATACCGACGGTGGCCCCGCGGCGATACCACGGCGATACCGCGACCCCCGGGGCGATCCCGCGGCGGGCGTCCTGCGCCGGGTTCCCGGCCGGTGTCGCCCAGCCGCGCGGATTGGCGACGAAGACCTGCACGGTCTCCGCGCCGATCTCGCGGGCGTACGTCAGGCCGGTCCTGGCGAGGCCGCGCCCGCGGCCCCGGCGCTACTGGTCGCCCGGGGTGACCAGGCCGGACTCGTACGCGAAGATGACCGCCTGCGCGCGGTCGCGAAGGCCGAGCTTGGCCAGGACGCGGCCGATGTGGGTCTTGACCGTCTGTTCGGCGAGGATCAGACGGCCCGCGATCTCCTGGTTGGAGAGGCCGCGTGCGATCAGTTCCAGGACCTCCGTCTCGCGCGGGGTGAGGCCGTTCAGACGGAGCGAGGCGCGGTCCTTGCGCGGGGCGGGGCGCTGGGCGGCGAAGTCTGCGATGAGGCGGCGGGTCACCGAGGGGGCGAGGAGGGCCTCGCCCGCCGCGACGACCCGGACCGCCGAGATGAGGTCGGCGGGCGGGGCGTCCTTCAGCAGAAAACCGGACGCGCCGGCGCGCAGCGCCTCGTAGACGTAGTCGTCCACGTCGAAGGTGGTCAGCATCAGCACCTTGGGGACGTGGACGACGCCCGGCGGCGGCTGGAGGATCTCGCGGGCCGCGGCCAGACCGTCCAGCTCCGGCATGCGTACGTCCATGAGGACCACGTCCGGGTGCGTGGAGCGAGCCACGTCGATGCCCTGGCGGCCGTCCGGTGCCTCACCGACGACGTCGATGTCCGCCTGCGCGGCCAGCAGCGCCGCGAACCCCGCGCGCACCATGGCCTGGTCGTCGACGATGATCACGCGGATGGTCAAGTCGAGTCCCCCTCGGTCTTCAGCGGCATGCGTGCGGCGATCCGGAAGCCGCCGTCGGGTAGCGGACCGGTGTCCAGGGTGCCGCCGGTCAACCGTACGCGCTCGCGCATGCCGACCAGACCGTGTCCCGTACCGGTCGTCTCCAGCGGCTCGGCCGACCCGGTCGCGGGGCCGTTGACCACCAGCACCGTCAGATACGTGTCGTCGGCCTTGACCGACACCCGGGTCGCCGCGCCCGGCGCGTGCCGCACCACGTTCGCCAGGGCTTCCTGCACGATGCGGTACGCCGAGAGGTCCACCGCCTGCGGCACCTCGCCCAGCTGTGCGGGGAGCGACAGCTCGGCCGGCACTCCGGCCCGTACCGTCGCCTCGACCAGCTGCTGCACCCGGTCGAGCCCCGGCTGCGGCGCCCGCTCGCCCTCGGAGCCGTCGCTGCGCAGCACCGCCAGCAGCCGCCGCATCTCCGAGAGGGACTCCCGCGCGCTGGAGGCGATCGTCGCGAACTCCTCCTGGGCGGCTTCCGGCAGCCCCTGGATCCGGTACGGCGCCGAGTCCGCCTGCACGGTGATCACCGACATGTGGTGCGCCACCACATCGTGCAGCTCGCGGGCGATCCGCGCCCGCTCCTCCAGCAGTGTGCGCTGCGCCCGTTCGGCCTCGCTGATGGTCTCCTGCTCGGCCAGCTTCCGCTGTACGTCGCCGCGTTCGCGCAGTGCCGCTCCGATGAAGAGGACCACCCCGCTGAGCACGAACAGCAACATGCTGCTGGCGTCGCTGTGCTTCGGGGCCAACTGGCCGAGGACGAACCCGACCGCGCCGGTCAGCAGCCAGACCGTGATCAGTGTGCGGCGCGGCTCGCGCAGCGCCAGGGCCAGCATCAGGAAGACGTAGCCGATGACGACCGGCGGGGGCCACGGCCAGACGGTGTCGGGCTGCGGCGGCAGACCCGCGAGGTTGAGGGCGCAGACGATGTCGACCGGGAAGATGATCCACCAGGCCTGCAGCGGCCGGTGCACGATCAGCAGCAACGGTGCGGCGGACCCGGTGGCGATCGCTCCTGCGAGTCCGGCGTTCATCCCGTACAGGGCGGTGAGGGCATTGATCGTCACCGGCAGCAGCGCGGACGTGAGTGCGAGCACGACGGCGTACGGCAGCACCCGCCGCCACCGCTTCGGGGAGTCGGCGAGCAGCGCGGCCGGCGCGTGCGCGGGGTGTGCGAGGCCCCGCAGGGCCTCCCGCACATAGCGCCGGCCGGCGCCGAGCAGGGCGTCGGTACGGGGCGTGGGTGTCTGGGACATGGCCCGGTCAAGGGTAGGCGGCCGACGGTACGGCGGCGTCATACCGCGGAGCCGGGCGCGATGTCATACCCGGGTATGAGGTCCTCGGCCGGCTGCGTCCCGGCGGCCCGGCCCCGACGGCAACCGGCCCCCCGGTCACCCCCGCACGTCCTGACGGCAACCGGCCCCCCGGTCACCCCGCACGTCCCGACGGCAACCGGCCCCCCGGTCACCTTCGTATCAAGGGCTCCGGCGCCAAAGGGAGTTCGGGGGCCTCAGCCCCCGAAAACATCCCCCTACAGTTCCGCCAGCAGTTCCGCCTTCTTCGTCCGGAACTCCTCGTCCGTCACCAGCCCCGCACTGTGCAGCTCCCCCAGGTGACGTATCCGCTCAGCGACCCCCGCGGGGTCGTGCGCGACCGACCCGGGCGGGTGCGGGGACGGAGGGAGCGCGGGGGACGAGCCGCGGACCGCTTCGAGGACCGCCGCGGCGAAGGGGAGGGACTCGTGCACCGGGCCGTAGCCCAGGCCGAAGACGACCGCGGCCGGGTCCTGGTCGGCCTGGGCGGGCCGGTCGGCGGACCCGGACCCCGCCCTGGATCCGGAGCGCGGCAGCAGTCGCAGGTAGCCGTCGAAGGCGTCGGGGGAGCGCCACTCGACCCCGCTCAGCTCGGCGACCGGGAAACTCTGGTCGCCCGCCTTCCACTTGGCGGTGGACGCGCCGCTCCACGACCAGCGGAACGACACCTTGTCCCCGTCGAACGTGGCCTTCCCGTCGTACGCCTTGAACTGCAGCGGCGCGGCGACCGAGGACACCAGATACTTCCCGGCGGGCTCGGGACCCGGTTCCGGGAGCATCGCGCGCAGTTCGTCCGCGTAGTACTCGGCGAGCGTCTCGCGGTCCGCCGGCAGCACCAGCCGGTACGGGTCGCAGCCCTCCTTGAGCTGCCCCGCGGCAGCGTCCATCAGCGGATCGGCGCCCGGTCTCGGCACCGCGTGCAGCACCACCGTGCCGCGTTTGCCGGGGGAGAGGGTCACCGACTCCAGCGCTTCGAGGGGGACGCGCCGTTCGCCCAGCGTCTGGAACAGCTTCGGCGTGCCGCGGTTCCCCCGTGTGAAGCGGATGAGTACGGCGTCCGGTTCGAACTCCCAGTCGGCATGAATTCCGGCCAGCACATCACCCATGCGCCTCATCGTATGCGGCGTGCGCCCGCGCGTCGCCCCCGAGCGCAAAGCGGACGTATGCGCCCCGCTTCCGTCCTCTACGCGCGTCAGACCTCTTCCGCACCGTAAATTCCACTGCGACACGCGCTGTTGCCGTCCGCGCAGCTGACCTTCCGGTACGAACCGATGCCTATCTCGGCGAAGTTGCTGAGGCTCTCGGTACCCGGCTCGAAATAGCCGGTGTGACCGATCGCGCCCGCCGCCGAGAGCACCCGCGCGCCGAAGTCCGGAGCCATCGGATCGGGGCCGTGGCCGAGCCCGCCGACATTCAGATTCGGCACATCCTGGATCCAGTCGTCGCTGTCCCGCATCGCCCAGACCCGCGCTTTCGTCCGCAGCTCGGCCGCGCTCTCGGCGCGCATGCCGGGGCTGCCGGCGACAGCCATGTCGGCGACGCGGCCGGGCAGTTCACGGGCGGCGACCCCGCACACCACCGAGCCGTAGCTGTGGCAGAACAACGACACCTTGGTGTCGCGGCCGGGCAGCGCCGTGGTCAGTGCCACCAGCCGATCGGCGCCGTTCGCGGCGAGCCGTCCGGTCGAGGCGTCCAGCCCGATCCCGGCCGGCGAGGTGTAGTCGGCCCAGGCGATGACCGCGGTACTGACGGAGGGGGCGGCGGCCTGCTCCGCGGCGTACAGCGACTGCGCCATGCCCACCGGGGCCGTGTACTTGCGCCGGGTCTTCTCGAACGACAGGAGAGTGGTGTCGACGCCCGGGACGATCACCGAGACCCGCTGGGCGCGGTCGAGACTGCCGAAGACCTCGGCGACCCGGCCCTTGCCGGACGGGTCGAAGGCGAGGATCTGCCGGCCCGGGCTCAGCAGCGACTCGTACCGGTGCATCCGCCGGCCCGCCTCGCGGCGGCCGTCCGTGGAGAGCCTGCTGTCGTGCATCCGCGACTGCTCCACCTGGCGCGCCTGGGCGAGCGCGACGCGGTTGGCCCGGTAGCGCAGTGTGACCGGGGCGCCGTTGAGGTTGCCCACCACGAGCGGGTGGCGGTCCGCCAGCGCGGCCGCCTGCTGCTTGCTGACGGACGCGAAGAATCCGGCCAGCAGAGCGGGCGGCGAGTCGGGGTCGGGCAGCGCACGAGTGCCTATCCGGGCGTGGTCCCAGGCGGCGAGTGCGACGTCTCTGGGCTCTCCGGGACCGCGCTGATGTCGTACGGCGGTCCAACCGGTGGTGGCGAGCAGCACGAAGACGACGGCAAGAGCGAGGAGGGCGCGCCAGACGTTCAGTGTGGGGGAGGAGTCGAAAGCAGTCACTGAGGGGACAGCCTAGGGGCCGCTCGGGGACGCTCGCGAAGACCGTGAGACAGATCACGCGTCCGAGGGGCGGAGAGGGGCGTGCGGCTACTTTCCGTGTGCACCGGTCGTACGCTCTGGTGTGCCCGGAGCCGTCGAACGGGCGGCTGATGAACGCCAGTCCGCGGCGAGCGCGGGAGCCAGATGATCGAGGTAGCTCTCGGTCAGTTCCCGGATGGCGTCCATGCTGGGGTCCTCGCCCTGGCCCCAGAGCCGGCCGGTCACCCGCATCACTCCGGTGAACGCGGCGACGGCGACCCGCGGCCGGGGGCCGGAGTCCACGTCGAGGCCCTCGCGGTCGGCGATCAGCCGGGCGACCTCCTCGTCCGACTCGGCGGAGCGGCGCAGATGGACGGCGAGCAGTGCCCCCGGGGTTCGGGCCCGGGAGGTCTGCCCCGCAGAGCAGCGGGCCTGCCAGGGCATGACGAAAGGCCCCCTCCCGCGCACGGCGGTCTCCGGGGCCTCGGGCAACGGCGCAGCGGTGTCCTCGGATGAGCGCTGCGCCGCCGCGGCAGTTGCTCCGGAGCGGGGAGGGTCTTGCCGGGTGACCGAGGCTGAGCCTACGGCTGGTCGAAATATGACCCCTGTGCAGGAAAGAGACCTCCAGGCGCCTGGCTGGCTTGGTCATCCACTTGCCCAGCAACATTCCTTGGCCTTCTTTCGCTCGATCGGCGGACGGAGCACTGTTGCTCCTGGTGGTAATGAATCGTGTGAGCTCGAAACCGCCTTCTGGGCCCCCTTCCGAACCGCCGCCCGGACCGCCCACCGGTCCGCTGTCCCCCACCCCTCCGCCAGGGGGTGCCGCCAGTCGCCCTGACATCAAGCAAGGCCCGTCAAGGTGGCGTTCGCGGCGCTTCCTGACGATGGTCGTCGCTGGCGTGGTAGTCGTGTCGGGGGTCGTGCTGGGGTTGCTGTTGCTGAGGGGCCCCGGTTCCAAGGTCATGTCGATCGCGGAAGCGCGCGAGCTCGTGTCAAATGTGCCTGCGAAAGCCGAGGAATGGGGAACCGGCTTCGCTGAAGTCGGCGAATTGGACCCCGCTGGGGAAGTGGTGGCACGGAAGGACTGCGAGCTGATCAGTAAGGCCGACCGGCCGGGCACACTCGCATCCTTGCAGCGCGACGCCGAAGGTATGGAACCCGCCAGCTATGCGGTCTCTGGTGCGCGTGTATTCGAGAACGCGGCTATGGCAGAAGCGTACGTGGATGATGTCGAAGAATCGCTCCATCGATGCCCGACTCAGCGGGTAGTCAAGCGGCGCTTCGAGGGTATCCGCGAGGGTGCGGCTCCGCAGGTGTCCGGCCTTGACGAGGTGGTGTCCGAGGTGGGGAGCCAAGTTACCGACGATGAGGGCAAAAAATTGAACGTCGCCTACGTCGCCCTGAATGGTCGCAAGAACGAAGTGGTCCTGTACGTCCAAGTTTCCGGGGAGCCCGGATCAGAGGCCGAGCTTGATCGGCGTGCGGCCACTGTGCTGCGGCAGATGCAGCGGCGGCTGGTTGAGCAGGAGGCCGCCGCGCCGTCCGGCGGCAACCGTCGTCCCGGTATCTGAGGGGCCTGGTTCAGGGCTGGTTGACCAGTCGCGGACTGGGTGGATGGTGCACATAACCCCTTCTGGGGAGTTCACCACTCTCGCGAGGGGGACCTTCCGGCGGGGCTGTCGCCTATCCGGGTGACCGTCCACGGCGGCCCTTCCGCGTCCCCGTCACCACCGGTCAGAGTGCGGGTAAGTGATCCACGACGACACGGGGGTTGATCCACCATGCGTACGACCGTCCTCGCCGCCGCCCTGGCGGCGACCGCTCTTCTGGCGCCCTCCGCCTCCGCCTCCGCCTCCGCCTCCGCCTCCGCCTCGCCCCGGGCCACGGCCGGCGCCTGCGGCCCCGGCGAGCTGTGCCTCTGGCAGGAGCCCGGCTTCAAGGGGACCAGGCACGTGTACGACCTGTCCGGGCTCGACATCGAGTCCTGCGTCGCGCTCCCCGAAGGCGCCACCGTCCAGGCCCTCGCCAACCGCACCGGACGGCCCGTCACCACCTATCAGTCGGCGGAGTGCGCGGAGACGGGTGAGTTCGACACGTATCCGGGCGGCGGCACCTGGGTGCCGCAATCCCCGTACAAGGTGCGGGCGTTCAAGGTGTGGGAGACGTAGGGGCCTGCCCGGGCATGTCGGGCACGGCACGCGTCGCTCCCGACAGCTGTGCCACCTCCGCCCGCAGCTCCTGGACCTCCCTGGTCAGGGCTTCGAGGAGCGCCGTCTGCCGGCGCTCCTCGGCGTTGTCGAGCTCGAAGCGGGAGATGAACCAGGCCGCGATGTTCGCCGTCACCACACCGAGCAGGGCGATCCCGGACAGCATCAGCCCGACCGCGAGCACCCGCCCGAGGCCCGTCGTCGGTGCGTGGTCCCCGTATCCCACCGTCGTCATCGTGGTGAACGACCACCACACGGCGTCACCCAGCGTCTTGATGTTCCCGTCGGGCGCGTCCCGTTCGACATGCAGCACCGCGAGCGAGCCGAACATCATCAGCCCGACCACCGCCCCCGCCACGTAGGTGGTCAGGGTGATCTGCGGCGCCATCCGGGCCCGCCGCCCCACCAGCAGCAGCGTCGAGACCACCCGCAGCAGCCGCAGCGGCTGCACCAGCGGCAGGATCACCGCCAGCAGATCCAGCGGATGCTTGCGGACGAACAGCCGCTTGTACGGTGCCAGCGTCAGCCGTACGACGTAGTCGAAGGCGAACGCGCCCCACACCACCCACTCCACGACGATGCAGACCTGATGCACCCAGCGCTGTGCGTCGGGCGCCACGATCGGCACGGCGTACGCGACGCCGAACACCACGGCGAGCACGATCAGTGGCCCCTGCGTACGCGCTTCCCAGCGGACCTGGGCCGTTCGTTCCTTCATGGGGCGCATCGTAAAGGTGTGCGGGGGGACGAAGTCCCCCCGCACGTGAAGCTACGCGTCGCCGCCCGCCGCACCCGGGTCGGCCGCCGCCACGTCCAGCAGCTGGTAGCGGTCCACCGCCTGCTTCAGCACCGAGCGGTCGACCTTGCCGTCCTTGGCGAGCTCGGTGAGCACCGCCAGCACGATCGACTGCGCGTCGATGTGGAAGTAACGGCGCGCGGCACCGCGGGTGTCCGCGAAGCCGAAGCCGTCCGCGCCCAGCGAGCTGTAGCGGCCCGGCACCCAGCGGGAGATCTGGTCCGGCACCGACCGCATCCAGTCGGAGACGGCCACGAACGGGCCCTCCGCGCTGCTGAGCCTCTGCGTCACGTACGGGACGCGCTGCTCCTCCTCGGGGTGGAGCAGGTTGTGCTCCTCCGCCGCGACGGCGTCGCGCCGCAGTTCGTTCCAGGACGTCGCCGACCATACGTCGGCCCGTACGTTCCACTCCTCGGCGAGCATCTTCTGGGCCTCGAGCGCCCACGGCACCGCGACACCGGACGCCAGGATCTGCGCCGGGATCGCACCGGCCTCGCCCGCCTTGAAGCGGTGGATGCCCTTGAGGATGCCCTCGGCGTCCACGTCCTCCGGCTCAGCGGGGTGCTGGATCGGCTCGTTGTAGACGGTCAGATAGTAGAAGACGTCCTCACCGTGCGGGTGCTCGTCGTCGGAGCCGTACATCCGCCGCAGACCGTCCTTGACGATGTGGGCGATCTCGAAACCGAAGGCCGGGTCGTAGGCGACACAGCCGGGGTTCGTGGAGGCCAGCAGCTGCGAGTGGCCGTCCGCGTGCTGCAGACCCTCACCGGTCAGGGTCGTACGTCCCGCGGTCGCACCCAGCACGAAGCCGCGCGCCAGCTGGTCGGCCATCTGCCAGAACTGGTCGCCGGTCCGCTGGAAACCGAACATCGAGTAGAAGACGTAGACCGGGATCAGCGGCTCGCCGTGCGTCGCGTACGCCGAGCCGGCGGCGATCAGCGAGGCCGTGCAGCCGGCCTCGGAGATGCCGTCGTGCAGCATCTGACCGGTCGGGGACTCCTTGTACGCGAGCAGCAGGTCACGGTCCACCGCCTCGTACTGCTGGCCCAGCGGGTTGTAGATCTTCGCGCTCGGGAAGAACGAGTCCATTCCGAACGTGCGGTACTCGTCCGGCGCGATCAGCACGAACCGTTTGCCGATCTCCTTGTCCCGCATCAGGTCCTTCAGCAGCCGGACGAACGCCATGGTGGTGGCGATCGACTGCTGACCGGAGCCCTTCTTCACGGCCGCGTACGTCTTCTCGTCCGGCAGGACCAGCGGCTTCGACCGCACGACCCGGGTCGGGACATACCCGCCCAGCGACTTGCGGCGGTCGTGCATGTACTGGATCTCCTCCGAGTCACGGCCCGGGTGGTAGTACGGCGGCGGGCCGTCCTCGAGCTGCTTGTCGGTGATCGGCAGCCGCAGCCGGTCGCGGAAGCCCTTGAGGTCGTCGACCGTCAGCTTCTTCATCTGGTGGGTCGCGTTGCGGCCCTCGAAGTTCGGTCCGAGCGTCCAGCCCTTGACGGTCTGGGCGAGGATCACGGTCGGCTGGCCCTTGTGGGCGCGGGCCGCCGAGTACGCCGCGTAGATCTTCTTGTGGTCGTGGCCGCCGCGCCCCAGCATCAGGATCTGGTGGTCGGTCATGCCGTCGACCATGGCGCGCAGCCGGTGGTCGTCGCCGAAGAAGTGCTGACGGATGTAGGCACCCGTCTCGGTGGCGTACGTCTGGAACTGACCGTCCGGCGTCGTGTTCAGCTTGTTGACCAGGATGCCGTCGCGGTCCTGCGCGAGCAGCGGGTCCCAGGAGCGGTCCCAGACCAGCTTGATCACATTCCAGCCGGCGCCGCGGAACTGCGACTCCAGCTCCTGGATGATCTTGCCGTTGCCGCGCACCGGGCCGTCGAGGCGCTGCAGATTGCAGTTGACCACGAAGGTCAGATTGTCCAGACCCTCACGAGCGGCGATGGACAGCTGGCCCAGCGACTCGGGCTCGTCCATCTCGCCGTCGCCGAGGAAGGCCCAGACGTGCGACGCGGAGGTGTCCGCGATCCCGCGCGCCTCCATGTAGCGGTTCATCCGGGCCTGGAAGATCGCGCCGAGCGGGCCGAGGCCCATCGACACGGTCGGGAACTCCCAGAATCCCGGCATCAGCCGCGGGTGGGGGTACGACGACAGACCGTTCGGGTACTTCGACCTCTCCTGGCGGAAGGCGTCGAGCTGCGTCTCGTTGAGGCGGTCCAGGAGGAACGCGCGCGCGTAGATACCGGGCGAGGCGTGGCCCTGGAAGAAGATCTGGTCGCCGCCGTCGCCCTCGTCCTTGCCCCGGAAGAAGTGGTTGAAGCCCACGTCGTAGAGGGAGGCGGAGGAGGCGAAGGTGGCGATGTGCCCGCCGACGCCGATTCCGGGGCGCTGCGCGCGCGACACCATCACCGCGGCGTTCCAGCGGGTCGCGTTGAGGACCTTGCGCTCGATCTCCTCGTTGCCGGGGAAGAACGGCTCGTCCTTGGTCGCGATGGTGTTCACGTAGTCCGTGCTGCGCATCTCGGGCACGGCCACGCGCTTCTCGCGAGCCCTCTCGATCAGACGCAGCATGAGGTAGCGGGCGCGCTCACGGCCGCGCTCGTCCACGGCGGCGTCGAGCGAGTCGAGCCATTCCCGGGTCTCCTCCGGATCGAAATCCGGGACCTGGCTCGGAAGGCCGCCAATGATGATCGGGTTGCGATCGGATCCGGAAGCCACGCTGTTCCTTCGCTGGTCGGTTGCTGTGTCGTTTCGCCGGTCACCATCGTGTACCCCCGGGGAGCAAAACGTCATCTCTACCGAACGGTAACCAACCGCCCCCGATTGGCGGACCGCGGGCTCGGAAGCGTACAAAGGTGGCGAAGGGGTGAGTGGATCTCACCAGGGCGGACGGAGCCCCGGCCGGTAGTTGCGGCGAGACGGCCGTAAACGTCACCGTTTCGGCGGTCTCAACGGCCGGGTACTTGCGCGATCCGTCCCGCCCGTGTGGACTACGGCCAATGCCTCGCGTACGCGCGCGGCTGAAGCATTTTCCGAAACAAGATCAGGAGGCAAGCCGTGAGCGCGACCGCGGACCACGCGGAGGAGCGGACCAACCCGGCGGCGAGGCTGGGGTTCGAGCCCGGACAGGTGGTCCAGGAGATCGGCTACGACGATGACGTCGAGCACGAGCTCCGTGAGGGCATTGAGGCCGTGATCGGCCAGGAAATCGTCGACGAGGACTACGACGACGTCGCGGACGTCGTCCTGCTCTGGTTCCGCGACGAGGACGGCGACCTTACGGACGCTCTCGTGGACGCCATCGGTCTGGTCGACGACGGCGGAACGGTCTGGCTGCTGACGCCGAAGACCGGCCGTGACGGCTACGTCGAGCCCAGCGACATCAACGAGGCCTCCCAGACGGCGGGCCTGTCGCAGACCAAGAGCATCAATGCGGGCAAGGACTGGACCGGCAGCAGGCTGGTCACGCCCAAGTCCAAGCGCTGAGGCGCAGCTGTAGAGGGCCCCCGCCGACGACCGTCGGCGGGGGCCTTGTGCGTAGGGTGGACGCCACCGGCACGGACCGGTGCCGGAGCGGCCAGTGAAGGGATGCGTGAGTCATGGCGATCGAGGTCGGCACCTTGGCCCCGGACTTCGAGCTGAAGGACAACCACGGGCGGACGGTGACCCTCGCCGAGTTCCGTGGCGAGAAGAACGTGGTGCTGCTCTTCTACCCCTTCGCCTTCACGGGCGTGTGCACCGGTGAGCTCTGCGCACTGCGCGACGAGCTGCCGCGGTTCGTCAACGACGACACCCAGCTGCTCGCCGTCTCCAGCGACTCCATCCACACCCTGCGGGTCTTCGCGGAACAGGAAGGCCTGGAGTACCCGCTGCTGTCGGACTTCTGGCCGCACGGCGACGTCTCGCGGGCGTACGGAGTCTTCGCCGAGGACAAGGGCTGCGCGGTGCGCGGCACCTTCATCATCGACAAGGAGGGCGTGGTGCGCTGGACCGTGGTCAACGCCCTGCCCGACGCGCGGGACCTGACCGATTACGTCAAGGCCCTCGACACTCTGTGACTCCCCGGCCCCGGGCCGCTGTGCTTTTCCGGGGGGCACCCCCCGGAACCCCCGGCCGCTGTGCTTTTCCGGGGGGCACCCCCCGGAACCCCCGGCCGCTGTGCTTTCCCGGGGGACACCCCCCCCGGAACCCCCGGCCGCTGTGCTTTTCCGGGGGACACCCCCCGGAACCCCCGGCCGCTGTGCTTTCCCGGGGGACACCCCCGGAACCCCCGGCCGAAAGACTGTTTCGTCCGGGAACCGGTCACTAGGATCCAGTCGTTGATCCGAATGCCAACGCACGACGGGGGCGCTGCCCCTGAAAACCATATGGGAGGACTCGTGGGAGTCAGCCTCAGCAAGGGCGGCAACGTCTCGCTGACCAAGGCCGCCCCCAACCTGACCGCGGTCACCGTCGGTCTCGGCTGGGATGTCCGTACCACCACCGGTACCGACTTCGACCTCGACGCCAGTGCCCTGCTGGCCAACGCCGAGGGCAAGGTCACCGCCGACGGCAACTTCGTCTTCTTCAACAACCTGAAGAGCCCCGACGGCTCGGTCGAGCACACCGGCGACAACCTCACCGGTGAGGGCGAGGGCGACGACGAGCAGATCAAGGTGAATCTGTCCGGTGTCCCGGCCGACGTCCAGAAGATCGTGTTCCCGGTCTCGATCTACGACGCCGAGACCCGCCAGCAGTCCTTCGGCCAGGTGCGCAACGCGTTCATCCGCGTCGTGAACCAGGCCAACGGCGAGGAGCTCGCCCGGTACGACCTGAGCGAGGACGCCTCGACCGAGACCGCCATGGTCTTCGGTGAGCTGTACCGCAACGGAGCGGAGTGGAAGTTCCGCGCCATCGGCCAGGGGTATGCCTCGGGTCTGCGCGGCATCGCGCAGGACTTCGGCGTCAACGTCTGAGCCGACATCACCGCTGTGTCCGGCGCCGCACACCATCCGTGCGGCGCCGGACGCGCCTGTAATTCCGTACATCCAGGGGAGGACTCACCGTCATGGGCGTCACGCTCGCCAAGGGAGGCAATGTCTCCCTCTCCAAGGCCGCACCTAACCTCACCCAGGTCCTCGTCGGGCTCGGCTGGGACGCACGCTCCACCACCGGAGCCCCCTTCGACCTCGACGCCAGCGCGCTGCTCTGCCAGTCGGGGCAGGTGCTCGGTGACGAGTGGTTCGTGTTCTACAACAATCTGACGAGCCCGGAGGGTTCGGTCGAGCACACCGGTGACAACCTCACCGGCGAGGGCGAGGGGGACGACGAGTCGCTCATCGTGGACCTCTCCAAGGTGCCGGCCCACTGCGACAAGATCATCTTCCCGGTCTCGATCCACGATGCCGACAACCGTGGCCAGACGTTCGGCCAGGTCAGCAATGCCTTCATTCGCGTGGTCAACCAGGCGGACGGCCAGGAGCTCGCGCGTTACGACCTGAGCGAGGACGCCTCGACCGAAACCGCGATGATCTTCGGCGAG